>JAPLOH010000306.1 GCA_026400845.1 Alphaproteobacteria bacterium
GGACCGGCACGGCGCCGAATTTCTGCACGAAGATCTCGATATCCTGCCGGCAGGCGTGGAACACCTTGTCGACCGCGGGGTCGGCGAACAGAGCGGCGAGCGGCGTGATATCGAGCCCCGGCGCGATCGCATCGACCACCGCCACCTCGCTTTCCCCCGCGAGCTGGACGACGCAGAGCTCGGGCCAATAGGTCCGCTCGCGCATGAATTCGGTATCGACCGTCACGAAGCGCTCGGCCCGCAGGCGCTCGCACAGGGCGGCGAGGGCGTCGGTGGTGGTGATGAGGGCGGGGGGCGGAAAATCCGGCTTCTGGCTTCTGGGCATGGATGCTTCTACACGCGGGATTTCCTGCGGTGAAGCCATGCGGCGAAGCCGTGACTCTCGGCGCCTCCGACGACAGCCGCCTTGACATCGCGAGGGGCGATCTGTTGTGTGCGGCGCCTTTTCCAGACGGAATCCTCAAGATGCACGCCTATCGCACCCACACCTGCGGCGCGCTGCGCGCCTCCGACGCCGGCCAGACCGCCCGCCTTTCCGGCTGGGTGCACAGCAAGCGCGACCATGGCGGGCTGCTGTTCGTCGATTTGCGTGACCATTACGGCCTCACCCAATGCGTGTTCGCCGCCGGCTCCGCTGCCTTCACGGCGATCGAGCGGGTGCGGCCGGAAAGCGTCATCACCGTCACCGGCACGGTGGTGAACCGCGAGGGCGCCACGGTGAACCCCAAGCTGCCGACCGGCGAGGTCGAGCTCAAGGCCGATACCGTGGTGGTGCAGTCCGCCGCCGACGTGCTGCCGATGCAGGTCGCGGGGGATGAGAAGTTCCCCGACGAGATCCGTCTCAAATACCGCTTCATCGACCTGCGCCGCGAGAAGATGCAGCGCAACATGAAGCTGCGCGCGGGGGTGATCGCCTCGATCCGCCGCCGCATGATCGACAGCGGTTTCACCGAATTCCAGACCCCGATCCTCACCGCTTCCAGCCCCGAGGGCGCGCGCGACTTCCTGGTGCCGTCGCTCAGCCATCCCGGCAAGTTCTGCGCGCTGCCGCAGGCGCCGCAGCAGTTCAAGCAGTTGGCGATGGTGGCCGGGCTCGACCGCTACTTCCAGATCGCGCCGTGCTTCCGCGACGAGGCAAGCCGCGCGGACCGCTCGCCCGGCGAGTTCTACCAGCTCGATTTCGAGATGAGCTTCGTGACGCAGGAGGACGTGTTCAACACGCTTGAGCCCGTCATCGCCGGGGTGTTTGAGGAGTTCGGCGACGGCCGCGCGGTGACCAAGCCGCCCTTCCCGCGCATCCCCTACGACACCTCGATGCTGCTGTATGGCTCGGACAAGCCCGATCTGCGCAATCCGCTGGTGATCACCGACGTGACCGAGCATTTCGCCGGTTCCGGCTTCGGGCTGTTCGCCAAGATCGCGGCCTCCGGCGGCATCGTGCGCGCCATTCCGGCGCCGGGCACGGCCGCCAACCCGCGCAGTTTCTTCGACAAGTTGAACGACTGGGCGCGCGCCGAGGGCGCCGGTGGGCTCGGCTATATCCAGTTCGACGCCGAGGGGCCGAAAGGCCCGATCGCGCGCAACCTGGAGGCCGACCGCGCCGAGGCCATCCGCGTTGCCTGCGGCCTGAAGGCCGGCGACAGCGTGTTCTTCGCCGCCGGCAAGAAGGACGAGGCGCCGAAATTCGCCGGCAGCGTGCGCGCCCGTCTCGGCAACGAGCTTGGCCTGATCAAGGACGGCGCGTTCAAGTTCTGCTGGATCACCGATTTCCCGATGTTCGAGCTGAACGAGGAAACCAAGCAGATCGATTTCAGCCACAACCCCTTCAGCATGCCGCAAGGCGAGCTGGAGGCGCTGAACACCCAGGACCCGCTGGCGGCCGACGTGGAGGCCCGCTTCGGCGGCATGCTGAACGCGTTCCGCTACGGCGCACCCCCGCACGGCGGCTCGGCGCCGGGCATCGACCGCATCGTCATGCTGCTGGCCGATGAGCCGAATATCCGCGAGGTGATCCTGTTCCCGCTCAACCAGCAGGGCGAGGACCTCATGATGGGGGCGCCGGCCGAGGTGCCGGCGGCGCGGCTGAAGGAACTCTCGATCGCGCTCGCCTTGCCGCCGAAAATCCGCAAGGAATGAGGGCGAATGCGAACGCTCCCCGTTTTCCACCGCCGTCCACAGGGACGGCCATCGGCGAACCCGCTATAGGAGGCGGGCATGAACACGATCGACCCGCCCTCCTCGCTGCTCGGGATGTCCCAGCGCCTGCCGCCCTCCAATGTGGAGGCCGAGCAGGCGCTGTTGGGCGCGCTTTTGGCCAACAACAAGGCCTATGAGCGGGTCAGCGATTTCCTGCTGCCGGATCACTTCGCCGACCCGATCCATGGCCGCATCTTCACCGCCGTCCGCCGCCGGGTGGAGAATGGGCAACTCGCCGATGCGGTGACGCTGAAGGCCGAATTCGAGCATTCCGGGGTGCTGGAGGAGGTCGGCGGGACGACGTATCTCGCCCAGTTGCTCGGCGCCATGGTCGGCATCATCAACGCCGGCGAATATGGCCGCGCGATTTATGACGCCTGGATGCGCCGGCAACTCATCGATATCGGCGAGATCGTCGTCAACAACGCCTTCGGCGCCGAGCCCGAGCTGGATGGCGAAAAACAGGTGGAGGCGGCCGAGCAGGCGCTGTTCGATCTCGCCGCCAAGGGGGGCGTCGATCGCGGCTTCGCCACCTTCAAGGACGCGCTGACCGAGGCGATCCATACCGCGGAACTGGCCTTCCATCGCCCCGGCGGCGTCTCTGGTCTTACCACCGGACTGCGCGATCTCGATCGCCGCACGGGCGGGTTGCATCCGTCGGACCTCATCATCCTCGGCGGCCGGCCGGGCATGGGCAAGTCGGCACTAGCCACCAAGATCGCCTATAGCGCCGCGAAGGCGCTGCTTGCCGAGGGCCGCGCCGCCGATCCGGACGGGCTGCCGAAGGCGACGGTGGCGCTGTTTTCACTCGAAATGAGCGCTGAGCAGCTCGCCATCCGCCTGCTCTCAGAGGAGAGCCGGATATCGGCCGATAAAATTCGCCGGGGCGAAATCAACCAGAAGGATTTCGATCGTTTCATCCAGGTCAGCCGCGAAATTAGCAGCCTGCCGCTGCTGATCGACGATACCCCGGCGATCACCCTCTCGGCGATGCGCACCCGCTGCCGGCGGCTGAAGCGCACCAAGGGGCTGGCGCTGATCGTGGTCGATTACCTCCAGTTGATGCGCCCCTCCGCCGGCTCCCGCCAGGAGAACCGGGTGCAGGAAATCAGCCAGATCACCCAGGGGTTGAAGGCGCTGGCCAAGGAACTGGAGGTGCCGGTGATGGCGCTCTCGCAGCTCTCCCGTGCAGTGGAAAGCCGCGAGGACAAGCGGCCACAACTCGCGGATCTGCGCGAGTCCGGCTCGATCGAGCAGGACGCCGACATCGTGATGTTCATCTACCGTGACGAATACTATCTCCAGCAGCGCATCCCCAAGCAGATCGCCTTCGACAACGATGACAAGTTCAACTCCGCACTGGAGAAATGGCAGCGCGATATGGAGGCGGTCCACAACAAGGCCGAACTGCTGATCGAGAAGCAGCGCCACGGG
>JAPLOH010000129.1 GCA_026400845.1 Alphaproteobacteria bacterium
CAGCGGACGCCGGCATCGAGGCCGAAGGCGGGATAGGCGACGCGACCGATATCGCCGCACTCGATCTGGCCGAGGTAGCGGGCGGTGGTGATCTCGAAGACCCGCGGCCCGGCTTCGAGGAAGGCCTGCCATTTCGCGGCCCGGGCGAGGGCGTCGGCCTGCGCCCAGTAGAGCCCGGCGAAGGCGAGGTCGCGCTGCTGGGCGACGCGGTTGGTGATCAGGGTGGAAATCGCCCGCGCAGGCCCAGAGGCGGCGCCCTGGAGTTGCGCGCGCAGGGTGTTGGCGACGGAACCGGCGAGATCGGTCATCGGCGTCCAGTTGCGTAGCCAGTCCACCGCCACGGCGACGGGCAGCGGCCGCAGCGCCGCGGGCAGGGCCCGCGGCTTGCAGTCGATGATCCACGCGGACGGCAGGGTGAACTGCTCGGCCGCCGCGGCCAGTGGATCGAACATGCGCAACAGCCCGGCGCGGCCGCCGGCGAGCACGGCCCCAATGCTGGCGACGATTTGGGTGGCGGCGTCGGAGGCAGAGATTTCGTCAGTGCCCCGATACCAGCCGATTTCGCCGGGCAGGTCGGTATCGGCGAAGGCCCAGGCGTCGAAGTGCAACTCGGCATCGGTGAAAGCTGGCCCGAGGCTCTGCACCAGCCGCTTGAGCACCAGGGCCGTGGTGGCGACGTAGACCGGCACACCGTCGCCACGCACATCGGCGGTCACTGCGCCATCGGGTGACGAGCCAATCTGGAAGGCGCCAGAGGCTGGCAGGTCGATGAACTGGCCAACGGTCGGTGTGGCGGTGACGGCGGTCTGCTCGACCCCGCGGATGCGCACCGCGTCATGCCCGGCGATGGTACGCCAGTGGCTCTGGTAGGTCGGCAGGCTGCCATAGCCGAGATCGACATTGCCCAGCGCGATGGGCGTGGCGTTGAACACCCTGCCGAGGCAGACCGGCTTGGGTCGTCCGGCCAGGGCGGTCGGCCCCTCCATTCCGCCAGAGCCGGCGTAGCGGGCGGATTGCAGCGGAACTGCCAGGCGCTCGGCAACATCCACGACCGCCAGCCGCGCCCGCTTGAGATCGGCGTGTTCAATGGCGCGGACGATACCCTGGAAGGCGATCGCTGCATTGGCGATTGGCGTGCCAGTGTTGGAAGCGCGGGGGGCGGTCGCGGGTGCAACCCGGATGGTGACCTTGCGGCCATCGGCGGTGCCGTAGCGGACCAGGTCGGCGAAGGCTCCATCGCCGTCCCACATCTCGATGTCAGCGAGCCCGAGAGCGATCCGGCCGCCGATGCCCAGGGCGTCCACCGCAGACTGCGACAACTCGACGTCCCCAAGCAGCCGGGCTGACCAGGTCGTGCTGGCAGGATCGTCGGTGACGTCCGACGCCCAAGCGGTGGAGGCGGCACGGAACACTGTGATGCCCTGGGCCGCCACCAGTTCCGGCGGCAGCGCGGCCGGCGGCGCCAGACCGGGGACGACGAGGATGTCCATCAGGCCAGCCCCTTGGTCTCGATGTCGATCAGCACCACCGCGGCCACCGGCTGGCCACCGGCAACGCGGGTGGAGCGCACGGCGAGCACGGCGAAGGCCTCAGCCACCGGCAGCGCCGCCGGCGCCTCCGTGCCGGGTGGTTCGATCGCGTCTCCCATGGCGGATGCCTCAGACCAGGATCTCGGCGACGCGCTCCGGGGCGATCAGCCCGGCCGTCACCAGCGCAGCAATGCCCTCCACGACCTCTGGGTGGTCGAGATGGACTGCGAGCGCGGCATTCACATCGTCGAGCCAGACTTGCAGCGTGGCATCGCCCTTTTCGAGCGCACGGGACGCCGCCAGGGCGGCGCCGGAAGTCGAGCGCCGGGATCGCCCGCGGCGCGGTAGGAGGGAGGCCATCGATCGGCGGATCGAGGACTTCGACGGTATCCATGCCGCCGGCGCGCCAGATCGCCTCGATGACTGGATGGGCCGAGGGGGCCGGAACTCCGACGGTGAAGGCATGCTGCTGCCACTCGATGGCCAGGGCGGCGACTGCGGTGGCGACGGTTTCGAGGCCGCCGAGCGCGTCCAGGATCGGACGTTCGATCTGCATGTCAGGCTCCTGCGTAGATGAAAGCGTTCATGACCATCGACGGCGGCATGTTCTGGCTGGCGCCGCTGCCGGTGGTGGCGTTGGTGACGTTGGCCACGCTGGCACCGATCGAGATGCCAGTGGTCGCGGCCGTGATGCTGGCGCCGCCGAAGGTCCAGCCGGTGCTGCCCGCGATGCCGCTGCCGGGGCTGCTGGTCGGGGACTGGATGGCAGTGGTGGTGTGGGTGTGGCCGGGATCGGTAACGCCATGGATGTGGCCGCTGTCGCTGGCGGTATGGGTGTGGCCATGCAGGGACTGCGAACCGCCGACCGCGCCGAGGGTGAGGCCGTCGACGCCGGAGCCGGCCGAGGTGATGCGGGACGCGGCTGTTCCGCCCATGTCGTCCTTGCCGACCAGGGTGCGGCCGCGCAGG
>JAPLOH010000023.1 GCA_026400845.1 Alphaproteobacteria bacterium
GACGCCGCTCTGGCCCACCCGCACGGGTTGCGCTTCCTCCCCGGCTCCCTGCACTTGTTGGTCACCAATGCCGGTGCCAATCACGCCAGTCTCTACCGCAACATCAGTTCGCCCGCCGCGCCTCGCTGGTCCGCCCCACCGTCGCTCATTGGCCCGATCCTGCCGCTTAGTATGTTTAGACAAATTAATGAATTAGCCCCCATGGATGGTGGTCCGAAGGGGGTCGCGGTCCACCAGGGTGAGATCGCGCTGTGCAGCCAGGAGATGGGCATACAGGTGCTCCGGCTCGCAACCTGACTCGTCGAGCGGCTTGATCGCGGACTGGCCCTTGAATCTCTTCAGACGGGCGATCCCCTAGCGCTGCCCCCTCGCCCCCCGCCAGGGGCAGCGCCCCTGGCCTTCCTGCCCGACGAGTTCCAGGCACCGAGCGTTGATATAACACACCCGGTGCGCTAAAGAAACGTCGTAAGCCAGTGGTACCACGTCCGTGCGCGCAGCCCCGCCCAGGGCAACCGCTACGGATCGTCCGGGGCGCTAATCCATATCGAGCACGCTTCGGTATGCAAACTCTTCAGGAGCCGAGCAAAGTACCCGTTGGCGGCCCGACCGGAGGGGCCCGAGCGCAAAGGCATTGGGCATGAGTCACGTCGCCAGCGGTTCCGGCTCCGACGATCACACCCTAGTCCACCCGTAGAGCCGCCCGCGCCTCGGCGAGCCCCACCGGGTCCTCCAGCGCGGCGAGGCGGATGGCGGCGAGGCTCGCGAAGCGCTGGGTGAGGGCGCGGCGGCGCGGCGCACTGATCGGGTGCGCGGGCGCCTCGCGGAGCAGATCGGCCGCGCCGTCCCAGGCGACGATCAGGCCGGTTTCGTCCGGCAGGATCTCGCGCGGGAAGTCGGCGTCGACGGCGAAATAGAGCGCGTCCGCGTAGTCGCGATATTCCTGCCATTTGCTGTCCACCAGGAAATCCCGCTCGCCGGATTTCACCTCGATGCAGACGAACCCGCCATCCGGCCTGAGCGCCAGAATATCGGCGCGCCGTCCATTGGGCAGCGTCACCTCATGCAACGCCGCCCAGCCGAGCAGCAGGCACAGCCGGGCCGTTGCCTTGCGGATGGCGGCTGCGCGCTCGGGGAAACTCGGCGCATCACTCACATCGTTATACTCATAGGGCGTCGATTGCCTTCGCCAGCGCCACATCCCGCGCGCTCAGCCCGCCCGCGTCATGCGTGGTGAGCGTGATTTCGACGCGGTTCCACACATTGCTCCATTCCGGGTGATGGTCCTGCTTCTCCGCCAGCAGCGCGACGCGGGCCATGAAGCCGAAGGCGGCGGAGAAATCCGCAAAGGTGAAGCGCCGCGTGATCGCCTCCCGCCCCTCCGCCAGTTGCCACTCCGGCAGGGATGCCGCCAATTCGCCGCGCTCAGCCTCCGTCAATCGTGCTACCATGATGCCTTCCTCCTGATACCCTCTTCCGGAATGCCGGTGCCGCCATGCAGTTCACCACACCGCCCGACCCCGACACCATCGCCACCTTGGCCGAACGCGCGCTCAATGCCATCCCCGCCCGGCTGCGCGACCATATCACCAACCTCGCCATCGCCGTGGAGGAGGAGGCGGATGACGACACCATCGCCGAGATGGGTTTCGAGACCCCCTGGGAGCTCACCGGCCTCTACCGCGGCACCCCGCTGGGCGAGCGCAGCGTGTCCGACATCGCCCGCGCACCCGATCTCATCATCCTCTATCGCCTGCCCATCCTGCTCGAATGGATCGAGGAAGGGGAGGACCTATATCGCCTCGTGCGCAATGTGGTGATCCACGAAGTCGCCCATCATTTCGGCTTCAGCGACGCCGAGATCGCTGCCCTGGAGGCGGAGATCGGCGACTGACGGCGCTTGTTCGGCGGCATGGCACCGCCCATATGGGAGGGCAGGGGATCCGTATTCGTCTTCAAGGAGCGCAGACCATGCGTATGCTCGCCCCGACCATCACCCTCCTCGCCGCCCTCGCAGCACTTCCCGCCGTCGCCCAGCCCGCTAGTCAGCCGGCCGGCGATATTCCGGCCGGTCGCGCTATCGCCCAGACCTGGTGCGCCAATTGCCACGCCGTCGAGATCACCGCCCAGCAGACGGCGGACGGGGTGCCGAGCTTCCCCGCCGTCGCCCGCATGGCATCGACCACACAGCTATCCCTCCACGCCTTCCTGCAAACGCCGCATCAACGCATGCCGAATTTCCAGCTCTCCCGCCAGCAGATCGACGACGTGGCCGCCTATATCCTGAGCCTGAAGAAATAGGATCAGAGCGTCCGGTTGGCCCGCGCCAGCACCGCCTCGAACAGCACCTGGCAGCCGGCGCCGGCCTCGCCGGGCTCGATGCTTTCCGCCTCGTTGTGGCTCAACCCGTCCTTGCAGGGGGTGAAGATCATCGCCGTCGGCACGTGCCGAGCGACGTAGACCGCGTCATGCCCGGCGCCCGAGACGATCTCGCGGGCGGAGAAGCCGAGCCGGGCGGCGGCCTGGCGGACCAGGTCGACGCAAGCGAGGTCGAACGGCTGGGCAGGGATACGAAACAATTCGTGGATGTCGATCGCCGCGCCGGACGCGGCCGCCAGCGCCATCGCCCGTTCGGTGAACTGCCCGGCCTGCACGGTGACCATGTCCCCGTCGGGGTGACGGAACTCGACCGAAAAGCGCACTTCGCCGGGGATCACGTTGCGGCTGTTCGGCAACACGGTGAGCTGGCCGACGGTGCCCCGCCCATCCTCGCCGCGGGCGCGCATGAGGTGGTCGACCAGATCGATGATCCGCGCGGCCACCACCAGCGCATCGCGCCGCGCCGAGGGCGGGGTGGTGCCGGCATGTGAATCCTGGCCGGTCACCACCACGTCGAACCACACCTGCGCCTGGGCGCCGGTGACGATGCCGATCTGCTTGCTTTCGCGCTCGAGGATCGGCCCCTGCTCGATATGCAGCTCGAAATACGCATCGGCCGGGAAGGGGCGGGCAGGCTCGGCGCCCTTGTAGCCGATGGCATCGAGGGCGGCTCCGACGCTGACGCCCTCCAGATCGGTCAGCGCGTAGGCCTTCTCCTGAGTGTAGACCCCGGCCCAGACTCCGCTGCCCATCAGGGAATGGCCGAAGCGGCTGCCTTCCTCGTCGGTCCAGTTGACCAGCTCGATCGGCGCTTCGGTGGTGATGGCGAGGTCGTTCAGCGTGCGCATCACCTCGAGCCCGGCGATCACGCCCAGCGCGCCGTCGAATTTTCCTCCACTGGGCTGGCTGTCGAGGTGGCTGCCCATGAGGACGGGGAGGCGGGAGGGGTCACGGCCCGGACGGCGGGCGAACATGTTGCCGATCGCGTCCACCCGCACGGTGAGCCCGGCGGCCTCGCAATTGGCTTTGAAGTGGTTGCGCCCGGCGCGGTCGACCTCGGAGAGGGTCAGCCGGCGTACGCCGCCCTTGGCGGTGGCGCCGAAACGGGCCATGTCCATCAGGCTGTCCCACAGGCGTTTGGTGTCGATGCGCTGGTTGGTTTGGGCGGTCATGTCCGGTCCTCGTAAATGCATGTGGCATCTTGCCCGCGCGGCCGCGCTCTGCAAGCCTCGGGGGGACATTCCGGAGCCCTGTGATGAACGTGCGCAATCTTGAGACTGATGAAATTTGGCAGGCCCGCGTGGACCTCGCCGCCTGTTTCCGTGCCGCCGCGCGACTTGGCATGAACGAGGGCGTGTGCAACCACCTCTCCGCCGTGGTGCCGGGGCATGACGATTTGTTCCTCGTCAACCCCGATGGTTGGGGCTTCGGCGAGATCACCGCCAGCCGCCTGCTGATTTGCAATTACGACGGCAACGTGCTGACCGGCAGTGGCACTCCGGAGCCGACGGCGTTTTTCATCCACGCCCGCGTGCATCTGCGCGTTCCCCGCGCGAGGGCCGCATTCCACACCCATATGCCGAACGCCACCGCGCTGGCGATGCTGGAGGGCCCGCCATTCTCCTTCGCCTTGCAGACCTCGCTGCGCTTTCGCGACCGCATGGCGATCGACGAACATTACAACGGCGTGGCACTCACGACCGACGAGGGCGATCGCATCGCGGCAAGCATCGGCGACGCCGACATCGTGTTCATGAAGAACCACGGGGTGA
>JAPLOH010000328.1 GCA_026400845.1 Alphaproteobacteria bacterium
CACCAGGGCCTCGGCATGGAGTTCGGGCGTGGCGGCGGCGAGGATAGTGCCGTCGCTGCGGCGGCCAAGGGGGTGGCCGGCCCAGTCCGTCATCATGCCGCCGGCGTTGCGGACCACGGCGTCGAGGGCCGCGTAGTCGTGCAAGGCGAAACCGTCCGACGCGATGAGATCGACGCGGCCTTCGGCGAGCAGGCCGAATACGTAGAAACTATCGGCGGTCACGGTCGCGCGGTGGCGGGTGCGGAGGGGGAGGAGTTGCTCGCGGCGATGCAGGGCGAAGGTGTCGTAGCCCATGGTGCTGATCACCGCCGTCTCGAGGCTGCGGCAGGCACGGGTGTGGACTGAGGTGCCGCCGCGCGTGGTCCCGTGGCCCTTGGCGCCGAGCCAGCGGTGGCGCAGTTGCGGCTGTTCGGCGAGGCCGAGGATGGTTTCCTCGCCTTGCATGAGGCCGAGCAGGAAGCCGAACAGCGGCAGGCCCTGGACGTATTCCTTGGTGCCGTCGAGCGGATCGATCACCCAGACGTAGTCGGCGTCGAGGCGCACGGGGGGGAACTCCTCGCCGTGGATGCCGTGAGTGGGATAGGCGCGGAGGATTTCGGCGCGGACGGCTTCTTCGACCGCCTTGTCGGTATCGGTGACGGGCGAGCCGTCGCCCTTGATTTCCACCTGGGGGGGCTGGCCAGACCGGGCGCGCAAGATATCGCAGGCGATGTCGCCGAGGTGATGCGCGAAGGCCACAAATTCGGCCGGACAGGTATCGTTCATGGATCGCCTCCCGAGGGTGACCGCTGGCCTAGCGCGTTGGCGAATTGATGCCAAGCTTGGGGGGTGGTAGGGAGGCAGCGGTTCGTTTTTGAAAAAAAGAACCAAAAAACTTTTGTCCGTTTGGCTTCGCGCGCTCCCGGGACGGTGCGAGGCAATCGGATAGAAAGTTTTTGCTTCTTTTTTCAAAAAGAAGCGCTTCCTTCCTTGATCCACCCGAAGAGCGGCATGCAGGAATCCTTCGACTTCATCATCGTCGGCGCCGGTTCGGCCGGCTCGGTGCTGGCCAACCGGCTGAGCGCGGATGGGCGGAGCCGCGTGCTGCTGCTGGAGGCCGGGGGCTCGGACCGCTCGATTTTCATCCGCATGCCCAGCGCCTTGTCCATTCCGATGAACATGAAGCGCTACAACTGGTTCTATGAGGCGCAGCCCGAGCCGGCGCTGGGTGGGCGGCGGCTGCATACGCCACGCGGGCGGGTGCTGGGGGGATCCTCCTCCATCAACGGGCTGGTCTATATCCGCGGCAATCCGCGGGATTTTGATGGGTGGCAGGAGGCCGGCGCCAAGGGATGGGGCTGGGCGGATGTGCTGCCGTATTTCCGCAAGGCCGAAAGCCGGGCGGAGGGGGGCGACGAATATCGCGGCGATGACGGGCCGCTGTCGACGACGTATGGGACGCTGCGCAACCCGCTGTATCACGCCTGGATGGAGGCGGGGCGCCAGGCTGGCTATGGGCTGACCGAGGACGTCAACGGGTTCCGCCAGGAAGGCTTCGGGCGGATGGACATGACGGTGCGCGGCGGCGAGCGCTGCTCGGCGGCGGTGGCCTATCTGCAGCCGGCCAAGGGGCGGAAGAATTTGGAAATCCGCACCGGCGCGGTGGCAACCGGGATCGACTTCGAATCGCGGCGCGCCCGGGTGGTTCGCTACATGCACAACGGAGCGGAACGCAGTGTGCTGGCGGCGCGCGAGATCATCCTGGCGGGCGGGCCGATCAACACGCCTCAGTTGCTGAAACTCTCGGGCGTCGGCCCGGCGGCGGAGTTGCAGCGCTTCGGCATCCCCATCGTGGCCAACCGACCGGGGGTGGGGGAGAATTTGCAGGACCATCTGGAGTTCTATTTCCAGGTGGAATGCACCCAGCCGATTACCCTGTTCTCGGCGATGAACCCGCTGGCCAAGCTCGGCATCGGGCTGCGCTGGCTGCTGCGGCGGGATGGGCTGGGGGCGACCAACCATTTCGAATCCTGCGGCTTCATCCGCAGCCGGGCGGCGGTACCCTGGCCCGATATCCAGTATCATTTCCTGCCGCTGGCGATCGCCTATGACGGCTCGGCGCTGGCGGATCGGCACGGGTTCCAGGCCCATGTCGGGCCGATGCGCTCGAAAAGCCGCGGCCATGTGCGGCTGGAATCGGCCGATCCCCTGGCCAAGCCGCTGATCCGCTTCAACTACATGAGCCATGAGGACGACTGGGCGGAGATGCGGGCCTGCGTGCGGCTGACGCGGGAGATTTTCGCGCAGGCGGCGTTCGACCCCTATCGCGGCCGGGAAATCCAGCCCGGAGCGGACGTCACCAGCGACGAGGCGATCGACGATTTCATCCGTCGTAAGGTGGAGAGCGCCTATCACCCCTGCGGCACCAGCCGCATGGGGGCGGCCAATGATGCTCAGGCGGTGGTGGACCCGGATTGCCGGGTGATCGGGGTGGATGCGCTGAGGGTGGTGGACAGCTCCATCATGCCGAACGTCACCACCGGCAACCTCAACGCCCCCACCATCATGCTGGCCGAGAAGGCCGCCGACCATATTCTGGGGCGGCCGAGGCTGGCGCCCTCCAACGCGCCGTTCCACACTGCGGCCAATTGGGAAACAGCCCAACGATGAACGCACATGGAGTGAGACGATGAGGACCCATGCCCGCGCGGTGGTGATCGGCGGCGGCGCCGTCGGCGTCAGCACGCTTTATCATCTGGCGAAGAAGGGCTGGACGGACAGCGTGCTGATCGAGCGCAAGGAGCTCACCTCGGGCTCCACCTGGCACGCTGCCGGGCTGCTGCCGCTGTTCAACCTCAGCTACTCCGTGGGGCAGATCCATAAATACTCGGTGGCGCTCTACAAGCGGCTGGAGGCCGAGACCGGGCAGAATGTCGGGCTGCGCCAGGTCAGCAATATCCGCCTCGCCCGCACGCAGGACCGGATGGACGAGTATCGCTTTTACGCGGGGGTGGCCAAGACCATCGGGGTGGATGTGCGGTTCCTCACGCCGGATGAGGTGAAGGCGATCTGGCCGCTGTGCAATACGGAGGGGCTGATCGGCGCCATCCAGCACCCGGAGGACGGCTATATCCAGCCGGCCGACCTCACCCAGGCGCTGGCGCGCGGGGCGCGGGCGATGGGGGCGGAGATCAACCGCTATACCACCGTCACTGCCATCACCCGCCTGCCCTCCGGCGAGTGGCTTGTGGAGACCGACAAGGGCGACATCACCTGCGAGCATGTGGTTTCGGCCACCGGCAGTTTTGCGCGGCGGACCGGCGCGATGGTGGGGCTGGAAATCCCGGTCATCCCCGTGGAGCACCAATATATCGTCACCGAGCCGCATCCGCTGATCCAGGAGCGCAAGCGCCAGGGGCTGCCGGAGATGGGGGTGCTGCGCGAGAGCGATTCCTCCTGGTACATGCGCGAGGAGAATGGTGGGCTGTTGCTCGGCCCCTACGAGGTCGGCGCACCGGCCTGCTACGTCGACGGGCCCTCGGCGGAGAGCGAATACGAGCTGTTCCAGGAGGATCTGGAGCGCCTGGCCCCCTATATCGAAACCGCGATCGCCCGCGTGCCGGCCTTCGGCGAGGTGGGGGTGAAGCAGGTCTATAACGGTGCCATCGCCTATTCCCCGGATGGTTCACCGATCGTCGGGCCAGCGCCGGGGCTGCGCAATTTCTGGCTCAACGAGGGACATAGCTTCGGCATCACCGCGGCGGGCGGGGCGGGCTGGCAGCTCGCGGAATGGATCGTCGAGGGCGAGCCCTCGGTGGACATGATGGGGGTCGATCCGCGCCGCTTCGGTCCCTATGCGACGCGGGGCTACCTCAAGGCCAAGGCCGAGGAGGCCTATGCCAAGGTGTTCACCGTGCACTACCCGGACGAGGAGCGTGCGGCGACGCGGCCGTTGAAGACCTCGCCCTGTTATGGGCGGATGAAGGACCTCGGCGCGGTGTTCGGCACCGTCTATGGCTGGGAGCGGCCGGGCTGGTTCGCGGCCCCGGGCTATGCGCTCGATGACGCGGCACTGGGCAAGACCGACGTGCTGCTGAACGAGAACCATGCGCCGGCGACTGATGGCCGCATCGTGGAGAAATGGAGTTTCCGGCGTTCCAATTATTTCGAGCATGTCGGCCGTGAGTGCCGGCATGTGCATGAGAAGGTCGGGCTGCTCGATATGTCCGCCTTCGCGAAGTTCGAGATTTCCGGTCCCGGGGCGGCGGCCTGGCTTGATCGCTTGGTCTCCGGCCGCCTGCCGCAGAAGGTGGGCCGCATCGGGTTGTGCTACCACCTCACCCCGCAGGGGGGCGTGCGGACGGAATTTACCGTCTACCGCGAGGCGGTGGACCGGTTCTACATCGTCTCGGCCGGCGCGCTCGAGACGCACGACCAGGACTATTTCCTGCACGCGCTGCCGGGGGATGGCAGCGTGCGGTTGCAGCTTGTGACCGAGCAGCACGGCGTGCTGGTGATCGCCGGGCCGGATGCCCGCAAACTGCTGTCCCGCGTGACGGATGCCGATCTCTCCAACGCTGCTTTCCCCTGGCTCTCCGGCCAGACCATCAGCATCGGCGCCGCCACCACCAAGGCGTTGCGGGTGAACTATGTCGGCGAGCTCGGCTGGGAGCTGCACCACCCGATCGCCCAGCAGTGCGCGATTTTCGACGCGCTGATGGAAGCCGGCGCCGATCTCGACCTCAAGCCCTTCGGCATCAAGGCGATGGATAGTTTGCGGCTGGAGAAATCCTACAAGCTGGTGGGGCGTGAGCTGTCGATCGAATATGCCGCCCTGGAATCCGGCCTCGCCCGCTTCGTCGCGCTCGACAAGGGGGCGTTCATCGGCCGCGAGGGGCTGATTGCCTGGCAGGCGCGTGGTTTCGCCAATGCCTATGTGACGCTCGAGGTGCACGGTGTGACGGATACCGACGCCCGCGGCTCGGAGCCGATCTACGCCGATGGCGAGCTGATCGGCCGCGCCACCTCCGGCGGCTATGGCTGGCGGCTCGGCAAGTCCCTCGCGCTGGCTTTCGTGCGGCCGGATCTTGCGGCGCCAGGTACGGCGCTGGAGATCGAGATTCTCGGCGTGCGCCACGCTGCCACAGTGTTGACCGAATCGCCGTTCGATCCCGGCAATGCGCGGTTGCGAGCCTGAAGGGGTAGCGGCAAATGGCCAAGAAGGTTCATCTCAAACGAAATCAGAACGAAGCCAAGAAAATTGTGAAGGACGCGCATCCGTTTCCATGCTGCGTAATCTGCGGCCTTCAGCTTAAAGCCTGCCTGACAGTTGCGCACCTAGATCAGAACCCTGAGAACAACGATCCCGACAATCTGGCATTGATGTGCCTCACGCATCACTGGATGTTTGACGCAAAGCTGTACCCGTTGGAGGCAATAAAGCTGCTGCGGAAGCACTGGCAGGAGTGCATGGGTGAGCCCGATCATTCGGCGCGTATGAAGGGCGCAGGCGCAAGGGCTGCAGCGACCCGAAAGTCGATAAGCGCCGCACTGAGAGCGGCTAGGACAAGAAAACTGAACGCGATCGAGAAACAGCTAATCACCGAGCCAAAGAATCCTTCTGAAGCGAGCGACCTACAATGAACTGGGACGTTTTCATCACCTGTGCCGTCACCGGCGCTGGCGCCACCGCCGACAAGTCGGAGCACGTGCCGGTCACCCCGGCGCAGATCGCCGCCTCCTCCATCGAGGCGGCCAAGGCGGGGGCGGCGGTGGTGCATATCCATGTCCGCAACCCCGAAACCGGCGGGCCGGCGCGCGACCCCGCTTTGTATCGCGAGGTGGTGGAGCGCATTCGCGAGAGCGATACCGACGTGGTGATCAACCTCACCGCCGGCATGGGCGGCGATCTGGTGCTGGGCGGGGTGGAGAACCCGTTGCCGCTCGACATGCGCTACACCGACATGGTGGGCGCGGAGGAGCGGGTGGAACACGTCACCCAGCTTCTCCCAGAGATCTGCACGCTCGATTGCGGCTCGATGAATTTCGCCGAGGGCGACTACGTGATGACCAACACGCCCGCCATGCTGCGCGCCATGGCGCGCCGCGTGCAGGCGCTGGGGGTTCGGCCGGAGATCGAGGTGTTCGATGCCGGGCATCTCGTGCTGGCCAAGCAGTTGATCAGCGAGGGGCTGATCGATGACCCCGTGATGATCCAGCTCTGCATGGGCATCCCCTACGGCGCGCCGGATGATCCGCTCACCCTGATGTCCCTGGTGCATAATTTGCCGCCAGGCTGTGTGTTCTCTGCCTTCTCGATCGGCCGCCATCAGCTGCCGTACGTCGCCATGGCGGCGCTGGCGGGCGGCAATGTGCGGGTGGGGCTGGAGGACAACCTCAACCTCTCGCGCGGCGTGAAGGCGACCAATGGCAGCCTGGTCGAGCGGGCGGCGAGCATCCTTAGCGGCATGAACGTGCGGGTGATGGGGCCGGCAGAGGTGCGCAAAAAGCTCAAGCTGCGGGGTGCCCAATGAACTGCGCCATCATCGGCGGCGGCGTCATCGGCGCCGGCTGGGCCGCAAGGCTCATCCTCAACGGGCATGATGTGGTGGCCTATGATCCGGCGCCCCAGGCCGAGCGGGCGATGCGCGAAGTGCTGGCCAATGCCGAGCGCGCCTATGGCCGCCTCACCCTCGCCCCCACCGGCAACCGCGGCACTTTGCGCTTCGCATCCACCATCGCGGAAGCGGTGCGGGACGCCGACTTCATCCAGGAATCCGCCCCCGAACGCATCGACCTCAAGCAGCGCATCATCGCCGAGATCGACGCCCACGCGAAGCCGGATGCGCTGGTGTGCTCCTCCACCTCCGGCCTGCTGCCGAGCGAAATTCAGGCCGGCATGCAGCATCCCGGCCGCTTCACCGTCGGCCACCCGTTCAACCCCGTCTACCTGCTGCCCCTGGTGGAACTCTGCGGCGGCGCGAAAACCACGCCCGAGACCATCGAGCGGGCCCGCGCCTTCTACGCCTCGATCGGCATGAAGCCGCTGC
>JAPLOH010000090.1 GCA_026400845.1 Alphaproteobacteria bacterium
AAGCAGTTCTACGAGACCGACCCCGCGCGGGATTTCGTCCGCGGCTACATGCTGCAATTCAGCCGCGCCACCGGAACCGCCGGAGATGCGCTCGGCGGCCAAGACCTCGGCCTGCTCCCCTGGGGCGCCGGCCACCACGGCGCATATCGCGACATTGCCAACCGCCGCCTCTCCATCGGCGTCGCCTGCGAGGACCTGCCCGAGGAACACAACCAGGTCACGCTCGACCCCGTCCTCAAGGACAGCAATGGCATCCCCGCCGCCCGCATCGACTACACCATCAGCGAGAACACCACCCGCATGATGGAACACGGCATCGCACGCGCTATCGAATTGCTGGAATCCACCGGTGCCAGCCACATCAGCACCTCGCGTACCATCCTCAACATGCCCGGCCACCTCCTCGGTACCGCCCGAATGGGCACCGACCCGGCCAGCTCGGTCGTCAATGCATGGGGACGTTGCCATGACGTGAAGAATCTCTTCATCGTCGACGGCAGCATCTGGGTCACGTCAGGTGGCGTGAACCCTACCTCCACCATCCAGGCCCTCGCCCTCTATGTCGCCGAACAAATCAAGCGGCGGCTCGCGAACTTGTTCGATTGAAGAGGGGGAAGGGCCCTTCTTGCCCCCCCCAACTCTCTGCGAATCAGCATCCGCCGCGACGGCGGACATAGGGCACCTTCGACATACGACGGTTAGCAGACTCCATCACTGCGCCGAGCGCTCAGAACACCGCTACCGAACCTATGCAATCGGCCAGAGAACATCGCCGTCCTTCGCCGCCTCGGCCTCAATCTGGCAAAGCTCGAAGGCTCGAAAGGATCCATGACAGGAAAGCTCAAACGAGCAGGGTGGAACGACGCTTGCCCAACAAAGCCACTCGCCGCTTTTGCCGCGCATCAAATGCGATAGCCCTGGCGGCAGGCCTGAGTGCTCTTCCAACGCGACAGCATTCGCGCTATGCAGTCCTCGCGGGACCCGTAGCTCAGCTGGATAGAGCGTTGCCCTCCGAAGGCAAAGGCCGATGGTTCGAATCCATTCGGGTCCGCCAAATTTGTCAGACGCTTAGACGGTGGTTGCAGGTGCGAGGTTTTACCTCAGTTAGCGCATAGGCAGCATGGCGCGGGAGTTTTCTGGGGGTCGTGCCCCCCAGTCCATGCTCCTCACCTGATCCGCCAGCACCACGCTCGCCGGTTTTCCGGCCAACAGAACAGCGAACGGATACCCTTTGACCCGCATCGTCGCCGGGCAGCACAGTATCAACCCCAACCGCGCATTATAGAAAACCGGGCTCAGCACCAGCGCCGGCCTGCGGGTCGAACATCAACCACACCATAACCCCGTCGTACGGCACATACCCTGCCCACTCACCAGGCCTCGCGCCCCCGTCGGCCAGCCTGTCGGAGCCACCTCATGCCGATTCTCGTCGCTGATCCCCGCCACGAGCGCCAACTGAGCCCCCTCACGGCACCAACAAAATCTTCCCGATATGCGCGCTCGACTCCATCAGCCGATGCGCCGCCGCCGCCTCCCGCAGCGGAAACACCTGATGCACCACCGGCCAGGTCTGCCGGCTCGCGAACAGCGGCCAGATACGCGCCTCCAAGGTGCGGCAGATCTCGCCCTTCTCGGCAATGCTGCGGCTGCGCAGCGAGGAGCCGGTGAGATAGAGGCCCCGCGCGACCACCGTCGCAAAATCCACCTCCGCCGATGCGCCTCCCATCAGCCCCACCAGCACCAACCGCCCATTGCGCGCCATCGCGGTGATTTGCCGGGCGATGTAGGAGCCGGCGACCATGTCGAGGATCAGGTCCACCCCGCGCCCGCCCGTGAACTCCAGCGTGGCGGCAACGAAATCCTCCGCGTTGTAGTTGATCGCCCGATCGGCGCCAGACGCCACGCAGGCCGCGCATTTCACGTCGGAGCCCGCAGTCGCCAGCACGCGTGCGCCGTGCGCCTTGGCCAACTGGATCGCGGTAATTCCGATGCCGCTGCTGCCGCCCTGGGCCAGGAACACCTCACCCACCGCCAGCCGCCCGCGGTCGAACACGTTGGTCCAGACGGTGCAGTAGGTCTCCGGAATGCCGCCCGCCTCCACCAGCGTCACCCCCGGCGGGATCGCCATGCATTGCGGCTCCGGCACCGCGACGAATTCAGCGTAGCCGCCACCGATGAGGAGCGCGCACACCGCATCGCCGACCGCGAACCGGCTTGCCCCCGCGCCAAGCGCCACCACGACGCCGGATGCCTCCAACCCCGGAATATCGGTCGGCGCGTTGGGCGGCATCGGGTAGAGCCCGGTGCGCTGCAACACGTCGGCGCGGTTGAGCCCGGCGGCGGCAACCTTGATCAGCACCTCCCCCGGCCCCGGCACCGGCACGGCGCGCGTCACCGGCACCAACACCTCCGGCCCACCGATCGCAGTGATTTCGATCGCCGTCATGCTTTGCGGGAGCGCCATCGCTCAGTGCCCCGCCGCCAATTCCGCCAACTCGATCAACACATTCCCAGTCCCCGCCGGATCGAGGAACGCAATCCGCGACCCGCCATGCCCGATCCGCGGCGTCTCGTCGCGCAGCTTGATGCCCTTCTCTTTGAGCTCGGCAATCGCGGCGTCGATGTCCTCGACTTCGAAGCAGATATGGAACAGGCCGACGCCCTTCTCGGCGATCCATTTCGTCACGCCCGACTCCGGCCCCTGCCCTTCCAGGAGTTCGACATAGGTTTCGCCCACCGGCAGCATCGCCAGCCTGGTCTGCCCAATCTGTTCCTCGTATTCGACACCGAGGCCGAACACGTCGCGGAACAGGTCCATCGATTTACCCATCGAATCCACGGCGATGGCGATGTGTTCGATGCGTTTGATTTTCATGGGTACGTCCTCCTGTGAGACTCCGCAGCAAACGGATAGAAAGTTTTTGCTTCTTTTTTCAAAAAGAAGCGCTTCCTTCAAAACGAAACCCCGGGCCCCTGCGGCACCGGCGCCGTGAAATCCCGACGGCTTTCGACATAGGTATCGACAATCTCATGCAGCCGCGCCCGCCCGAAGGGCCGCTTGTGGCCGCCATGGACGATGCGCACCGGTAGCTCCCGCAGGCGCGCCATGGTGCGCAGATATGTCGGGATATCAGCGTCCTCGGTGGTGTCGATCAGGATGCCGTCATAGATGGCATCGCCCGCGATCAGCATACCGTCGGCCGCGTCCCACAAGGCGATGCCACCGGGGGAGTGGCCGGGGAGGTGGAGCACTTCGAAGCGGCGGGTGCCGAGGTCGATCACCGCGCCTTCCTCGACCAGTTCGGTCGCGGTGGCGCCGTGGAAGCGGTGGGCGGCGATGTCGTAGCTGGCGGCGGGGGTGGCGTCGATCATCAGGCCGGAGACATCAAATCCGGCGGCGGCGTATTCCGCGCGCTTGGCGGCGGGGAGCGAGGCGTAGGCGAGGCCGAGGGGGCCGGTGGGGTGGGCGAGTTTGGCGGCCTCCACGGGGTGGGCGATGATGGGGCGGTCGGCGAATTCAAAGTGGCCGCCGATATGGTCGAGATGGCTGTGGGTGGTGAACACGGTCACCGGGCGGTCGGTGAGGGCGGCGACCGTGGCGCGCAGCGGGCCGATGCCCATGCCGGTATCCACCAGCAGATCGCGATCGCGGCCGCGGACGAGGAAGAGGTTGGCCCGCCACAGCCGCGCGACATGCGGCTCGGTGAGCATGATCACGCCATCATCGACGGTCTCGACGGTGAACCAGGGATCGGCGACCGGCAGCGCCATGGGACCTCCATCGCGGGCAATGCGCGTCAACGATAGCCGCGCGAACGCGCCCCCGCCAGTCGGTGCAATCGTCGCGCCGATCCGCGGTGTTCTGCTCTATCGAAATCAACCCGGAATTTGCGGCATTGCCTGCGGGATGATGGTGGTGACAATCGAGGCGTCGAGCGCTTCGTAGTTGTGGTAGCCGATGGTGGCGTAGAGTTCGGCGCGGGTTTGCATGCGGTCCACCATGTTATGGGTGCCGCCGTCGCGTCTGATGGCGGCGTAGAGTTCCTCCTGGGCCTTGTTGGCGACCCGCAGCGAGGAGACCGGCCAGATCACCATCTTGTAGCCCATCTCCTCGAACTCTCGCGCCGTGAAGAAGGGGGTGCGGCCGAACTCGGTCATGTTGGCGAGCAGCGGGGCCTTCACCCGCCCGGCGAATTCGCGGAACATCTCGGCGGTGTTGAGGGCCTCGGGGAAGATCGCGTCGGCGCCGGCATCGAGGTAGAGATGGGCGCGGGCGACGGCGCCGTCCATCCCCTCGGAGGCCGCGGCGTCGGTGCGGGCGATGATGTAGAGGTGCCGCCGCGCCTTTCGCGCGGCCGCCACCTTGGCCGCCATGTCATGCGGGTCGGCGAGTTTCTTGTCGTTGAGGTGGCCGCATTTCTTGGGCAGCAGCTGGTCCTCGATGTGCACCGCGCCGGCGCCGGCATCCTCGAAGCTGCGCACCATGTTCATCACGTTGAGCGCCTCGCCGTAGCCGGTGTCGCCATCGACCAGCACCGGCAGCCCCGAAGACCGGGCGACCTGGCGGACGAAGAAGCACACCTCGTCGACGGTGATGATGCCGAGATCGGGCAGGCCCATCGAGGCGGTCATCGCAGCACCCGAGAGATACAGCGCGTCGAACCCGGCCGCCTTGGCCTGCAGCGCCGCCTGGCCGTTATGGGTGCCGGGGATCTGCAGAATTCCGGGCGCTTCCACCGCGCGGCGGAAGCGCAGGCCAGCATGCTCGGTCGGGTTGCCGTCGGCGAGGAGGTAGGTCATCGGAGAGCTCCGTCAGAGGAAGAACAGCACGGTGAGCAGCACAAAGCCGGGCAGCAGCAGCCCGCAGGCCATCGCCATGTAGCCGAAGAAGCCGGGCATGCGAACGCCCCGGTGCGCCGCGACGCCGCGCACCATCATATTGGGCGCGTTGCCGATATAGGTGAGCGCGCCGAAGCACACGGCGCCGGCGGACATCGCCATCAGGGTCGGCGCCCATTCGCCGGTCAGCCGCGCCGGGTCCCCGCCGGCGAGGCGGAAAAACAGGAGATAGGTGGGGGCGTTGTCGAGAAAGGCGGAGAGGATGCCGGCGAACCAGAAATACACCGCCGGCACCGGTTGCCCGGCGGCGTTGGCGGTGAGGCGCAGCAGCGGCGCGAGGGGGCCCGCGGTCCCCGCCTCCAGCATGTGCAGCACGGGGACGATGGTGACGAAGATGCCGGCGAACAGCTTGGCCACCTCCACCATCGGCTCCCAGGTGAACATGTTGGCCTGGTGGATGGCGAGCGGCGTCTTGCGGCCGGCGACGGCGGCCACCGCGAGGAACAGCATGGCGCCCGAGAACTGCCCGCCGCCCACCATGGCGCCGGGCATTTGCACCGGGCCGACCGGGAACACCAGGGCGAGGAGGGCGACATTGCCGATGCCGCGGAAATGCAGCCGCCGGCGGGCGGCGGGGACCGGGTCCTTCGCCGCGGATCGCCGGTCGAACCACCAGAACAGGGCGAGCAGCGGGATGGTCAGCACCAGTCCGGGAAGCAGCAGCATCCTGAGCGGCCAGTCGAACGGGACGCCTTGCAGCAGGCCGATATACAGCGGCGGGTTCCCCAACGGTGTGGTCACGCCGCTGACGTTGCAGACCAGCACAATGAAGAAGACCACAAGATGCACCTTGTCGCGCCGGTGCGCATTGGCCCGCAGCAACGGGTGGATCAACACCATCGACACCGCGACCGGCCCGATTATGGCGCCGCAGATGATGGCGATGGTCATCAGGACGGTGTTCCCGCGCGGCGTGCCCCACGGCCCGCCCTCCAGCAGGATGCCACCGCCGACGGAATACATCGCCACCAGCAAGGCGACGAAAGGGAAATACTCCCCGAGAATCGCCTGCCACGCCCCAAGCAGCGCCACCACCGTGCCTTCGGTGATCGACAGCGGCACCAGCGAGGCGAGCGACCAGAACAGTGCCACCTTGCCCATGTGCCGGTGCCAGAACCGCGGCGCGAACATCGGGAACAGCGCGATCGACAGCAGCATCAGCAGGAAAGGCAGGCCTTCCGCCAGCGCCGGCCCGCCATGGATGGGGGTTGGTTGCATGCCGTCTCCCCTATAAGTTACCCACCCGCCGCGCAATCGCTATTGGCGCGCAGTACGGAGCATTGACCGCATGGATATGACCGGCGAACGCCGCATCGCCGCCCCCCGGGCACAGGTCTGGGCAGCGCTGAACGATATCGAGGTGCTGAAATCCGCCATTCCCGGCTGCGACAGCCTGGTGCGCGAGGGCGAGAACGTGCTGAAGGCCACCGCCTCGCTGAAGATCGGGCCGATCTCGGCGAAGTTCGCGGGGAAGGTGAACCTGCTCGATCTCGACCCGCCCAATGGCTACCGCATCGAGGGCGAGGGCCAGGGCGGCGTCGCCGGCTTTGCCAAGGGCGGCGCCACGGTGCGCCTCGCCGATGATGGCGCGGGGACGCTGCTGAGCTACACGGTGAAGGCGCAGGTGGGCGGCAAGATCGCCCAGCTCGGCGCGCGACTGATCGACGCCACCGCCAAGCAGATGGCCGATGCCTTCTTCGACCGCTTCGGCGCGATGGTCGCGGTGCCCGAGCCGGTGGCCGAGGAAGCCACGGCTGCCCCCACTCGCCCCGCCTTGCCCCCGATCCCCTCGCCCGGGCTGCTCGACCTGCTGCCGCGCGAGCCTTTCGGCCTGCCGCTGGTCGCCTGGGCCGGCGGCGCGGTGTTCGCCGTGCTGTTGCTGAGCATGCTGATGGGGATGATGAAGTGAGCCTCCCCGCATCGGTTGCCGAGACCGCCGCCCTGCTGGAAGCGGGCGGCTATGTCGCCGACACGGCGCTGGCCACCACCGTGCATCTGGCGCTGGCGATGTCCCGCCCGCTGTTCCTGGAGGGCGAGCCGGGGACGGGGAAGACCGAGATCGCGAAAGTGCTCGCCGCCGGGCTCGGCCGCCGCCTGGTGCGGCTGCAATGCTATGACGGGCTCGACCTCGCGGCCGCCGCCTATGAGTGGGACCATGCGCGCCAGCTGATGGCGATCCGCATCGCCGAGGCGAGCGGGGCGGCCGATCGCACCGCGCTCTCGTCGGATATCTACGGCCGCGCATTCCTCAAGGCGCGCCCGCTGCTCTCGGCGATCGACCCCGATCTGCCGCCGGCGGTGCTGCTGATCGACGAGCTGGATCGCGCCGACGAGCCGTTCGAGGCGTTTCTGTTGGAATTGCTGGCGGATTTCCAGCTGACCGTGCCGGAATACGGCACCATCCATGCCGCTACGCCGCCGGTGGTGGTGCTGACCTCCAACCGCACGCGGGAGGTGCATGACGCGATCCGTCGCCGCTGCCTGTATCACTGGGTGGACTACCCCTCCGCCGCCCGCGAGCGACAGATCCTCGCGCGCAAGGCCCCGAACGTGGCGGAGACGCTGTCGCGCCAGATCGTCGATTTCGTGCAGCGCCTGCGCAAGGAGGATTTGTTCAAGCTGCCGGGTGTCGCCGAGACGATCGACTGGGCGAGCGCGCTGACCCATCTCGACCAGCACGAGCTGACCCCGGAATCGGTGGATGAGACGCTGGGCGTGCTGCTGAAATACCAGGACGACATCGCGAAAATCCGCGGCGCCGAGGCGGCTCGGCTGATGGCCAGCGCGTGAGCCTGCCCGCGCCCGCAATCGGCGCCGGCGTGCTCGCGACCAATATCCTGCACTTCGCCCGCCTGCTGCGCCGCGCCGGCCTGCCGGTCGGCCCGGCCGACATGCTGGCGGCGAGCGAGGCGGCGACCCGGATCGATCTCGGCAATCGCCAGCAAATGCGCGTCGCGCTGCGGGCGACAATGATCCATCGCCATGAGCACCAGGAGCTGTTCGACCAGGCCTTCGCCCGGTTTTGGCGCGATCCGGAGCTGGTGAAGGCGGCCGCTGCGATCGAGATGCTGGCCGCCGGGAAGGCGCCGCCGCCCGAGAAGGCGCCGCCCGGGAGCCGCCGGCTCGCCGAGGCCATGGCCAAACCGCGCGAGAAGCCGGAGCCGCCGGACCCGAAGCAGCAGGAAATCGACATGGTGATGACCGTGTCGGCCAATGAGCGGCTGCAGAAAATGGATTTCGAGGCGATGGGGGCGGAGGAGATCGCCGCCGCCAAGGCCGAGATCCGCAAGCTGACCCTGCCGCTCGACCTGCGCCGCACTCGCCGCCGCCGGCCCGACCCGACGGGCCCGCATGTCGATCTGCGCGCGACGATCCACCAGAGCCTGCGCCATGGCGGCGAGAAATGACCGGGACCGGGTGCAGGTGTTCCTGTTCGGCACCCGTCTGACGAACATCACCCGCCAGCTCAAGCACCGCGACCCCGAGGTGTCCTTCCAGATGGTCGCCCATGCGGTGCCCGATTGGTCCGGCGGCACGCGGATCGGCGAGGCGCTCGGGCTGTTCAACCGCAACTGGTCTCGCCGGGTGCTCGGCCAGGGCGCGGTGGTGCTGCTGGTGACCGATGGGCTCGATCGCGACGGCGCCGCGGGGCTGGCGGAGAACATGGAACGGCTGCACAAATCCTGCGCAAGGCTGATCTGGCTCAATCCGCTGTTGCGTTGGGACGGGTTCGAGCCAAGATCCCAGGGCATCCGCGCGATGCTGCCGCATGTGGACGATTTCCGCCCGGTCCATAACCTCGACAGCCTGCGCGCCTTGATCGCAACCCTCTCGACGGCGCCCCGCGCCGGCCTGATGGACAAATGGAGGCTTTCGGCATGAGCGACTCGCAGGACATTCTCTCCCTCGCCACCGCCTGGCGCAGCGCCGGGGAGCAGGTGGCGATCGCCACCGTCACCGAAACCTGGGGCAGTTCGCCCCGCCCGGCCGGCAGCCAGCTCGCGGTGACCGTTTCGGGCCGGATGGCCGGCTCGGTCTCCGGCGGCTGCATCGAGGGCGCGGTGGCGGAGGCGGCGATGAAGACCATCGCCTCGGGAGTGCCGCAGCTGCTGGATTTCGGCATCACCGACGAGCGGGCCTGGGAGGTCGGGCTCGCCTGCGGCGGCAAGCTCAAGGTGTTCGTGGAGAAACTGGCATGACGCCGGAACTCCTGGCAGACCTCACCGCCGCCCGCGCCGCCAAGCGCCCGGTGGTGATGGCGACACGCCTGCCCGGCGGCGAGCAGATGCTGCTGCCGGCCGAGGGGGTGGATGCCGAGTTGGCCGCCGCCGCCCAGCGCGCGCTCGACCGCGACGAGAGCGGCACGGTGAGAATCGGCAATACCGACTGGTTCCTGCACGCCTACAACCCGCCGATGCGCCTCATCGTGGTGGGCGCCGTGCATATCTCGCAGGCCTTGGTGCCGATGGCCGCGCAAATGGGCCTGAGCGTGGTGGTGGTGGACCCCCGCCGCTCCTTCGCGACCGAAGAGCGCTTCCCCAACGTCACCATCATGACCGACTGGACCGACGAGGCGATCGAAGCCCTGGCGCCCGACGTGCGGACCGCGGTGGTGACGCTGACGCATGACCCCAAGCTCGATGATCCCGCGCTCGATATCGCGCTGAAATCGCCCGCCTTCTACATCGGCTCGCTCGGCAGCCGCCGCACCCATGCGCGGCGGCTCGACCGGCTGCGCGCGATGGGCCACTCCGAGGAAGCGCTGGCCCGCATCAAGGGGCCGGTGGGGCTCGATATCGGCGCCGTTACCGCGCCTGAAATCGCGCTCTCCATCCTCGCCGAATTCGTTGCTGCCCGGCGCAATGCCGAGCTGTTCGCGCGGGAGGCGAAGGCGGGCTGAGCGGCCGCGCGATGAGGTGAACCGGGAACAGCGCTGTGGTATAGGAGCGCCGCCATGAAACCCTCCGAAGCCCTCGAACGCCATCGCGCCGATATCCGCCGCATTGTGGAGGCCAATCGCGCCTGCAATCCGCGGGTGTTCGGCTCGGTGCTGCATGGGGAGGAT
>JAPLOH010000038.1 GCA_026400845.1 Alphaproteobacteria bacterium
CCCGCCGGGCGCCACGGTGACGACGCTGTTCACGCCGAGCTTCTCGGACACGGTGGACACCCAGCAGACCGGCATCAACCCGACCGGCTCGCTGGCCAATACGCTGGCGGGCGTCGCGATCGTCGGCAACACGACGCCGCCGAGCGAGGGCACCTGGCGCTACTCGACGGATGGCGGCACGACGTGGACGCCGATCCCGCAGACGGTATCGGACAGCAACGCGATCATCCTGTCGGCGACGACGCGGATCGACTTCCTGCCGGCACCGAACTTCAACGGCGCGCCGCCTCCGCTGACCGCGCGGCTGATCGACAGCTCGACCGACGTGCCGCTGAGCGGCACGACGACCGGCAATTCGCTGCTCTCCGGCCCGCAGGCGCTGACCGGCATCGACGTGTCGGGCACCAAGAACGGCGGCATCACCGCGGTGTCGCTGGCGACCGTGCCGCTCAACACGACGGTTCCGCCGGTGAACGACGCGCCGATCGCGACCGGTTCGGCCACACTGGCGCCGGTTACGTCGGGCACCACGAATCCTCCCGGGGACACGATCACCCATTTGTTCACGCCGAGCTTCTCGGACACCGTGGACAACCAGAAGACACCGATCAACCCGACCGGTTCGCTCGCCAACCCATTCACCGGCGTTGTGGTGGTCGGAAATCCGACGCCACCGGCCGATGGTGCGTGGAAATACTCCACGGATGGCGGGACGACCTGGATTCCGGTTCCGCTGACCGTGTCGGACAGCAATGGCCTCGTGCTCGGCGGCAACGTCAAAGTGGCGTTCTTCCCCGATCCGAGCTTCAAGGGCACGGTGCCGCCGTTGCAGGTGCGCTTGATCGACGGCTCGGTGGACGTGCCAATTTCAGGGCCGACGCGCGGCTCCGATCTCCTCAACACCGCGACCGTAATCAGCGGCGTCGATGTGTCGGGCACCAACAACGGCGGCATCACGTCGGTAAGCGCGGCGCTGGTGCCGCTCAACACGGCGGTATCGCCGCCGAACCGGCCGGTTTCAACGCTGGTGAGACCGCCCAATCACGCCAAGGACGCGACGAAGCTCGAAGGGCCGGGCGGCAAACCGCCGGGCTACCTGTTGGGCTCGACCGTCTACCGGTCGCTGGTCACCGATCAGGTCGGGATCATCAACGTCTCGGCCGACGCCTTCTATGGCCCTGGAGCCAATCAGCCGCTGCACTACGAAGCGCGGTCGTCGAGCGGTGCCGCCATTCCGCCCTGGCTGACCTTCGACGCGACGACGCTGAATTTCCGTGGCACCCCGCCCGAGAGCGCAACCGGGACGCTCGATCTCAAGATCATCGCCACCAACGACAACAACCAGTCGGCAAGTGCTGAGGTGCATGTCTTCATCGTACGGCAACCCTCGGATCTGCTTTCGCTGCTGCGGGCGACCCAATCGATCAATCAGCCACCGCCGCGCGCGCCGCAGCCTGATGGGGCGCAGCCGCGTCAGCCGACCCGGGCGCCCGCCAATCGACCGGCGGCGCCACCGGCTGCCCGACCGCCGGCGGATGATCAACCAAAGCCCCCGGCACCTTCAGCCGAGGCGGTGCCGACACGCACCGATGCGCTCGGGCTCACCGCCCAGTTGCGCGAACAATCTATGGGCGGCACCCTAGGCCGCGCCCGCATGCTGCTTGCCGCGCTCGCCAATTCGGCTAATTCTGATGCCGCAGATTGACCCGACCGCATCCAACCTACGATCGGAGACGCCCTTGCCTCGCATGATTTTCAACCGCCCGGCTTTTGCCGCGTTAGCCCTGCTGGCGCTGGCGGCGTGCTCGATGCGCCCGGAACCACTGACTCCGGAGGACAATGTCGCCCGGGCAAAAGCGGACCGTGACACGATTGCGCAGAACTACACGGCGCTCGAGGGCCCGCTGACGTTGGCGGGGGCGATCGCCCGGGCGCTGAAATACAACTATGACAGCCAACTGTCCCAGGCCGAGATCGCCCTGCAGGAGAAGCAGCTCGATCTCGCCATGGCCCAGATGCTGCCCCGGCTCGCGACCTCGGCCGGCTACAACTGGCGCAATATCCCCAATGCGGCGAAGAGCGTTGACGTGATTACCGGCCAGCGCACGCCGGGGTGGTCATACTCGGAGGAACCGGAACACGGGATCGCCGACATCACGTTCTCCTGGAATGTGCTTGATCTCGGGGTGAGCTATTTCCAGGCCAAGCAGCAGGGTTGGCGCGCGCTGATCGCCGTCGAACGGCGGCGCAAGGTGATCGACAATATCGTCAAGAACACGGCGCAGGCATATTGGCGCGCCTCAGCCGCCGCGATCACGTTACCGAAGCTTGATCCGTTGCTGGTGGAGGCACGGCGCAGCCTGGTGACGTCGCAGAAAGTGGGCCAGCAGAGCCTGCAATCCCCGCTCGCGCTGCTCGATTTCCAGCAGAACATGCTGATCGTGCTGGCCGAGCTCGAAAAAATGCGCAACGATATGACCGCCTCGCAAATCGAGCTCGCGACGCTGGTGAACGTGCCGCAAGGCACCAAAATCGTGTTCGCCTCAACGCCGGCGGACATGAATGTCAACAGCAAGATCGACAACCACAAGCTCGAGGACATCGGGCTCGCGCTGCGACCGGAGATGCGCATCGAGTCCTATCAGCAGCGCATCGACCGCCAGGATATCTACAAGGAGATCCTGAAGATGATGCCGGGCGTCGGCGTGCTTGGCAGCCTCAACTATGACTCGAACGACCTGCTCTACAAGAAGACCTGGGGCGAGCTCGGCGTGCGCGCCACGTTCAACCTTTTCAACCTCGTGCAGGGGCCGCGGGCAATTGCGGTGGCGGAGAAGTCGGTCGAACTCGACGAGCAGCGCCGCGTCGCCCTCGCGGTCGCGCTGCTGACGCAGATCAACCTCAGCGTCCAGGAATACGCCAACGCCATCGACGGCTATCGCACCGCCCAGGAGATCGACAAGATCGGCCAGCAGATGTCCCGCGTTGCCGACAACGTCACGGCGGCGGGGGTGCAGACCGAAGCTGACCGGGTGCGCCGGCAGCTGACCGTTCTCACCACGCGGGTGAACCGGGACAAGGCGATGGCGCGGCTGCATGGCTCGCTCACCGGGGTCTACTCCGCTGTCGGCATCGATCTGGTGCCGGCGGGCGCGGACCTCAACGATCTGCCGACCCTCACGAAGCAGGTCGAAGCCGCCATTGGTGACTGGGAGGCGGGCCGCCTGCCGGAGCTGCCGACCGTCACCGCGGCGAACTAGGCGCATGCGCCGGAACGGAGTTAAGCGGGCAGGGCCTTCGGGTGCGCTGTCCGACGGACGCTGCGCCGGCGTGTTACGGCTGTTTCGCGGAGTCGCCGTTGTGCTGGCGGCGATGGCTCCGGTGGCGGTCCTAGCACAGGATGGCGCGCCGATCGGAGCGCAGGTGGTGGCGCGCACCATGGCGCAGATTGGGGCCACGATGGCCGGACAGTTGCTCGAGTTTCCGCTCGCCGACGGCGATACATTCGCCGCCGGCCAGTTGCTGGCCCGGTTCAACTGCGCCCAGCCGGGAGCCGCGATGGCGCGGGCCAAGGCGGAGGCCGACAAGCGGGCGGACATCTATGCGACCCAGCAATCCCCGCGCAGAACGACGTTGCGGTGGCACAAGCAGAACTAACCTTGGCGCGGACCACGGTGACGAATTGCGTGATCAAGGCCCCCTTCGCCGGACGGGTGTCCAATACCTCGGTGCGCAACTTCTCGTTCGTGCAGATGGGCGCTCCGCTGATGGACATCCTGGACGACAGCACGCTGGAGCTTGAGCTGATCGTGCCCTCCCGCTGGCTGACGTGGATGGTGGCGGGAACGCCGTTCAAGGTCCGGGTGACCGAGACCGCGAAGGACTACGACGCCGCGGTCACCCGGTTTTCCGGCCGGGTGGATGCGGCGAGCCAGACCATCAAGGTCTACGGCCGGATCGGGGTTCGCAGCGACGGGCTGCTGCCTGGCATGAGCGGCACCGCGCACTTCCCCGGCGCGCCGAAGTAGCTGGCTCTCCCGATGTCGGGCGCGCTCACCGAGCAGATGCTGCGCCTCGCCGCCGCGTTGCACCTGGGCGCCAGGGCGCGCGAGGTACCGCGCGCGGAACTCGGCTTCGTCATTGTCAACGAGACCGTGCAGGCGGTCGCCTATGATCAGGCGGCGCTGTGGGACGCGCGCACCCGCCGGGTGGCGGCGCTGTCCGGCGCGGCGCGGGTCGAAGCGGCGGCGCCCTATGTGGCTTTCCTGCGCCGGTTCTGCGCGCGGCTTGGCGGGGCCGCCCCGGCAGTGGTAGCCCCGCAGCCGTCGGAGCAGGCGGAGAGCGCTGAATTCCTCGGCCCCGCGTTGCTGTGGAGCCCTTTCATCGTCGGGGGTGACCTGATCGGCGGATTGCTCCTGGCGCGGCGGGCGCCATGGACGGAGGCCGACATCCAGCTGATGGCGACGCTGGCCGGCGCATATGGGCAGAGCTGGGAATTGGCGCGCGCGCGGCGGGCGACCTTGCGGCCGGGCGTTGGCCGCCGGTTGAGGCAGATCGCCATCCTGTTGGTGCTGGCCGGGATTGTTGCGCTCGGCGCGGTGCCGATCCCGAGTTCGGCGATCGCGCCGGCGGAAATGATGGCCGATGCGCCGGCCTTCGTCCGGGCACCGTTTTCCGGCGTGATCGACAGCATCACCGTGGCGCCCAACCAACCGGTCGCCGCCGGGCAGATCATCGTGCGGCTCGATCGCCGGCAGCTCGAAGCGCAGCAGCGGGTCGCGGAAAAGGCGAGCGAGGTGGCCGAGGCGAATTACCGGCAGGCGAGCCAGGAGGCGATCACCGATCCGAAGGCCCGTGAGCAGCTTGCCGTTTTGCGCAGCAAGCTCGACGAAGCGCGGGCCGATCTGGATTATCGCCGCACGCTGCTCAGCCGCGCTGCGATCCCGGCTCCGGCATCGGGCATCGCGGTCTACAACGATCCCGCCGACTGGATCGGACGGCCGGTGGAGACCGGCGAGCGCATCATGCAGGTGGCGGCCCCGGTGTCGCGGAGGATCGAGATCGAGTTGCCGGTGGGCGAGGCGATCACGCTGGAGCCCGGCGCGCGGGTGCTGTTCTTCGACAACCTCAACCCGGACCGACCCACCGAGGCGGTGCTGACGCGGGCCAGCTACACCACGACGATGAGCCTGACCGGTGTGCTGGTCTACATCTGCGACGCCAGGCTCGATGGCGATATTGCGTTGCGGCTCGGCCTCAAGGGCAGTGCCAAGATATTCGGCCCGCCACGCCCGCTCGCGCTGTGGCTGCTGCGTCGCCCGATCGCCTGGCTGCGAGAAGTATTGGGGTGAGCGATGTTGGTCTGCCGCCGCTGCGCGAGGAGCTGCGGCTGTGGCGCGGGCCGATGGCGGATGGGCAGCCGACCTGGTCGATCTACGATCCGGCGCGACACCGGTTCATCCGCATCGACTGGCAGGATTTCGAAATCCTGAGCCGCTGGGCATTGCAGGCGCCGGCCGCCATTATCGCCGCACTCGCCACCGAGACCACCCTGCGGCCGAGCCAGGAAGACGTCCTGCAGCTGGCAGATTTTTGCCGCCATGCCGATCTGCTGCGCCCCGGCTCCGAGCAGGACGCCGCGCGCTTCGCTGGACAAGCCGCCGCCGCCCGCCACGGCGCGGCGACCTGGCTGGTGCACAACTACCTTTTCCTGCGCCTGCGCCTCGTCAATCCCGATCGGTTCCTCCAGGCGTTGCTGCCCTTCGTGGGCTGGATGTTCAGCCGTTTCTACCTCGGGCTGCTGATTGCCGGCGCGCTGGTGGCGCTGTTCCTGGTGTCGCGGGAGTGGGAGAGCTACACGCACAGCCTGATCGAGATGCTGACGCTCGATGGGCTGCTGTGGATGGGGGTCGCCCTATCCGCCACCAAGGTGCTGCACGAGCTGGGCCATGGCCTGGCCGCGCGCCGCTTCGGCTGCCGGGTGCCGTCGATGGGGGTGGCGTTCCTCGTGCTGTGGCCGGTGCTGTGGACCGACACCACGGAAGCCTGGCGCCTGGTGCGCCGGCGTGACCGCCTGCTGATCGACGCGTCCGGCATGCTGGCGGAGATCTCGGTGGCGGTGCTGGCGACCATCGCCTGGGCGGTCCTGCCGGATGGTCACGCCCGCAACGCCGCCTTCACGCTGTCGAGTTCGACCTGGCTGCTGACGCTGCTGGTCAACACCAGCCCGCTGATGCGCTTCGACGGCTATTACCTGCTGTCGGACCTGCTCGACATTCCCAACCTGCAGGATCGCGCCTTTCGGCTGACCCGCTGGCGCATCCGGGAATGGCTGTTCCGGCCCGGTGTGGCGCCGCCCGAGCGCTTCGCCCCGGCGATGGCGGCGACGCTGACCATCTACTCGCTGGCAAGCTGGGTCTACCGCTTCTTCTTGTTCGTCGGCATTGCGCTGCTGGTCTACCACTTCGCGTTCCGCGCGCTCGGCATCATCCTGATGGGCATCGAGCTGTGGTATTTCGTGTTCCGGCCGATCGCCTCCGAGATTGTCGTGCTGGCGCGGATCGGCAGCGCAACGCCGATCAACCGCCACGGTATCGCGACGCTGATCGCGTTGGCGGTGATGGTTGGGTTGCTCGTGGTTCCGTGGCGCGGCCGGGTGGACGCCCCGGGCGTGCTGCGGGCGGCGCGGCAGGCGACGCTGTACACGGTCGAACCCGGGCGGCTCGTGAAGTTGACCGAGAACGGCGCCCGGGTGGCTGCCGGGGCGGTGCTGTTCAAGCTCGAATCGGCGGATATCGATCACGTGCTGCGCACTTCGGCGGCGCAGCTTGCCGGCGCCCAGGCCGACCTTGCATCGCGGAGTTTCGACCCCGAACGGCGGCGCGCGCAGCAGGCGGCGATGGCAATGGCCTCGGCGGCGGCGGCCACTCTCGCCCATGCGGAGGCGCGGGCGGCCGATCTGGCGGTGCTGGCACCCTTCGCCGGCGTGATGACCGATGTGCCGGCATGGCTGCGGCGCGGCGATGATCTCAAGCGGTTGGAGCCGCTTGGCGTGTTGATTGATCCCATGGCGCCGATCGTCGAGGCCTATGTGGCAGAGGCCGACCTCGACCGCGTGCTCCCCGGCGCCAAGGCGGTGTTTCTGCGCGAGGATGGTCCGCGGGTCGAATTGCTGGTGCGCGACATCGAGCGGGTCTCGACGCGGCTGCTCGAGGCGCCCGAACTCGCCTCCCCCAATGGCGGGGAACTGCCGACCCGCAAGGATGCGCGCGGCGGCAACGTGCCAGAACATGCGGTCTACCGGGTGCAACTCACGTTTGCCGGCGCGCCGCCGGTCGTCACCCGGCGCATTGCCGGGCATGTGGTGATCGAGGCGCCGGCCGAGAGCCTGGCGCGGGCGACCTATCGCCGGGCGGTTGCGGTGCTGCGCCGCGAATCGGCGCTGTAGCTTGCGGCGGAGCGCCGGTCCCGGCATGTTCCGCCGCGACGGAACGTGACACTGCGGCGGGAGCGATATGGCCTACACGAGCAAGTTCAGCCGGGATCGCAGCCGCCGTCGCCGGCAGACTTTATGGCGCTCGACGCTGTGGCTGCTGGGGGCGGCCGCGCTGATTGGTCTCGGCTACTCCGCCTACCAGACCGGCACCCTGCTCGCCGAGGCGCGGGTGCGCGAGATCGACGGACGACTGGCCGAGCAAACCGCGCGGCTTGAGGCGGGCAGCACGGATGCGGCACGGATGCGGGTGACGCTGGCCGAGGCGCGCCAGGCGGTGGTTACGCTCCAGAGCCGCTATGATGCCGATGTGCCGAAGGGCGAGCCGGCAGAGATCTATGCTGTCGCGCGCGAACGCCTGGCCCAGGGTGTGCCGGCGGCGCGGATCGTGCAGGTTCTGCGGGATGCGGCGGTGGCGAAGCCCTGCGATACCAGGGTGGTGCGCAAGCGCTTCGCCTTGCAGCAGGCCACCCGCAATGCCGAGGATACCGCACAGCTTCTGGAGGGGCTGATCCAGGTGAGCGCTTCGATGCCGGGGAGCGGGGCGGATGCGGCGCGCACCGCGGTGGTGACGGTGACCCGGGCATGGGTCGCCGAGCCGTTGCGGCTCACCGGGCTGCCGGCACGACAGGATATCGCGATCAACAATACGCTGCTGCGTCTCTCCGTCGAGGCTGCCGAGGTCGCCGGCTATGCGACCGCGTCGCTGTCGGTCTGCGGCAAGGGCTGATCGCGCCCGTCGGTGAACTGCAAAGCGGCAAGACGGGCGTAGAGGCCCCCTTCGCGCACCAATTCATCGTGGCGGCCGCTCGCCACGATACGGCCGGCCTGCATGACCACGATGCGGTCGGCACGGCGGATGGTCGCGAGACGATGGGCGACCACCAGGGTTGTGCGCCCGCGGGTGAGCACATCGAGCGCGCGCTGCACGTCCTGCTCCGACAGGGCGTCGAGCGCGCTGGTCGCCTCGTCGAGCAGCAGGATCGCGGGGTTCCGCACCAGGGCCCGCGCGATGGCGATGCGCTGGCGCTGACCGCCTGACAAGGTGACTCCCTTGGCACCGAGATGGGTGGCGAAACCTTGGGGCAGTGCGTCGATGAAGCCGCTCGCGGCGGCCGCATCCGCCGCCGCGCGGATTTCGTCCTCTGTGGCGCCGTCGCGCCCGAAGCCGATATTGGCCGCGGCATCGGCGCTGAACATCACCGGGTCCTGCGGTACGATGCCAATCCGCGCGCGCAGTTCGGCCGGGTCGACGGTCGCGATATCCACGCCGTCAACGAGGATACGCCCTTGCTGTGGGTCGCGGAACCGCAGCAGCAGGTCGAGCACGGTGCTTTTCCCCGCGCCGGATGGGCCGACCAGGGCGACGGACTCGCCGGGGGCGATGGTCAGCGAGAAATCCTCCAATGCGGCCCGGTCCGGGCGGCCGGGATAAATGAAGGTAACAGCGCAGAATTCGATCCGCCCTGCGGATGGTGCCGGCAGATGGGCGGGAAGCGCGGGGCGCGCGATCGTCGGCCGCACCGCGAGGAGTTCGAGCAGCCGTTCGGCCGCGCCGACCGCGCGTTTGAGGTCGCCCCACAACTCGCTCAGCGAAGCGCCCGAGGTCGCCAGCAGCACGGCGTAGAACACGAAAGCCGACAGGTCGCCGCCGCTCATCCGCCCCGCCACGACGTCGCGGCCGCCGACCCACAGGCTGAGGGTGATCGCGCCGAACCCGAGCAGGATCACGCCGAGGATCAGCACCGCCCGTGTCGCCACCCGCCGCAGCGCGGCACTCACGGCGCGCTCGTTGCCATCGGCGTAGCGCGTTCGCTCCAGGGCTTCGCGGGTGAACGCCTGCACGGTGCGGATGCTGCTGATGGTCTCCTCGGCGGCGGCGTTGAGGTCCGCCACCCGGTCCTGCGCGCGGCGGGACAGGCGTTTCTCCCTTCGCCCGAACAGGATCAGCGGCGCCACCACGAAGGGCACCACCAGCAGCACGATCAGCGCCAGTTTCGGGCTGGTGGTGAACAGCATGGCGAAGGCGCCGATCAACAGCAGGAAGGTGCGCAGCCCCTGCGACACCGCCGAGCCGACCAGGGTTTGCAGCAGTGCGATGTCCGCGGTCAGGCGCGACAGCAGATCCCCGGTGCGGGCGGTCTCGAAGAAATCGGGCGAGAGCGTGAGCACGTGATCGAAGGCGGCCCGGCGCAAATCGGCTGAGACCCGCTCGCCGAGCCATGACACGAGATAGTACCGGGCGGTCGTGGCACAGGCGAGGCCGGCGACGATGGCGAACATCACGATCGCCGCGGCATCGAGGCCGGCGGCTGAGCCGCTGGTGAACCCGGTATCGATCAGCAGCCGCAGCCCCTGGCCGATGCCAAGCGAGAGCCCGGCGGCAGCGAGCAGCGCCACCGCGGCACCTGCCGCCTGCATCCGGTAAGGCCGCAGGAACGGCCAGAGCAGGCCAAGTGCGGCGAATTCCGGGCCGGCCGATTGCGGCTGCTTGGGCGTCGTCACGGGGCGGCCTCCTGATCGGCAAGGTGGGGATATGGTCGTGCGGATTGACTTCCGCCACCGCTACACGACGATGCGCGGATAGAGAGGATCAACACCCGATGCCGCTGTTGAACGTACAAGGCCTCGACATCGCTTTCCCCGGCGAGCACGGCCCGATCGAGGTTGTCCACCGGCTCGATCTCACGGTCGAGGCCGGGGAGACGGTGGCCATCGTCGGGGAATCCGGCTCCGGCAAATCCGTCACCGCGCTGGCGATCACCCGCCTGATCGACCATGCCGGCGGGCGGATCACCGCCGGCAGCATCGGCTTCACCGACAAATCCGGCGCGCTGCGCGACCTCGCGCAAGAAAGCCCCGAGGCGATGCGCCATCTGCGCGGCCCCGAGATCGCCATGGTCTTCCAGGAACCGATGACCAGCCTCAACCCGGTGCTGACCGTCGGCCGGCAGATCGCCGAGGGGGTGATGCTGCACCAAGGCCGCTCCGAGACGGCGGCACTCGCCGAGGCCAAGCGGCTGCTCGAAGCCGTGCGCATCCCCGATGCCGAACGGCAACTCGGCCGCTACCCGTTCCAGCTCTCGGGCGGCATGCGTCAGCGCGTGATGATCGCCATCGCGCTCTCCTGCCGCCCGCGCCTGCTGATCGCCGACGAGCCGACCACGGCCCTTGATGTCACCGTGCAGGCGCAGGTGCTGCGGCTCATGCGCGGATTGCAGCGCGAGCTTGGCATGGGGCTGATCTTCATCACCCATGACATGGGCGTGGTTGCCGAAATGGCCGATCGCGTGGTGGTGATGCAGCACGGCAAGGTGGTCGAGACCAACGATATCGGCCCGCTCTTCGCCGCCCCCCAGCACCCCTACACCGCGATGCTGCTCGATGCCGTGCCCGTCCTCGGCGCGCTTTCCGACCAACCGTTGCCGGCCCCCTTCGTGCGGCGCGGCGAGGTGGCGGTGCCGCAGGATACGGTGCGGCGAGACGCGGCGCCGGTGCTGGAGCTCGAGAAGGTGACCACCCGCTTCGACGTGCGGCGCGGCTTCCGCCTCGCCGGGCGCATCCATGCCGCCGAGCAGGTCAGCCTGACCGTGGCACCCGGCGAGACGCTGGCGCTGGTCGGCGAAAGCGGCTGCGGCAAGACCACCACCGGGCGCAGCATCATCCGCCTGGAGGAACCGCGCAGCGGCACCATCCGCGTGAACGGCGAGGACGTCTCGCGCCTGAATTCCGCCAATGAGAAGCGCCTGCGCCGCGCCGTGCAGTTCGTCTTCCAGGACCCCTTCGCCTCGCTCGATCCCCGCCTGACCATCGGTTTCTCCATCGCCGAGCCGATCCACACCCACAAACTCGCCACCGGCCCCGCGGTGCGCGCCCGGGTGCAAGAGTTGCTCCGCCATGTCGGCCTGCTGCCCGAGCACGCCAACCGCTACCCGCACGAGATGTCCGGCGGTCAGCGCCAGCGCGTCTGTATCGCCCGGGCGCTGGCCTCCGAGCCCAGCCTCATCATCGCCGATGAGGCGGTGGCGGCGCTCGACGTGTCGATCCGCGCCCAGGTGGTGAATCTGCTGATGGACCTCCAGGCCCGCCTCGGGCTGGCCTATCTCTTCATCAGCCATGACATGGCGGTGGTCGAGCGGGTGAGCCATCGCGTGGCGGTGATGTATCTCGGCCAGATCGTCGAGATCGGCCCGCGCCAGGCGGTGTTCGGCGACCCGCAGCACCCGTATACCCGCCGCCTGCTCGCCGCCGTGCCGGTGCCCGATCCCGCCCGGCGCAACCGGCATGATGGGCTCGACGACAGCGAGGTGCCGAGCCCGCTGCGCCGGCCGGATGACATCCCTGTCGTCGCCCCACTGGTCGAGGTCGGGCCAGGGCACTATGTCGCCCGCCACACGGTTGGCGGGATGTACTGAGCCCGTATTCGAAGGCTGTTGCCCCCATCGGTCTTTTCGCCCATCGTCCGCCCAACAAGCCGACAAGGAGAGAGCACAATGCCCCACCAGCTGCCCCGCCTGTTGCCGCGATTGCTGGCCGCCGCCGCGCTGTTCGCGGTAACGCCGTTCATCACCGCCCCCGCCCGGGCTGCGGTGGATCTCGTCGTCGCGGTATCGGACAACCTCAACGGCCTCGACCCGCACGACCTCAACGACAACATCTCCCAGGCTGCGGCCCGTCTCACCCATGAGGGGCTGTTCAAGCTCGACCGCGACATGAAGCTGGTCAACGGCCTCGCGGAAAGCTTCACCGCCAACGAGGCGGCGACCGAGTTCGTCTTCAAGCTGCGCCGCGGCGTGGCCTTCCCCGACGGCACGCCGTTCAACGCGGGGGTGGTGAAGTTCAGCTTCGACCGCGGCGGCAATCCGGCCAACAATCTCAAGCGCCAGTCGATCTACGTCATGATCGACCATACCGACGTGGTGGACGACTACACCGTGAAGGTGACGCTGAAATATCCCTTCGGCGCCTTCCCCAACAACCTCGCCCATCCCGGCGCGCTGATAGTCAACCCGACGCTGGTGAACAAGTTCGGTAAGGAATTCACCCGCAACGCCACCGGCACCGGCCCCTACGAGCTGGTCTCCTGGGGCGCTGACGCGCTGAAGCTGAAGAAGAACGCCAAGTACCGCATGCCGGGCCTGCCGAAGATCGACACGCTTACTTACAAGTCGGTTCCCGAGAACGGCAGCCGCCTTGCCATGCTGCAAACCGGCGAGGCGCAGTTCATCACCCCGGTGCCGCCGGAAATGATCCGGATCGTCGAACGCAACGCCGATCTCGTGGTGTTCGACAAACCCTCGCTGCTCAGCCTGTTCGCCACGATGCACAACCAGAAGAAGCCGTTCAACGACATCCGGGTGCGCACCGCGCTCAACCTCGCCATCGACAAGAAGGCGTATTCCAAGGTGGTGTGGTCCGGCTATGCCGACGAGCTCGATAGCCCGATGGCACCCGGCCTGCAATTCTACGCCAAGCAGACCCCCTTCCCCTACGACCCCGCCAAAGCCAAGGCCCTGCTCGCCGAGGCCGGCTACCCCAACGGCTTCGAGGTCACGATCTCCGGCGGGCCGAGCACTATCGCCCGTCGCGGCATGGAGTTCGTCCAGCAGCAACTCGCGATGGTCGGCGTCAAGGTCACCGTCGAGGCGCTCGAGGCTGGCGTGCTGACTGCCAAGCTCTACACCAACCCCGCCCCCGAGACCGCGGCGATCCAGATGCTGCTGACCGGCTGGTCCTCCTCCACCGGGGATGCCGATTGGGGTATCCGCCCGTTCCTGTGGGGCAAGGGCTTCCCGCCGGTGCTGAACAACTTCGCCTACTACAAGAGCCAGATCGTCGATGACGCGATCGAGGCCGGACTCAGCACGGTCGATCCCGTCAAGCGCGCCGCCGCCTATGCCACCGCCCAGGCCCAGGCCTGGAAGGATGCGCCGCTGCTCTTCCTCGGCATGTCGCACAATCTCGCGGCCTATTCGAAGAAGCTGAAGGGCGCCTCGATGCGCGGCGACCAGCAGTTCCAGCTGGACGACGACGCGAGCCTCGACTGAGCGGGGCCATTTCTGGCCGATGCTTGAATACCTGATCCGGCGGCTGGCAGGCACCATACCGGTCCTGCTGGCCGTCAGCGTCTTTACCTTCGCCTTCGTGCACCTGCTGCCCGGGGACCCCGCCCGTATGGTCGCGGGCCCCGAGGCCTCGCTCGAACAGGTCAACCGGGTGCGCGCCGAGCTGTGGCTCGACCGGCCGATCTGGGAGCAGTACATCCGCTACCTCGACCAGATGGCGCATTTCGAACTTGGCCGCTCTATCAAGACCCATGAGCCGGTCGCCAAGTTGATCGGCGAGCGCTTCATGCCGACGCTGTGGCTGACGGTGTGGTCGATGGTGTGGGCGGTGATCGCCGGCGTCGGCCTCGGTGTGCTGTGCGGCGTGCGCCGCGGCGGCTGGGCGGATCGCACGGCGATGGTGGCGGCGATTTCCGGCATTTCCTTCCCGAGTTTCTGGCTCGGGCTGATGCTGATCGATCTGTTCTCCGTCCATCTCCGCTGGCTGCCGACGGGCGGCTACGGTACCTGGCAGCATTTCGTCATGCCGGCCTTTACACTCGGCAGCGCGGTGGCCGCGGTGATGGCGCGCTTCACCCGCTCGGCCTTCATCGAGGTGGCGGCAGAGGACTATGTCCGTACCGCCCGCTCCAAGGGCGTGCCCGAGCAGGGCGTGATCTGGACCCACACGCTGCGCAATGCGCTGATCCCGGTGATCACGCTCACCGGCCTGCAATTCGGCTTCCTGCTTGGCGGCGCGATCGTGGTGGAGACGGTGTTCACCTGGCCAGGCCTCGGCCGCCTGCTGATCGACAGCGTTAACTTCCGCGACTACCCGGTGATCCAGGCCGAGATCCTGCTGTTCGCGCTGGAATTCGTGCTGATCAACCTCATCGTCGACCTGCTCTACGGGCTGGTGAACCCGGAGATCCGGCTGAAATGAGCGATATTGCCCTCGACCCCACCCATATCCGCTCGCCGATCGGCGAGTTCTGGCGGCGTTTTCGCAAGAAACGTGTGGCGCTCGTCGCGCTCGGCGTCATCCTTGGACTTCTTACGCTCGCCGCCCTGGCTCCCTGGGTGGCGCCCTACGGCCCCGCGACACCGGATTATGACGCTGTTCTGGAAGGCCCGAGCTGGCAGCACTGGGCCGGCACTGACACGTACGGGCGCGACATCCTGTCTCGCCTGATCTGGGGCGGGCAGATTTCGCTTACCGTGGGGTTCGTCTCGGTGATCCTGGGTTGCCTGGTGGGCGTCGCGCTCGGCATCATTTCGGGCTTTGTCGGAGGTTGGCTCGACGGGCTGGTGATGCGGATCATGGACGTCATGCTGGCCTTCCCCGGCATCCTGCCAGCCATCGCCGTGGTGGCGCTGCTGGGGCCTGGCATCGTCAACGTGATCTACGCGATCGCGATCTCCTCGGTGCCGGTGTTCGCCCGCCTGGTGCGCGGCACCACGCTGGCGCTGAAGCAGACCCTCTACGTGCAGGCCTCCCGCAGCATCGGCGTCTCCCGCCCGGCGCTGATGTTCCGCCATATCCTGCCGGGCACCATGCCGGCTGTGATCGTCTATTCCTCGCTGCGCATGGGCACCTCGATCCTGACCGCCGCCGCACTGTCCTTCATCGGCCTCGGTGCCCAGCCGCCGAGCCCCGAATGGGGCGCGATGCTGTCCGACGGCCGCTCCTATCTCGGCGTCGCCGACCACATCACGATCTTCCCAGGCATGGCGATCCTGATCACCGTGCTGGCCTTCAACCTGTTCGGCGACGGTCTGCGCGACGCGCTCGACCAAAAGCTGCGCTGAACAGCCCTGCCGGGCGTGGAACGCCAACAAGCATACCCTAGGGACTGCGGATTTCATGTTCGCGGGCCGATCCGTGCCGCAACGCGAGTCCCACATTGGGAATGCTGGCCGACGGGCAATACAACTGCGCTGATCCCACGTGATTGGTAAGACCGCGCCTCGTCTCATATGGAATCCATCCCAAAGGCATCGGATGCCGTCAATCTTCCACGCACCCGAGGTCTTGACGCGCCGACAGGTAGCAAGCGGTGACCCGGTCGGGCCTGGCCAAGGCCATGCGTAGTAAGCAACGACACTGCGGTCCGAGAGTACCTCGGTTCGAAAAATACGCTTCGTTGAAGCCTTGCGCGCAGGAAATTGGCGAGTTGCTCAACCCGCAGACCTCACCAGACGAATAGGCTCCCCCGCACGTCTCATCCGGCGTCCCCTTCTCGGTATTTTTGATGGCGGCTCACAACGCCGGTGTCGCAGGGCCATGAAATCCGGCCCGCGCAATGTCCGGATGTACCGAAACGGGCGCGGCGGCCGAGAGGGTCGGGTGGCCAGCAAAGCGAACATGCCAGTACGGTTCATGCCGAACCCCCTCTTTGCGTGTAGAGTAGCGCCAGCCCTGCAAGGAGCAACGCCATGTCCCGCATCGATGAATCCCGCCCCTTCCTACCGGTGAACGTCGCCGTGCTCACCGTGTCCGACACCCGGACGCTGGAGAATGACACGTCAGGCGCCACGCTGGCCGCGCGTATCACCGCTTCCGGCCACAAGGTCGCGGTGCGCGCCATCGAGAAGGACGAGGCAGACCGTATCGCCGCCCTGCTCGAAGGCTGGATCGCTGACCCCGCGATCGACGTCGTCATCACGACAGGCGGTACCGGCATCACCGGGCGGGACGTGACGCCCGAGGCGTTCGATCGTGTGCTGGAGAAGAAGATCGAAGGGTTCGGTGAGCTCTTCCGCATGTTGAGCTACGCCAAGATCGGCACCTCCACCATGCAGTCGCGCGCGATCGGCGGGGTCGCGCGCGGCACCTACTTGTTCGCCTTGCCCGGCTCCACCGGCGCGGTGAAGGACGCCTGGGACGACATCCTAGTCTGGCAGCTCGACAACCGCCACCGGCCCTGCAACCTGGTCGAGCTCATGCCCCGCCTGCAGGAACACCTCAAGGCGGCGGAATAGATCCGCTCAAACCGGTTGGGCGCCCGTGGCGATGAGATCGGCCAGCGTATCGACGTCGCGCCGTCGACGCACGAATGCGACGCGGTAACGGACAAAGTTGCGCAGCGTGTCGGCCAGCGCATCGGGGCTGGACCATCTGGCGCCAGCAAAAGGCCGAGCCGGGCGGCGCGGGCCGAGACCAACCAACCAGTAGCCACCATCTTCCGCCGGCCCGAACACCGCATCCGTCCGGCCCAGGGCTGCGAAGGCGGCGGCGATGTCGGCGGGGCCGATGTCAGGGATGTCGCAACCCACCAGCACTGCCCGCCGCCCACAGGCCAGCGCCCGCCGCATGCGCGCGCCGAGATCGCCGCGACCCTGGTCCATCACCGTGACGCCGTGGGGCACGCGAACAAAGGCGCGGTCCGGCGTCACCGCCAGGATCGTGTGCCACCGCCGGTCCCTCCCGAGGCGACGGAGCAGGCCGTTGAGTTGAGCACCATGAAAACGCAGCGCCGCCCGATCACCGATCTCGCGCGCCAGCCGCCGCTTCCCGGTGCCGAGTCGCGGCGCACGGCCGAAGACGATGGCGAGGTCCTTCACGCGTAGAGCCGTGCGATCAGCCGCGGTTGCACCCCAATGAAATAGAGGGAAAGGCAAAAGAGGTTGCGCAGCGGCCTGCGCAGCCAGCCCTGGCGCTCGTAACGCACCGCCGAGGTCACCGCATAGGCATCAAGCGGCACCAACCGGGCGCGCCCAAGCCGGCGAACGAGGTCGACATCTTCCATCAACGGAATCGCGCGCATCCCTCCGACCTCGTCCAACAGATCGCGGGGGATCAGCAAGCCCTGATCGCCATAGGGCAGCGCGAATACCCGGCAACGCCACGCTGCCATCTGTTCGATCCACCTGGCGCGCGGGTCGGCACTGTCGAATCTCAGGCGGAAATAACCGGCGTGGCCTGGCCGCACGGCCATGTGACACGATGCGGCCTCCTGCCAGCCCGGCGCGAGGCGCGTATCGGCGTGCAGCAACAACAACCAGGGGCGCGACGACGCCTTGATCCCGGCCGCAATCTGGCTGCCACGGCCACGCGGCGCAGCAATCACCCGCGCCTCGGCTGTCGAAACCGTGCCGTCGTGGCTGCCGCCGTCAGCAACGATGACTTCGCCGACCCCGCCGAGCGCCGCCAGCGTGGCCGGGAGCGCGGCGGCTGCGTTGAGCGCTGGGATAACGACAGAAATTTCGTGCAAGTTCATACTACGTTCTTGACCTCGGCCATCGCTTTTGTCACCTTATCTCTAGAACGGATAGAGAACCTCGCCATGCGGGACTTTGAATTGGATCGTGCCGGAATACAACGCACGCCCTCCGGCCCCGGCTACGCGACGGAGCCCTTCCAGGGGCGCCGGGAGTTGGTGCGCGAAATCGATCATGTCGAAACCTATGACGACGACGTGCCGGCAAGCAGCGTCATCCGCCTGCGTCCAGCCTCGCGCAACCGGGCAGCGCTGTCGATTCCACCCGCGCCGGTGTCAGCCTCCACGCTTCCGCCCGGCGAGCGCAAGGGCCGCGGCGCCACCCTCAATCCGCCCAGCCGCTTCGAGCCGACCATGGCCACCCCCTTCGATGACGGCTGGGACACCCTGACCGCTGACCTCGCCGACCTGCCGCCGCTGCCCACCACCCTGCTGCGGGATGCGTCCCGCAGCGTCATCAGCTACAACCAAAGCCCCGATCTCGGATTCGATCGCGCGATCAACCCCTATCGCGGCTGCGAGCATGGCTGCGTCTACTGCTATGCGCGGCCGAGCCATGCCTATCTCGGCTACTCCCCCGGCCTTGATTTCGAAACCAAGTTGCTGTTCAAGCCCGACGTCGCGGAGCTGCTGGAACGGGAGCTGCGCAAACCAGGCTATGCCCCCCGCCCCATCGCACTTGGTTCCAACACCGACCCCTACCAGCCCATCGACCGCACCCTGAAACTCACCCGCGCGGTGCTCGAGGTGCTGGAGCGCTTCGGCCATCCGGTGACCATCGTCACCAAATCGGCTGGTGTGCTGAGGGATATCGATATTCTGCACCGGATGGCCGAGCGCAACCTGGTGCGGGTGTGCCTCTCGGTGACCACTCTCGATGGCGCACTGGCACGGCGAATGGAACCGCGGGCTGCCACGCCCGCCAAGCGGCTCGACGCCATTGCCCAACTCGCCCGCGCTGGTATCCCGGCCGGCGTGCTCGCCGCGCCGATGATCCCGGCGCTCAACGACGCCGAGATGGAGCGCATCCTGGAGGCCTCCGCCCGCGCCGGCGCCCGCTGGGGTGGCTATATCCTGCTGCGATTGCCACATGAGCTAAAGCAGATCTTCGAGGATTGGCTGAACCAGCACTTCCCCGACCGCGCGCGCCACGTGCTCGAACTCATCCGCGAAACCCGGGCCGGTGGGCTCAACAGCGCCAAGTACGGCGAGCGCTTCAGCGGCACCGGCGTCTACGCCGACATGCTGTCCCGTCGCTTCGCGCTGGCCGCCCGGCAGTGGGGGCTGGACAACCGCGAAACTCTCGATTGCACCCAGTTCCACGTGCCGGACGCACCAAAGGGCATGGCGGAGGCCCAGCTATCGCTGTTCTGATCCCCTCCAGCTCGCCTGGCACCCGCCGGTGCCAGGCCAGTGGGGCGTTACTGGACCGCCGAAAAGCCAGTCGGGCGAGTGATGCGGTTTTCCATCTTCACCAGGCACTCGGCCTTGGCGACGGCGGCGATATAGGCGCCCCAGGCCGGGTCCGCCGCCATGGCGTTGCGGCGAGCTTCACGGTCGGCCTGGTTCTCGTAGCCCCAGATATGCACGACGGTGTTGAGCTCGCCCTCGATGGTGGTGAACCAGCCGAGATTGCGGCCGAGATACTTCGACTGCAGCGGCCAGGCCAGCTCCTCGTAGATCTTGACGAACTCGGCCATCTTGTTGGGCTTGCAGGTGTAGATGCGGACATCGGCGATCATGGGGCGCTTCCCGTTGGCATGTTGCTGACAAACCGGCGGCGCCGGCGGGCGGACCCTACAGGCGGTCCGCCCAGCCCGCAATCCGCCGCGGCGTTGCCAACGCAGACCTGCCGTGTCTAGCGTCTGAACAGAACGAAATGCCGGAAAGGGAAGGCGCGATGAGGGAGTTTTCAGGGAAAACGGCCATCGTCACCGGCGGGGGCACCGGCATGGGCCGGGAACTGGTCCGCCAACTCGTCGCCGACGGCAACAACGTTGCGCTGTGCGACGTCTCAGCCAGCGCCATGGCCGAGACCATGGCCCTCAGTCAGGCGACCGGGCTGCCGCAGGGGCTCCGCCTCACCACCTATATCGCGGACGTCGCCGACGAGGCCCAGGTGCTGCGGTTCCGCGACGACGATTCCCCTGATGACACGCCTTGCAATCATCAGCCGGAGGTCGTATGTCGCCAATATGAAGAGAGCGCGGGCGTAGCTCAGGGGTAGAGCACAACCTTGCCAAGGTTGGGGTCGTGGGTTCGAATCCCATCGCCCGCTCCAATCGACCTCCCCAAACAAATTCTCCACCCTAGTGACCCGCAGCGAAAAGCGCAGGATTCCCGCGGTTTTCGCGCCATACCTTGTGGTGCGCAGGGGTGTAACGAACGGCGGTTTTGCTCTCCAGAGAGCGGATTCTCTCCGGACCTTGGGTGTTGGCCGATTTACACCCAAGGTTTCAAGGCATTGAAATCGCTTCAATATCGCTAGGGGGCGTAGCCCTTGAGTTCGTAAAGCATTCGCTCGGGCGATAGGGGCTGGGCGCTGAATTTCACTGCGACAACGCCATATCGTGCACCCTCCACGGACGGATCGGCGCCATTGCGCGATAGAATCGGACGGCTACCGGACTGCCCGGGTCTGTGCTTTCATGAAGTGCGAGTACGCGACGGGAGAATCTTAGGATGGCCGGACGAAAGCGGGCGAAGGATGCGGCCCCGACGGGCGCGTTGCCGGTTGAGGATTACAGGCATGCCGATGCCCGGCGCCCCAACAACCCGCCCGCCGCCATAGCGGCTGAGGGCCGCACGCCGGCGGCCCCGCGGACAACCTATACCTATTCGCCGCGGCTCGACCCGGCGCTTCGGTCTGATCCTACAGGTCGGGCGGACGCGTTGCCGCTATTGCTGGAGAAGGCGACGCGGGAAAAGCTGACGGCCGAAGAGGCTGCGCTGCTGGCTGAGGCGCTGCGGCGGCACGAGCCCTGGCTGGAA
>JAPLOH010000053.1:0-38190 GCA_026400845.1 Alphaproteobacteria bacterium
TCCATACCGTGTCATCATCGCCGCCGGGCAGGCGGCGGAACTTTTTGGGGTCATAGGTGCCATCCCCGCCGAGGAGGGAGATGAACAGGAGTGTGCCGCGCTGGGTCATGCGTGTTTTGTCCGGCGACGGACGGCTGCCGTCAAGATCGCCTCAGTAATAGCGCCCGCTAAAGATCCGGCAGTCCCCGCAATTGCCGAAGGCACGGCGCAGTTCAAGGCCGACCGCATGGACCCGGACGCTGCCCACCCGCTCCAGCATGTAGCCGCCGGCGACGCTCCAATCGGCATCGATCCGGCGGGCGAGGGAGATCTGGGCGAAACGGTCATGCGCGGTGGGCTGGCCGGAGAGGCGGGCGGTGCGGGTGCCGGCGGCGAGGCTCGGGGTCCACTCCGCCGTCTCCCAGGCGAGCCCCACAGTGAGAATATCGGTGATGCCGCGGTGCCCATCGGCGTTCCAGCGACGGACGAACTCGGCGAGGGGCCGCAACGTCCCGGTATCTCCGGGTAGCTGGAAACCGCCATAGGCCGCCAACACGGCGAGTTGCTCGGCGGCATCATCGCCCTGGCCACGCGCCAAATTGGCCAACCCCGCATGCACGCTCACGGACCCGCCGGCGAGCGGAATCGCCGCCGCGTCATACGCAAGGGTGAGTGAGCGTGGCGCGACGGTATTGCTCGGCCCACCGTCCCGCAGGCGCAGCGGCGTGCGGGCAGTGAGATGCGTCTGCGCCAGGGGTGAGCGATCGGCCACGGTGTCGGCGATGCTCAGCGCCTGGGTGCCCCAGCGCTCGGTGGGGACGGCGTAGCTGACCTCCACGCCCAGTTGCTCAAGGATCTGCGCGTCGCCCGCGAAGGTATCGCCGAAATAGCCCGGCGCCAGCAGCCAGCCGCGGGCGAAATTTGGCGAGAACTTGCCGGCCCGCACGGTAAACCCGCCCTCGCGCCATTGCGAGAACAGCTCATCGGCCAGCAGTCCCTCTTTGGCGAACACGCCGTTGGCCGGCGCGGTGGTGTTGGTGATCGGCAGCAGCCGGACCGCGCCGATCACTGCGAAGTTGGGGCTGAGAATGGCGGCGGCATCGACGCGCGCCCGCGCCACCAGCCCGTTGGTCGTCGGGTCGAAATGCTCGAAGGAGAGCCGGGCGCCGCCCTGATAGGCGAAAGACGGCGTCTCGCCGCCCCGCGCCGGTGCCGCGAGCGGCAGGGCGAGGACGGCGAGCACCGACAGCGAGGCGAAACCCCGGGCCTTGGCCAGGAAGGTCATGGCCCGGGATTTCCGTGGATCAGGCGCCGGGGGTGTGGTTGCTGTTGGACCCGCCATTGCCGCCGCTGTTGGCGCCGCCGCTATGCGACGGGGGCGGGTTCGGGCAGTTGTAGTAGCAGCCGGCGCTGCCGCCGCGCCCGGCCGCCATCGCGTCGGCCACAGCGAAGCCCATCATCAGCGCCGCGCCAGCCAGCAGGATCGTCGTCTTCGTGATTGCACGCATGTGTCATACTCCCTTGAGTTGCTCCGGCGATCGGCCGGCACATCCGCAACCTAGCGAGGGGCACCGAACGGGAAGCTGACGGCGCCTGTCAGCGTTCCGTCAGCGGGCTGTCAGGGATTTGTCAGCAAGCCGATGGCCCGGCGCAGCGCCGCATCGGTGTCCGCGGCGGGGCGGAATTCGAGGCCGATCGGGCCAGTATAGCCGAGCCCGGCGAGGGTTGCGCGCACATGAGCCCAGTCGATCGTGCCGCTGCCGGGCTCATGGCGGCCATTGGTGTCGGCGGCATGCACGTAGCCGACCCGGTCGCCGCGCCCGGCCAGCACCACGGCGGGGTCCTCGCCCATCATGGCGGAATGGTAGATGTCGTAGAGCAGGCGCACGGCAGGGGAGGCGACGGCATCGATGATGTCGAGCCCGTCCGCCGTGCGGTCGAGGAAGTAGCCGATGTGATCGCGCACGGTGTTGAGCGGCTCGAGCAGCAGGGTGATCCCGGCGGCCTCCGCGATGGGGGCGGCGGCGCGCAGGGCGGTGATCACCGCGTCGCGCTGCGCCGCGGCCGGTACGCCGGGCATTGTATCGCCCGAGAGCACGATGAGGCGTGTAGTGCCGAGCCGGGCCGCAATGGGGATTGTCTCGCGCAGGCCCTGGAGAAATTCGGCGTGCGTCGCCGGATCGACCAGCCGGCCGCCGGGCTCGACGCTGAACACCGCGACCGGCAAGCCGCTCTCCCGGGAGGCGCGCGCGATAGCCTCGATGTCCTTGCCGCGCCAGCGCCAGAATTCGACCGCGCCAAGCCTTGCGTCGTGGCAGGCATGGATGCGTGCGGGAAACGCCGCATGTTCGGCAAACAGCATCTCGATGCAGCCGGAGAGTGTCATCACTTGTCCTTCCGCGCGGTGGCGCGACTGCTGTTTTCGCCGATGGAGATTGGCCCGCAAAGCCTCGGCCTCGCGGGCGCGGCGGGCGGCGAGTGCAACTTCGGCGGCATTGGTCTGGTGCGGTGGACGGTCGGCCATGCTCCATTCATTCCGGCGCGGTCGGTGACGTCAAGCCATCCGCTCTGGGTTTGCAATTTGCCCGATGCGCACAATAGCCGTGCGGCCACCCGGCGACGGCGCCATGATCGGCTCGCCATGCGGCATCAACCAGCGCCCCAGGCGATACCGGATCACCTCGGCGCGCAGCACCAGATCCTGCACGATGAACGCTTCATCGCCCGTGAAATGAGAGCCGGCCAGGGCCACCACCTATACCGCACGGTCCATCGATGATGGCCCGCGGTGCCGACGCCCCGCGCCGCCGCCGCTTCTTCGGCGAGCGGGCCGGGTTCGCCACCATCGTCTGGCCCATACGTGTTCAGCCTATCACCGCGCCGGTTGTATCTCGGGCACGCGGTCGGCGGGTGGGGTGTTGCGGCTGCGGCCGCAGCGGATGATGCCGTCGATGATCATCATGCCGATGCCCGGCAGATCGCCCATGCGGACGGATTCGAGCAAATCCCCGCCGGCGGAGTGCTGGGCGCGGTCCATCAGCATGAAATCCGCCGCACGGCCGGGCTCGATCAGCCCGCTGTCGAGGCTGCGCATACGGGCAGTGTTGCCGGTAGCGAGGCAGAACGCCTCCTCTGCCGGCAGATCGCCGATCGAGGACATCAGGGCGATCATTCTGAGTATGCCGAGAGGCTGCACGCCGGAGCCCGCCGGGCTGTCGGTTCCAAGGATCACGCGGCCGAGCTGGTCCAGTTCCCGGGCGAAGCGCAGAGCGGTGAGGCCGGCGAGTTCGTTGCCGTTATGGACAATCTCTATGCCGCGCCCGCAACCCTCGCAGAGGCAGCGGATCTGACGTAGCGGGAGCGCGGTATGGCCACCGTTGATGTGCCCGATAATGTCAGCATCGGCCTCCAGCACAGTATCGGCGTCGATATAGCCGGAACCGGGGACCGAGGGACCGCCGGTGTGGATGGTGGACTGGATACCGTATTTACGCGCCCAGGCGACCATCTCCTTGGCCTCGTAGCCGGCCTTGACGGTGCCTAGCCCAACCTCGCCAAGCAAGCTTACACCGGCGGCGGCGAGCTCCGCGAAATCGCTCTCCACCATCCCCTTCTCGATAACCGGGGCGCCGCCGAGAACCTTCACGCCTCCGGGGCGGAAGTTGTGATAGGCACGCTGTGCGGTGATGGCGAGCGCCTTGACGCCGATGATGTCGCGCGGTCGGCCGGGCAGATGCACCTCCCCGGCCGAGATCATGGTGGTCACCCCCCCATTGAGGCAGGAGTCGATCCAGCCGATCTGACCCTGCCGCGGCGTCCAATCCCCGAACACAGGATGGACATGACTGTCGATCAGCCCTGGGGAGAGCGCGCAGCCATGGGCATCGATGCGGACCGTCGCGTCTGCGGTGTCGACATCCCCGCCGCGCCCGACTGCAACGATGCGGCCCCCCTCCGCGACGATGGTGTCGGCATCGAGGATCGGCCGCGCCAGATCACCGGACAGCATCAGCCCGATATTGGAAATCACCATCCGACCGGTCTGCCGTTCCGGTCCACCTGCCAGGCCCATAGGTCGCCTCCGCACGAAATCACACTCCAAGATGGTGTGTGGTTCCTTTTTCAAAAAAAGGACAGATCCCTTCGGCACTCCCCGGGTCGGCCTGTGTGACTTCAGGTCATCGGGAATTCATCCCGCTTGTCACATCCCCTGACCGACCGGTCTCGCGATCAACGCGTGGCGACAACCAGCGGCCGCACCGGCGGGAAGGATGAGGCGAAGGGATCGCGCGCCGGCGGGGCGGCGGTCCAGACCCGCATACCCATCGACTGGGCGGCGATCTGCCAGACGACGGCCTTGTCTCCGCCAATCGCCTTGCCACCCGGCATCGACGGAGGCAGGCCGGCCTGCACGCGCGGTAGCTGCGCCGCGTCCCCGGTGGGCTGGGTCACCGCCGAAACTGCCATGCCGCGCGGCGCGTCTCGCCAGGCAGCGAAGACGCGCGCCCGGTAGGCGCTGCCTTTGCCCATGCTGGCAGAATGATAGGCGCCGATCGCCTCGTCCCAGGAGCCGCTGCGCTGATGCAGGTCGGTCAGGAAGCGCGCCGCGTACTGGGCATTTTGCCGGGGATCGAACGCCTGGTCGAGCGACGCGAAGGCGCCGGGGTGGTAGGCGAGATTGATCTGAAAGCAGCCGACGTCGATCGAGCGGACGCCCTGGCCCTGGAGCCGGGCGACCGCGAACATCGCCTCGTGCTTGCCGGTGAAGTGCTGGCCGCGGCCGGCGGCGTTGATGGTCCAGGGCCAGGCGCCGCTGCCGCCCTGCGGCATGGCACGGCCGCTCTCGACGCGGCCGATGGCGACGAGCATGCCGGCTGGGAGACTCCATTCCTGCTCGGCCTCCGCCGCCGCCGCCTGGCAAGCCGCCAAGTCGGGTTGGGCTTGGGCCGCCGCTGGTGTTGCGATCCAGGCCGCCGCCAGGGACAGCGCGGCCGGCACAGCATAGCGGCTGAAAGTGGAACGGCCTTCCCTCGGCTGCGACATCGTGTCTCCCCGCACGCGGCGCACACAAGGGCGCGCGAACGGTAAAGATATGCCGGTGGATACGTCAGGGTTGCGTTAAGCGGAACGGCGAACCCTCAGGCTCCGGGCCGGACCGCCATCAATTCGCGGTCGCCGGCGATGGCGTAGCCCTGGCCGCGCACCGAGACGATCACGCTGAGCGCGATGTCGTCGGCAAAGAGTTTGCGGCGCAGCCCGAGAATAAGCTGATCGACCCCGCGATCCTCAACATGGAAGGTGCGACGCAGCGCATGGCCGCAGATCTTCTCGCGCGACACCGGCTCGGGCATCGCCTCGACAAGCTGTTCAAGGGCGGCGAATTCCGCCGAGGTGAGGTGGATCGCCGCCTGCTGCGCGTTCACCGCAATGCGGCGGCGCAGATCGACCCGGGTGCTGCCAAGCATGATCTCGGTGGCTTGCGCCGGCGGCGGCGAGGGTTCGGCGACGGCAGGCTGCGTCATCGCGGCCCGCGCGGCACGACGATGCACGGCGCGGATGCGGGCGAGCAGTTCGCGCAGCGGCACCGGCTTGGTAACGTAGTCGTCGGCACCCTGCTCGATGCCGACAATGCGCTCGATTTCGTCCGACCGGCCGGAGACGACGATCACGCCGCAATCATGCTGGGCGGCGAATCGCTTGACGAGTTGGCTGCCATCGACATCCGGCAAGGTGAGATCGACCAGCACGATGTCCGGCCGCATGCTTTCCTTGAGTTGGATCGCCTCGGCACCGTTGCGCGCCCAACCGACCTTGATTCCGGCGCGCTCGATGTAGCGGCGGATGGTTGAGGCGACATCATGATCGTCCTCGACGAGCAGCACCGTCGGCTCCGCAAGGAGGTCCGAGTCGGGGGTCGCGGGGAGGCTGGTTGCACTCATGATTGAGATGATATCATGGTTGAGCCCCGCCGTGCAAATATCTGTTATTAACTATTTTCACGCAAACAGCACTTGCGGACATATTGACCAGAACGTCCGGGGGATTCAACGCACGTCTACGTTATCAAGCCGCGCGCGAACCATCGCCGCCAGGCTGGCGCGGCGGAACGGCTTCAGCAGCAGATTGACCTGCGGGTCGAGGCGCGATTTGTGGAGATCGATGTTCTCGACATAGCCCGACATGTAGACGACGGGCAGGCCGGGCATCCGGTGGAGCACCTGCTCGGCGACGATCAGCCCATCCATGCCGTTGGGCAGCAGCACGTCGGTCAGCAGCAGGTCGGGCCGGAGTCCGCCGTCGATCAGCGCCAACGCCTCGCCGCCATCCGGCGCGCTGACCACCTCATAGCCGAGGCTCGTCAACACGTTCTCGGTATAGCCGCGCACCATCTCTGAATCCTCGACGACCAGGATCCGCTCGCCATTGGCCTGTTGCATCGCCGGTTCCGCGGCCGGACGGGCGGGTACCGGTGCGGCGGGCAACGCCTCGAGCCGCGAGGTCTCCCCGAGCCCGGGCAGGTAAAGGCGCACCGTGGTGCCACGGCCCTCGTCGCTGACAATGCGGACATGGCCGCCGGACTGGGTGACATAGCCATAGACCATCGCCAGCCCGAGCCCGGTGCCACGCCCGGCCGGCTTGGTGGTGAAGAACGGCTCGAACACCTTGCCCAGCAGCTCCCGCGGGATGCCGGTGCCGTTGTCGGTAACCGAGACGACCACATAGTTGCCGGGCCGCAGTTCGCCCCACTGGTCGACGTCGGTCTTGCGGATGACGATGTTGTTGGCATCGATCTTCAGCCGGCCGCCGCGGCCGGCCGGGATCGCATCGCGGGCGTTGATCGCCAGGTTGACGATGGCGTTCTCGAGCTGGGTCGGGTCGACCCGGGCGCGCCACAGAGACGGCGCGCACTGGATTTCGAGCGTCACGCTGGTGCCGAGCGTACGGCGCAACAGGCCGTCGAGCCCAACGACAAGGCGGGAGACGTCAACCTCGCTGGGCGACAAGGGCTGGCGGCGGGCGAAGGCGAGCAATTGGTGCGTAAGCTCGGCCGCACTTTGCGCCGCACGACGGATCTGGTCGTGCATCTCGCGCGATTCGCCGGTTTCCGGCAGTTCGAAGTCGAGCATCTCGATATTGCCGAGGATGACGGTGAGGAGATTGTTGAAGTCATGCGCGATGCCGCCGGTGAGCCGCCCGATCGCTTCCATCTTGGCGGCCTGGCGCAGCTTGTCGTCGGTGGCGACCTGGCGGCTGATGTCCTGCAGGTAGACCACGATGCCGCCGGCGCGCGGATGCACGTGCACCATCAACCAGGTCTCGTTGCGCAGCCACTTCATCTCGAATTCGGTGAAATGCCGGCCGGCCAGCGCGCGGCGGCATTCGGTATCGAAGATCGTGCCGTCGAGCTCGGGGAACACATCCCAGATCGAACGTCCCTTGATGTCCTCGGCATACTCGCCGAACAGGCGATCGGCGTTGCGATTGCTGCTGATGAAACGCCACGCACCGTCCAGCGTGAAGGTCGCATCCGGCATTTCGAGCAGCACCGCCTCCATCCCGGTACGGTAGGTCTCGGCAGCGGCCTTGAGTTCGTCGATTGCCGACTCGGTCTGCGCGACACGCCCGGCAGAGCCGACCTGGATCGCCCCGATGCGCGAGAGCACGGTGAGAAAGGTGAGATCAGCCACCGTGAAGCGGGAGCCGTCATGCTTGGTCAGCACGTGCCAACCGACGAGAACGCGCTCTGCGCCCGGCAGGGTGAGCTCCGGTGGGCGTGCGTGTTGCGCCGCTGGGTCGGTGCCGGCGGGCACCTGGGTGCAGGCGAGCAGGTCACAGGCGAGTTCGACCACGCGGGTCTGCGTCGCCAGTGCATCGACGCCGCTGCGCATGTCCAGCGTCAGGCCGGCGAGGCGATCGAGTCGGTCACGTTCGCGCCGCTCGCAGGTCTTCACGGCGATGACGGCAAGCGCCATGAAAATCAGCACGATCATCGTCGAGCTGGCGATCAGCAGCGTGCGCGCCTGCCACACCGCGAGCGCATCCTCCGATGGGATCACCACGGCGACGACGGCGCCGAACGGCGCATCGATGCGTCTTGCCTCGGTGATGCTGCCGGTTGCGGCGTCGATCGTCATGCCGCGCAGAACAGCGTCCCAGTCCGGTAAGCGATACGCGGGGCCGGGGTTGGTGACGACCGGCCGGCTGCTGCTGATCAGCGCGAGGGGCCGAGTGTTTTCGTCGAGCAGTGCCATCACCGCGTGCTCGCCGATGCTGAGGTCGGCGAATTGCCCGGCGAGAAGGTCGGCCGCGATCACCGCAAGCACCGAGCCGCTGAAGCCGTCGCGGCGCAGGCCGCGGGCGATGCAGATGCCCCGCAGCGCGCCGGCGCCGGTCTGCTCGATGCTGAAGGCGCGCAGCGTTACCTGTTCGGCGTCGGGCCGGTCGTCGCGCAGGCAGGCCGGCACGATGGTGCCGGAACGCGTCGCGGTGGTGGTGGAGCCCGCAACCACGCTACCGCCGGCATCGAGCAGATAAAGCGCGATCAGCCGGGGCTCGGCGCGCCGGCGCTGGGCGATCACCGTCTCCACCTGGTTGCGCCCGGCATCGGTGGCCACCGTGGCGGTCACCGCCTCCTCGACGGCGCGAACCGTGGCATCCATCCGCACGAACAAGTCGACCGTGCGTTGGCGGGCGATGTCGACGATGCCTTTGGCGGCGAGTGCCGCCTGCTGCTGGGCGCGCACCCGGTCGAGCACCACGGCGCCGGCCGAAATGGCGACGAGAGCGACAGTCACCACAACGGCAAGCAAGCAGACCGGGCAGGAAATCCCGGTCAATGCCTGCATGCGGCGACGCAGTGCGCTCGATGGATGCAACAGACTCACGGGAGGTTCCTCTTCTGACTGCGTATTATTGCGCAATCATCAGGGTGACACAATATGGCCATCCGCCCGGACATGGCGAACCCTGATCGACTCCGGGTCTTGGCGTCGCTCCGGGCTTTGCGGTGGCGCAGCACCCGGCCCGGCCCGCGCCTAGACGGCGACGCGGAACGGAACAGGCTGGTGGGCAACGCGGGGCATCGCCACCACTTCGGCCGGCACGTCGGCGAGGTCGCGCATGATGTAGCCGTGGCCGCGAACGGTATCGATGAGGTTGCCGAAGCCCCAGTTGGACAGCTTCTTGCGCAGGTTGCAGATGAACACGTCGATCACCCTGGTCTCCGGGCCGTCGAGCCCGGTGTAGAGATGGTCAAGGAAGTTCTGCTTCGGGATCACGCGGCCCTTGCGCAGCGCCATCAGTTCGAGGATCGCGTATTCCTTGCGGGTCACCGCGAGCGGCTGGTCGTCGATGCGAACCTCGCGGCTGGCCATGTCGATCTCGAGCGGGCCGACGCGCAGGACGGAGCGGGCGAAGCCGTTGCGGCGGCGAACCACCGCCTCGACGCGGGCCGCGAACTCCTCGGAGTCATAGGGCTTGGAGAGCAGGTCGTCGGCGCCGGCGCGCAGCGCCTGGGCACGGGACCGGCCCGAGGTGTAGTCCACCAGCATCAGCACCGGGGTGTTGAAGCCTTGGGCGCGGAAGCGGCGCAGCGCATCCCCACCGTCACCGTCGGCGAGCGCGCGGTCGAGCACCACGATGTCGTATTCATAGGTCTGGAGATACATCAGCGCATCACGGCCGGTGCGAACATGGTCGACGATGCCGCCGGCTTCACCCAGCAGGGCGATGGTGGCTTTGGCTTCGGCGCTGTGGCCTTGGGCAAGGAGGATACGCATTTCTGTCATCCCAACGAACTGGTTTCCGTGAGATGAATAAACGCACAGCTTCACCACGATTGCCCGTCGAGAACTGTCAAATATTGTTCGAATCTCCGACACCCCCAAGGGATTCCCCTACACTGGCGAGAGTCTCGCCGATTTGGATGCCCCAGCCTGACAATCCGCCGCTTCCACCAACCGCTCCTGTACCGTGCCAGGCAGACAAATACCCCGAATTGGTAAACACCATCTTAACAGCAAACCGCCTACCGACAGGCATCGAGGCCGCCATCCGGTCTCTCCCAGCAGTCGGAAGGCAAGATGCCCAGTCCAGCCGCTTCACCCATCGCACGCTATCGTATCCCAGGCATCGGAGTCTGGGCACGTGGCACGCTGCCCGGCGCCAGGATGGCGCCTTCGCTGGCCGCTACGAGCCGGCTCGGCGACACCATCGGCGGCGGACTTGCCGCGACCGCCGTTCTGCTGCTCGCCGCCGTGCTGCGCCTGCATGACCTCGACGCCGACGCCTTCTGGAAAAACGAATTGTTCTCGATGGTGTGGATCCGCCATCCCGTCGATTTCCTGCTCGGCGAGGGCGCACGGATCGAGACCAATCCGCCACTGTATTTCCTGCTCCTGAAGGGCTGGACCGCGCTATTCGGAACCTCCGAATTCGCCGCGCGGATGCCCTCATTGCTCGCCGGCGTCGCAGCGGTCGGTCTCACGATGCGCCTCGGCCGTGAACTCGCCGGCCCCGCGATCGGCCTCCTCGCCGGATTGCTGCTGGCGATCACCCCGGTGCAGATCATCTTCGCGCATGAGGCACGCGCCTATGCGCTGCTGCCGGTGTTCGCCCTGCTCGCCATGCTCGGCGCCAACCGGCTGCTGCGTGCGGCCGAGGCGGCGCCCGGGCTCCCCCCGATTTCTGCCCCGCTGCTGTTCGCCGTGGGATGCGCCGGGCTGATGCACAGCCACGCGACCGGCGTCTTTGCGGTGACCGCGCTCGGGCTCGCCACCTTGGTCGGTCTCGCCGGCGCGGCGGCCCCCCGGCCGGCGCTGCTGCGGCTGATCGGCGCCGGCGCTTTCGCCGTGCTGCTGGCAGCCCCGGTGCTGCTGGCGATGGCGGCGCAGTCCGGCTCCGCCAATATCGGCTGGATGCCGAAATTCGGGCTCGACACACCGGTGATCGTCAACCGCTATCTGCTGGTCGGCCCGATGGTCCGCACCGACCTCGGCGAGGAAGGCTCCCGCGTCGAACTGCTTAGCGAAATGGCGCTCGGCACCGTCACCGCGCTCACTCTTATACTCATGTCTCTTCGCGAAATCCGCGCCGGGCGACCGCGGGCCCTGCTGGTGGTCTTCCCGCTGCTGTTCGTCACCCTGCTCGCCCTGGTCAGCCTCGCCCGCCCGGTGCTGATCCCCCGCGTCGCGCTGTGGGTCTCGGTGCCGATCTGCCTCGCCGCGGCGATGGTGCTGACCGGGCGGCTGGCCTGGTGGCTGCGGGCCGCGGCGGGGATGCTGCTCGCCGCCTGCATCGCGGTCGGCCTGTGGAACAACGTCGCCGCCCCCGCGCAACACAAGCCGGATTGGCGCGCCCTGCTCGCCGCCCAGCCTCCGGGCATCGCCGGACCCGTGCTGGTCGCCGGCCCCCATGCCGGCCCCCTCGGCATCGCATTCTACGCAGACGGCCCGATCGTGCGGAAGCTCCACCACTGGACGCCCGACCCCACTTTGCCGGCGACCACCGCCGATCGGCTGGAACGCACCACTTCGGGCGCCACGCCGGTCGATACCGCCGCCATCGGCGACCTCATCGCCGCCGGCCAGCGGGTGGTGCTGTATCTCGACGACGACGACGAGATCCTGATCGGTCGCCACCTGGAGGCGCAGCCCTGGTTCGCCGCCGCACGGCGCGGCACCCTGCCGGGGTTGCTGCTGTTCGAGTGGTAGTGACCGCAGGGGAAGCAAGCGCTTCTTTTTTGAAAAAAGAAGCAAAAACTTTTACCCACTGGCTTCGCACTCTCCGTGGAGAGTAGGGAGCAAACGGATAAAAGTTTTTTGGTTCTTTTTTTCAAAAAAGAACCGCTTCCTTCCCCACCTAGCTGATCTTGGCCGCCAGCGCCGCCAGATGCCAGGCGCAGTCGCCCCACAAATGCTCGAAGGTCATCACCCGGCGGAAGTAGTGGCCGACGGCGTATTCCTCCGTCATGCCGATGCCGCCATGCATCTGCACCGCCGCCTGGGTCACCGCGCGGCCGGCCTGGCCGACGCCGACCTTGGCGAGCGAGATGTTGTGCGTGCGCTCCTCGCGGTCCTCCTCGTCCACCATCATGGCGGCGAGCATGCACATGCTGCGGCCCTGCTCCATGCTCATCAGCATGTCCGCCGCCTTGTGCTGCATCACCTGGTTCTGGCCGATTGCCTTGCCGAACTGCTGGCGGGTTTTCAGATAGTCCAGCGTCATCGCCGAGGTGGTTTCCATGCAGCCGATCACCTCGGCCGCCATCGCGGCGATGCCGGCCTCGATGACGCGCTCGATCACCGGCAACCCGCCGTCAATGGCGCCCAGAGGCTCGCCGCGCACGTTGGTGAAGGCGAGTTCGGCGGCGCGCGAGCCGTCGCGCAAGGCGTAGCCGCGGCGCACCAGCCCGGCGGCAGTGCCGTCGACCAGGAACAGCGACAGCCCGCCGGCGTCATGCCGCTCGCCCGCGGTACGGGCGCTGACGATCAGCTTGTCGGCGCAATCGCCGTGCAGGACGACGCTTTTGGCGCCGTTGAGCAGCCAGGCGTTACCCTCCTTCTTAGCGGTGGTCAGCACGTCGGTGATGTCATGGCGGGCCTGCTGCTCGCCATGGGCAAAGGCGAGCTTGATCTGCCCGGCGGCGACGGCCGGCAGGATCATGGATTTCTGTGCCTCGCTGCCCGCGAGTTTCACCGCGGTGGTGCCGAGCACGATGGAGGCGAGGAAGGGCTCGAGGGCGAGCACCTTGCCGAACTCCTCCATCACCAGCATCACATCGACCGGACCGCCGCCGAAACCGCCGTATTTCTCCTCGATCGGCAGCCCGAGCAAGCCAAGCTCGGCATACTGGTCCCACAGCTTGCGCGACCAGCCATTGGCCTCCTGCATGTAGCCGCGCCGGGCGGCGAAGCTGTAGTTGTCCGACAGCAGGCGCGAAATGCTGTCTTTCAGCAGGCGCTGATCTTCCGAGAGTTCAAAATCCATTACAGCCCCAACACCGCTTTGGTGAGAATATTCTTCTGGATCTCGTTGGTGCCGCCGTAGATCGAGGCGGCACGCATCATGAGATAGGGGCCCGCCATCGCCGGCGCCCAATCCGGCCCGTAGGGCGGCTCGTTGCTCATCGCCGCCAGCTCCTTGGCCCAGCCCGGCATGGCCAGCGGCCCGCCGATATCCATCACCAGCTCGCTGGTCTCCTGGAGCAGTTCGGTGCCCTTGACCTTGAGAATCGAGGAGAACGGATCAGGCTTGCCGGCCTCCTTCTTCTTGGCCGAGACGACGCGGAGCTGGGTGAGTTCGAGCGCCTTGAGATCGACCTCGATCTGCGCGGCGCGGCGGCGGAAGGCAGGGTCCTCGATCAGCGGCTTGCCGTGCTGCTGCACCTCGCGGGCGAGCTCCTTGGCATAGGCCAGCCGCTCCTTGGATTTGCCGAGCCGGGCAATACCGGTGCGCTCATTACCGAGCAGGAACTTCGCCACGTCCCAGCCGCGGTTTTCCTCGTAGATGCGGTTGGCGACCGGCACGCGGACATTGTCGAAGAACACCTCGTTGAGGTGATGCGCCCCGTCGATCGAGATGATCGGCCGCACGGTGATCCCGGGCGTGCGCATGTCGACCAGGATGAAGGAGATGCCCTCCTGCTTCTTCTTGGCGTGCGGGTCGGTGCGCACCAGCACGAAGCACCAGTCGGCGTGCTGCGCCGTCGAGGTCCAGATTTTCTGGCCATTCACCACGTAGTCGTCGCCGTCGCGCACGGCGGCGGTTTTCAGCGAGGCGAGGTCGGAGCCGGCGCCGGGCTCGGAGAAGCCCTGGCACCACCAGTCGTCGAGATTGGCCGCGCGCGGCAGGAAGTAGTCCTTTTGCGCCTGGGTGGCGAACTGCATCAGCACCGGGCCGATCATGGTGATGTTGAAGCCGGACACCTCCGGCGCATTCCCCATCATGATCTCCTCCTGGAAGATCATCCGCTGGGTCGGCGACCAGCCCGGCCCGCCGTACTCGGTTGGCCACGAATAGGCGGCCCAGCCCTTCTTGTTGAGGATGCGCTGCCAGGAGACGATATCCTCTTTGCGGTGGCCGTAGCCATGCCGGCTGCGGTTGCGGATATCCTCGGGCAGATTCTCGTCGATGAAGGTGCGGACCTCCAAGCGGAAGGCCTGATCCTCGGGCGAATAGCGCAGATCCATGATTTCCTCCGATGCCACGCGGGCTGGTTGCCGCGATTATGTTGCCGCTCGGCGGTGGCGCGCAAGCGGGCACTCTCGACGTCGTGCGCGCGACCGCTTAGCCTCAAATGCAGGGCAACAGACACACGGGAAGCGCCATGAGCGACAATGCACTGGTTCGGCTGGAAAAAGACGGGGACGTCGCGGTCATCGTGGTGGACAACCCGCCCGTTAACGCGCTGAGCCCCGGCGTGCCGGAAGGCATCGTCGCCTGCCTCAAAGCCGCCAACGAGGACCCCTCGGTGAAATCGATCGTGCTGATCGGCGCCGGGCGCAGCTTCATCGCCGGCGCCGACATCCGCCAGTTCGGCAAGCCTCGCCCGCGCACCCCGATCGGCGAGCGTACCTACGACGTGATGGACGGCAGCGCCAAGCCGATCATCGCGGCCATCCACGGCTATGCCCTCGGTGGCGGGCTCGAGAACGCCATGGGCTGCCACTACCGCATCGCCGTGCGCAGCGCCAAGGTCGGGCTCCCCGAAGTGTTGATCGGGATCCTGCCCGGCGGCAACGGCACCCAGCGCCTGCCCCGCCTGATCGGCGCCAAGCGCGCGCTCGACATGATCGTCACCGGCCGCCACGTGCCGGCTGAGGAAGCCCTCTCCTTCGGCATTCTCGACAAGGTGGTGGACGGTGATTTGCGCGCGGAGGCGGTCGCCTTCGCCCGGAGCAAGGCGGATATCCGCCCCCTTCCCCGCGTACGCGACCGCACCACCCAGCTCGCCGACTACCAGGCCGATCCCGGCATGTTCGATGCCATGCGCAAATCGATCGCCCGCAAGGCGCGCAACCAGAAGGCGCCGTACAACTGCATCGCCGCCGTCGAAGCCGCCTGCACCCTGCCCTTCGAGCAGGGCATCGTGCGGGAGCAGGAGCTGTTCCTCGAACTCGAAAACGCCGAGGAGGCCAAGTCGCTGCGCTACGCCTTTTTCGCCGAGCGTGAGGTGGCCCGCATCCCCGGCCTGCCCGACAGCACGCCGGTGCGCGAGATCGCCTCGGCCGCCGTCGTCGGTGCCGGCACCATGGGCGGCGGCATCGCCATGTCCTTCGCCGATTTCGGCATCCCCGTGCGCGTGCTCGAAGCCTCGCCCGAGGCGATGGCGCGTGGCATGGAGCGTATCCGCAACAACTACGCCACCTCGGTGAAGCGCGGCAGCCTCGCCCAGGCCGAGATGGACGCCCGCCTCGCCCGCATCCACCCGGTCGACACCTACGAGGCGATCGCCGACGCGGACGTGGTGATCGAGGCGATCTTCGAAGAAATGAGACCGAAAAAAGAGGTCTTCGCCAAGCTCGACGCGGTGATGAAGCCGGGCGCGCTGATGCTCTCCAACACCTCGGCGCTCGACATCGACGAAATCGCCTCCGCCACCAGCCGCCCCGAGGACGTCGCGGGCGCGCATTTCTTCTCGCCGGCCAATGTGATGAAGCTGCTCGAAGTGGTGAACGGCTCCAAGACCGCGCCCTCCACCTTCGCCTCGGTGATGAAGATGGGCCGCGCCATCGGCAAAATCAGCGTCGGCTGCGGCAATTGCGACGGCTTCCTGGCCAATCGCAGCCGCGCGCCCTTCAGCACCGAAACCATCATCATGCTGGAAGAAGGCGCACTGCCGGAGCAGATCGACAAGGTGATGGTCGATTTCGGCTACCCGATGGGCCCTTTCGCGGTGGGCGACCTCGCCGGGCTCGATATCGGCTGGGCCAGCCGCAAGCGCCGCGCGGCCGCCAATCCCAACTACCGCAAGCAGCCGATTTCGGACCGGCTGTGCGAACTCGGCCGCTTCGGCCAGAAAACCAGCGCGGGCTGGTACCGCTACGAAAAAGGCGACCGCACCCCCCATCCCGACCCCATCGTCGCCGACATCATTCGCGAGGAAGCCGCCAAACTCGGCAACCCGCCCCGCAGCTTCAGCGACGAGGAAATCCTCCGCCGCCTGCTCTTCGCCTCCGTCAACGAGGCCTGCAAAATCCTGGAGGAAGGTATCGCCTTCCGCTCATCGGACGTCGATATCATGTGGCTGTACGGCTTCGGCTTCCCGCGCTACCGCGGCGGCCTGATGCATTGGGCCGACGGCATCGGCGTGCGCGACGTCTACAACCAGATCGCCGCCTGGCATCAACAATACGGCGAACGCTGGGCCCCCTCCGCCCTGCTGCGCCGCCTCGCGGAATCGGGCACCAACTTCCGCGACGCCAAACCCGGCCGAGGATAGCCGGGCGCGCGCAGTTCGGGCCCTTTCGGGAATGTGCCGCGAGGAATGCCGCCGCCACGACCCGCGGCTGGAAAGGGGGCTCTTCCAGATGTCCATATGGTGGATTTCGGATATCTGTCGGCTGTGACGCGGTGACTGACTCGGTTTCGGCGGCTGGAGGCTTACAACAGCGGGCGGGCCGACGAACTCCTCGCATGCTTCCTGCCATGTGTCGCAGTTCGCCATTGCCGGGCTCCCTGCTTAGCGACCCGACATAGCTTGGCGACGCGGCCAAGCCAGTGTAGAATAACTGTTAGCGCCTGGTGCGCTGGCACAGCGGACGGAACTGGGAATGCGTATGCGGTCGGGACTACTCGTCGCCCTTCTTGTGGCGGCCATTTCATTGACGGCCTGCAGCGGCGTCCGGCGCGAGGCCGTGAGCGACGACGCGTGGAAGGAAGTGAAGCTCCAGCAGCGCAGCGGCGATGGCGGCCTGTTCGGCGGCGACGGCATCCTGTTCGGCGGCAAGAAGAGCGGCGGCGATGATCAGGGCGGTGGGCTCGGCGTCAACGCGTTCCTGTGGCGCAGTTCGCTCGATACGCTGTCCTTCATGCCGCTCTCCCAGGCGGACCCGCTGGGCGGCGTGATCATCACCGACTGGTTCCAGCCGCCCAACGGCAATGGCGAGCGCTTCCGCGCCACCGCCTATATCTTCGGACGCCAGCTCCGTTCCGAGGCGATCCGCGTCGCGGTGTATCGCCAGGTGATGCAGGGCGGCCAGTGGGTCGACTCCCCGGTGAACCCCTCCACCGTCACCGAGATCGAGAACCGCATCCTCGCCAAGGCCCGCGAAATGCGCGCCGAGGTGATGGGGAGCTAACGGCGAGATCTCGCCTTCGCCCGCGGACCCGGGCAAAGGAATGCGCATGAACGCCCAACGCCCCCTCGCCCTCACCATGGGGGACCCCGCCGGCATTGGCGGTGAATTGTCGCTCAAGGCCTGGAAGGCCCGCCGTGGCGGCCGGCCCTTCGTCGCGCTCGACGACCCCGACCGCCTCGCCGACATCGCACGCTCGCTCGGGCTCGACGTGCCGGTCCGCGCCGTCAATGCCGCGGGGGCTGCCGGCGCAGTGTTCCGCGAAGCGCTGCCGGTGTTGCCGATCAAGCTCGGTGCCGCCGCGGTGCCCGGGGTCGCCGACCCCGCGAACGCCCATGCGGTGATCGCCTCGATCGAACAGGCGACGAAGCTGACCATGGCCGGTGAAACCGCGGCGGTGGTCACCAACCCGATCCACAAATCCACCCTCTACGGCATCGGCTTCCCTTATCCCGGCCACACCGAATTCCTCGCCGCGCTGACCGGAGCGCCACTGCCGGTGATGATGCTGGCGAGCCCTGATCTTCGGGTGGTGCCGATCACCGTGCACGCCTCGCTGCGCCGCATGCTGGAGATGATCACCATCGAGCGCATCGTCGATGTCTGCCGGGTCACCGCGGCGGCGCTGCAACAGCATTGGGGCATCGTGAACCCGCGCCTTGCAGTCGCCGGACTCAACCCGCATGCGGGCGAGGACGGCACGATGGGTGAGGAAGAGATCGCGATCATCCGCCCGGCCATCGACATCCTTCGCGCCGAAGGGATGGACGTCACCGGCCCCTGGGCCGCGGACAGCATGTTCACCCCCGAGGCCCGCGCCGGCTATGATGTGGCGATGGGGATGTACCATGATCAGGCGCTCATCCCGTTGAAAACACTGGACATGCGCCGCGGCGTCAACACCACGCTTGGGCTGCCGATTATCCGCACCTCGCCCGACCACGGCACCGCCTTCGCCATCGCCGGCCAGGGCATCGCCGATGCCTCCAGCCTGATCGCGGCGATCGACCTCGCCTCCGACCTCGCCCGCCGCCAGGAGACCGCAAGATGACCACCCAGCGCCTCGGCATCAACGTCGACCACGTCGCCACCCTGCGCAACGCCCGTGGCGAGCACTATCCCGATCCGGTGGAAGCCGCGCTGCTGGCGATCACCGCCGGCGCCGACGGCATCACCATCCATTTGCGCGAGGATCGCCGCCACATCCGCGATGCCGACGTGTTCGCCATGAAGGCCGCCATCTCCAAGCCGCTCAATTTCGAAATGGCGGCGACCGAAGAGATGATGCGCATCGCCCTCGATACGCTGCCCCACGCCGCCTGCATCGTGCCGGAAAAGCGCAGCGAGGTGACCACCGAAGGCGGGCTTGATGTCGCGGGCCATGCCGCGACGCTGGAACCGATGGTCCGCCGTCTCGCCGCCGCCGGCATCCGCGTCTCGATGTTCGTCGACCCCGAACCCGCGCAGCTTCGCGCCTCGGCGGCCATCGGCGCCGCCGTGGTGGAACTGCACACTGGCAGCTACGCCCACGGCGCCGCGGGCGAACTCGACCGCCTCGTCGTCGCCGCGGCCCTCACCACCGAGCTCGGTCTCGAATGCCACGCCGGGCACGGTCTCACCTTCGCCAACGTCGCGCCCGTCGCTGCCATCGCCGAAGTGGTCGAGCTCAATATCGGCCACTTCCTGATCGGTCAGGCGGTGTTCGACGGTCTCCCCGCGGTGGTGCGGCGGATGAAGGCGCTGATGCGCGCGGCGCGGGGCGGCTAGGCGTTCACCTGGCGGATCCAGTCGCCGAGATTATAGTGGTTTGAGATGCGGGCGACCCGGCCTTCGCGCAGCGTGAAGAAGGCGCCGGCGGGAAGCCGGTAGGTCTGGCCGTTGGCCGGGGCGGTGCCGGTCGGCACGCCGGGGTCAGTGGCGATATAGGTGCCGTGGACCAGGAACTCGGCCGCCGCGCGGCTGCCGTCGGGGTTGGCCATCACGGTGATGTCGGTGATGGTCTCGCGGTAGCAGCGGTCCATGTGGGCCATGAAGCGGCGGAAAGCGGATTTACCGACTTCGCGGCCGCCCTGGCTGATGTCATGGATGACATCATCGGTTAGCAGCGCAAGGAAGGCCTCGGTGTCCCCGGCGTTGAAGGCGGCGTAGTAGGCGCGGATGAGTGTGTCGGCGTCGGTCATGGGAATCCTGTTCAGAAATCGGCGTGCCACTATACCAAGGCGCGCAGAATCCTTGTATTGCGCGCCGCACCATGGACGCGCCGATTCACCCTGAAGAACTGACCAACGGCCCGTTGCCGGCCTATCGCGCCCGCGTCGCGGCGGGCGATCTGGCGGCCGACCCGTCGCAGCTGATGGCGGCCGAGCGGCTGCAAGATTTGTGGACGAAGCTGCGGGGTTACGATCCGGAACCGGCGACAGCGAACAAGGGCCTGCTGGCCCGCTTCCTCCGTCGCAAGCCGGCCGAGGGGGCGGCCCAGGCGTACCCCAGCGGGCTCTACATGGTCGGCGCGGTCGGGCGCGGCAAGTCGATGCTGATGGATCTGTTTTTCGCTGCCGCCCAAGTGAGGCGGCGCCGGCGCATCCATTTCCATCGTTTCATGCAAGATGTGCACGCCCGCATCCATGCCTGGAAGCGCGCCAACCCCGACGGCGACGACCCCATTCCCCCGCTCGCCGATACCATCGCGGCCGAGGCCGCGCTGCTGTGCTTCGATGAATTCCAGGTCAACGACATCGCCGACGCGATGATCCTCGGCCGGCTGTTCCAGGCGCTGTTCGACCGCGCGGTGGTGGTGGTGGCGACTTCGAACATCACGCCGGACGACCTGTTCAAGGGCCAGCCGGGGCGCGACGCCTTCCTGCCGTTTATTGCGCTCATCAAGAAGCGGCTGGAGGTTCTGATGCTGGATGCCGGGCGGGATTTCCGCCGTGCCCGGCTGCGCGGCATGCCGACCTGGCATGTCCCCCCTGGCGGGCGGGCGGAACGAGCTCTGGACAATGCCTTTGCCGAACTGACCGGCCACGCAGCGCACCGGACGGAGCGGTTGCTGGTGATGGGCCGCACGCTCGAGGTGCCGATCGCCGCCGAAGGGGTGGCGCGGTTCGATTTCTCCGCCTTGTGTGGCCAGGCACTGGGGGCGGGCGACTATCTCGCCTTGGCGACACATTTCCACTGCCTGGTGCTGGACGGCATTCCCCGCTTGTCGCCCGATAACTTCGACGAGGCGCGCCGCTTCATCGTGCTGATCGACACGCTGTATGATCATCGCGTGAAGCTGGTCGCCTCTGCCGAGGCGATGCCGGACCAGCTCTACCAGCGCGGCGAGAATGCCAAGATGTTCGAGCGCACCGCCTCGCGGCTGGAGGAGATGCAGAGCCAGGAGTATCTGGCACTCCAGCATCTCACTTGACGCAGCGGCAAGGCGGCCGGCCATAACGGTTTCTTCATGGGTGGGGGCGTAGATTGGCATGCGCCGGCATGTTGCGCGTGCTTGCTGCGTCTGGGGGTTTGGGCTAGTGACCGCGCACCTTTCGGGCGGATAGGCGCCTGGTGGACGCTGTTTCCCTGGAAACACCCCTCCTGCGCCCCCCTGAAACCACCTTGCTATCTACCTCAAGGATCCACTGATGGCTCGCAACAAGATCGCCCTCATCGGGGCCGGCAATATCGGCGGTACGCTCGCCCACCTGATCGGGCTCAAGGAGCTCGGTGACGTCGTGATGTTCGACGTGTTTGGGGGCGTGGCCGCCGGCAAGGCGCTCGACCTGATGCAGTCCGGCCCGGTCGACGGGTTCGACAGCATGATGACCGGCGGGTCCGACTATGCTGCAATTGCGGGATCGGACGTGGTGATCGTCACCGCCGGTTTCCCGCGCATGCCCGGCATGAGCCGCGATGACCTGCTGTCGAAAAACGCCGGCGTCATCGCCCAGGTCGCCGAGGGCATCAAGACGCATTGCCCGAACGCCTTCGTGATCGTCATCACCAACCCGCTCGACGTGATGGTGTGGGTGATGCAGCAGAAGTCCGGCCTGCCCGCCAACAAGGTGATCGGCATGGCCGGCGTGCTCGACAGCTCGCGCTTCCAGCTGTTTCTGGCACATGAGTTCAACGTCTCGGTCGAGGACGTCACCGCCTTCGTGCTCGGCGGCCACGGCGACACCATGGTGCCGCTGACCCGTTACTCCACGGTGGCCGGCATTCCCGTCCCCGACCTTATCAAAATGGGCTGGACGACGCAGGAGAAGATCGACGCGATCGTGGCGCGCACCGCCAATGGCGGCGGCGAAATCGTCAAGCTGCTCGAGCGCGGCTCCGCCTTTTACGCCCCGGCCGCCTCGGCGATCGCCATGGCCGAGAGCTACCTCAAGGACAAGCGCCGGGTGCTGCCCTGCGCGGCCCTGCTGACCGGGCAATACGGCGTGTCCGACCTTTATGTCGGGGTGCCGGTGGTGATCGGTAAAAATGGTATCGAGAAGATCATCGAAGTGGAGTTGAACCCCGCCGAGCAGGCCGCATTTGATAAGAGCTGCGGCGCGGTGCGCGGCCTGATCGAAGATTTCAAGAAGCTGGGGGTCTGACCGTATGAACATCCACGAGTACCAGGCGAAGGAACTTCTCAGGGGTTACGGCGTCACGGTGCTCGAGGGTCATGTGGCCTGGACACCGGAGGAGGCCGCAGCCGCGGCCGCCAGGCTTCCGGGTCCGGTCTATGTGGTGAAGTCGCAAATCCACGCCGGCGGCCGCGGCGCTGGCCACTTTGCCGATGACCGGAACGGTAAGGGCGGCGTGCGGATCGCCAAATCGGTGGACGAAGTGCGCGCCGCGGCCGAGGCGATGATTGGCCATACGCTGGTGACCAAGCAGACCGGCCCGGCCGGCAAGCGTGTCAATCGCGTCTATATCGAGGCCGGGTGCGACATCGCCCGCGAGCTATATCTCTCGCTGCTGGTCGATCGCGCCACCGCGCGGGTGACCATCATGGCCTCCACCGAGGGCGGCATGGAGATCGAGGAGGTGGCCCACCATCACCCCGAGAAGATCATCCGCGTCGCGATCGACCCGGCGGCCGGCATCTGGCCATTCGATGGCCGCAAGCTGGCCTATGCGCTCGGCCTCAGCGGCAAGCAGGTTGCGGCCTTCTCGAAATTCGTCACCGCGATGTATGAAGCCTTCCTCCAACTCGACTGCGCGATCGTCGAAATCAATCCGCTGGTGGTGACCGGCGCCGGCGAGATCGTCGCGCTCGACGCGAAAATGTCGTTCGACGACAACGCACTTTACCGACACCCCGATATCGAGAAGCTGCGCGACGAGTCCGAGGAGGACCCGAAGGAGCTCGAGGCGGCCAAGCACAGCCTCAACTACGTGGCGCTCGACGGGCAGATCGGCTGCATGGTCAACGGCGCTGGGCTCGCGATGGCGACGATGGACATCATCAAGCTCTACGGTTCCTCGCCCGCCAACTTCCTCGACGTCGGCGGCGGCGCCACCAAGGAGCGGGTGACGGCGGCGTTCAAGATCATCCTGTCCGACCCCAATGTGGAGGGCATTCTGGTCAACATCTTCGGTGGCATCATGCGCTGCGACGTGATCGCCGAGGGCGTGGTCGCCGCGGCGCGCGAGGTCTCGCTCAGCGTGCCGCTGGTGGTGCGGCTCGAGGGTACCAACGTGGCGCTGGGCAAAGAGATCATGGCCCGGTCCGGCCTGCCGATCATTTCCGCCGACAATCTCGCCGACGCCGCCGAAAAAGTGGTCAAAGCCGTGAAGGATGCCGCCTGATGGCCGTTCTCGTCGACGCGAACACGACCGTGATCTGCCAGGGCTTTACCGGTGCCCAGGGCACCTTCCATTCGGAACAAGCCATCGCCTATGGCACCAAGATGGTTGGCGGCGTGACGCCCGGCAAGGGCGGTTCCACCCATCTCGGCCTGCCGGTGTGGGATACGGTGGCACAGGCGGTTTCGGCCGCCCGGGTCAGCGCCTCGGCGATCTACGTGCCGCCGGCCTTCGCCGCGGATGCCATCCTGGAAGCCATCGAAAGCGAAATTGCCCTCATCGTCTGCATCACCGAGGGCATCCCGGTGCTCGACATGGTGCGCGTCAAGCGGGCGCTCTCGGGCAGTCGTTCGCGCCTGATCGGGCCGAACTGCCCCGGCGTGATCACCCCCGATGCCTGCAAGATCGGCATCATGCCCGGCCACATCCACCGCCGCGGCAAAATCGGCATCGTCTCGCGCTCCGGCACTCTGACCTACGAGGCGGTGGCGCAGACCACCGCGGCGGGGCTTGGCCAGTCGAGCTGCGTCGGCATCGGCGGTGATCCGGTGAAGGGCACCGATTTCATCGAAGTGCTTGAGATGTTCCTCGCCGACCCCGAGACCGAAGCCATCATCATGATCGGTGAAATCGGTGGGCAGAGCGAGATCGATGCCGCAGCGTTCATTGCTGGCAACAAGGTGAAGAAGCCCGTAGTCGGCTTCATCGCCGGCGCCACTGCCCCGCCGGGCCGCCGCATGGGCCATGCCGGGGCGGTGATCAGCGGCGGCAATGACACCGCGGCGGCGAAATTCGAAGCCATGCGCCAGGCCGGCGTTCACGTCGCCGAAAGCCCCGCGGCGCTCGGCAGCACCATGGTCGAGGCGTTGCGAGGCTGATTGCGGGGGTCGCACGGCGAAGCCGCCGCGCCGGACAAGAAAGCCGCCGCTAACGAATCGGCGGGCATAAATGTTCCTGTCACCGGCGCGTGTTCCGGCGTGTACCAGGGCGTACAGAATTGTTCGAGACGGCGCGCCGTCCTTACGGCGGCCAGCACATGAGGGATCAGCCATGGCCGGTGTTGATGTTCTTGCTTCGGCTTTCAGTGGGGCGAATGCGGCGTTCATTGCCGAGATGTATGCGCGATGGACCGTGGATCCCGCATCCGTAGATCCCGGCTTCTCCGCCGTGTTCGACGCGATGGACGACGAGGCCCGCGCCGTGCTGATGGATGCCTCCGGCGCATCCTGGGCGCCGCGTGAGGCGGTGCCAACCCCAGCGCCCCCACCCGAACGCCCCGTCATCGAGCGCCGAGTGGCCCAGCCGATACCAGCGACGTCGGACACCGTGCGCGCCGCCACCAAGGACAGCCTGCGCGCCCTGATGATGATCCGCACGTTTCGCGTGCGTGGCCATCTTCAGGCGAAGCTGGACCCGCTCGGCCTTCAGGTCCCGACCCAGCATCCCGAGCTTGACCCGATTACCTACGGTTTCGGCCCCGCCGACATGGACCGGCCGGTGTTCATCGACAACGTGCTCGGACTCGAAACCGCCACCCCGCGGCAGATGCTTCAGGTGTTGCGCGAGACCTATTGCGGCCCGATCGGCGTCGAGTTCATGCATATCCAGGACCCCGACCAGAAGGCCTGGATCCAGCGCCGCGTCGAAGGTGCGCCGTGGCGCACCGCCTTCGGGCGCGGCGCCAAGAAGACCATCCTGCAGCAGCTCACCGAGGCGGAAGGGCTCGAGTCCTTTTGCCAGCGCCGCTATGTCGGCACCAAGCGCTTCGGTCTCGAAGGCGCCGAGGTGGCGATACCCGCCGTGCAGGCGATCATCGAGACGGCGGCGAAATCCGGTGTGCGCGAGATCGCCATCGGGATGCCCCATCGCGGCCGCCTCAACACGCTGGTGAACATCGTCAAAAAGCCATACGCCGCGCTGTTCAGCGAATTCGGCGGTTCCTCCTTCAAGCCCGACGACGTGCAGGGCTCCGGCGATGTGAAATACCATCTCGGCACCTCGACCGACATCGAGATCGCCGGCCACATGGTGCATCTCTCGCTGCAACCCAACCCCTCCCACCTCGAAGCGGTGGATCCGGTGGTGGTCGGCAAGGTGCGCGCCCGCCAGGACATGGCCGGCGATACCCGCGCGCGTCGCTCGGTGATGGGCATCCTGATGCATGGCGACGCCGCCTTCGCCGGCCAGGGACTGGTCTACGAAACCCTCGCGATGAGCCAACTCATCGGCTACCGCACCGGCGGCACCGTGCATGTGGTGGTCAACAACCAGATCGGGTTCACCACCGTGCCGGCCCATGCCTATTCGGGCCTCTATTGCACCGATGTCGCCAAGTCGATCCAGGCGCCGATCCTGCACGTCAACGGCGACGACCCCGAAGCCGTGGTGTGGTGCGCGCAGATGGCCGCCGAATTCCGTCAGGAATTCGCCACCGACTTCGTGCTCGATATCGTTTGCTACCGGCGCCACGGCCACAATGAGACCGATGAGCCGGCCTTCACCCAGCCGATCATGTATCGCGCGATCAAGGACCTCAAGACCACTCGCACCCTCTATGCCGAGCGGCTCGCCGCCGATGGCGTGGTGAGCGCCGATGACGCCAAGGGCATGTGGGACGGCTTCATCGCCACGCTCGACGCCGCCTACCAGGCCGCCCAGGCCTATAAGCCCAACAAGGCCGATTGGCTCGAAGGCCACTGGTCCGGCCTCGCCGTCCCCGGCAACCAGCCGGAAAGCCCGGAGGCCCAGGTTGAACTTCAGACCGCCGCGCCGCTCGATCAGCTCCGCCGCGTCGGCATGGCGATTTCGCGCGCGCCGGCCAACTTCGAGGTCAATTCGAAAATCATCCGCCAGCTCGAAGCCAAGCGCGCCGCAATCGAGACCGGCGAGGGGATCGACTGGGCGACCGGCGAGGCGCTCGCCTTCGGCACGCTGCTGCTCGACGGCCACCGTGTCCGCCTCTCCGGCGAGGACGTTCAGCGCGGCACCTTCAGCCAGCGCCATGCCGTGCTGGTCGACCAGGGCAACCAGAACGAATACGTGCCCCTCAACAACATCGACACGTCACAGGCAAAGATCGAGATCTACAATTCGCTGCTCTCCGAGGTCGGCGTCCTCGGCTTCGAATACGGCTACACCCTGGCCGACCCGCGCACGCTGGTGTTGTGGGAGGGCCAGTTCGGTGACTTCGCTAATGGCGCCCAGGTAATCATCGACCAGTTCCTCGCCTCGGGCGAAAGCAAATGGCTGCGTATGTCCGGGCTGGTGATGCTGCTGCCGCACGGCCATGAGGGGCAGGGGCCGGAGCACTCCTCGGCGCGGCCCGAGCGCTATCTGCAACTTTGCGCCGAGCGCAACATGGTGGTGGCCAACCTCACCACCCCCGCCAACTACTTCCATGCGCTCCGCCGGCAGTTGAAGCGCAACTACCGCAAGCCGCTGGTATTGATGACGCCGAAGTCCCTGCTGCGCCACAAGCTCGCGGTCTCGACGCTCGACGAGTTCACCCCCGGCCACGGCTTCCGCCCGGTCATCGGCGAGATCGATGCCCTGGCGCCCTCCGAGGAAATCCGCCGCGTCGTTCTGTGCACCGGCAAGGTTTACTATGACCTGCTCGCCGAGCGCCGGGCACGGGATATCCGCAACATCGCCATCGTCCGGGTCGAACAGCTTTATCCCTTCCCGGTGATAGCGCTTCCGCGCGAGTTGGAAAAATACCCCGAGGCGCAGGTGGTGTGGTGTCAGGAGGAGCCGGAGAACATGGGCGCCTGGACCTTCGTTGATCGCCGTATCGAGAAGGTGCTCGGCGGGCTCGACATCCGCGCCAAGCGCCCGGCCTATGTCGGCCGCCCCGAAGCAGCCAGCCCCGCCACCGGCCTCGCCAAGACCCATGCCGCCGAGCAAGCGGCGTTGGTCGCCGCGGCGCTGGCGCTCGATTGAGATTATTCACTCCAGAACCGGAGTTTTCAGCATGTCATTTGATATCAAGGTGCCGAGCCTCGGCGAGAGCGTTTCTACCGCGACGGTGGCGCGCTGGCTGAAGAAGGCTGGCGACGCTGTCGCCGCCGACGAACCATTGGTTGAGCTCGAAACCGATAAGGTGACCGTCGAGGTCCCCGCCCCCTTCGCCGGCGTGCTGATCGAGATCGTCGTCGCCGAGGGCGGCGAAGTTGGTGTCGGCGCGCTGCTTGGTGTCGTCGCCGAAGGTGCGGGCGCGCCACGCGCGCAGGAGCATGCGCGCCCCGCCGCTAACCCCGCCGCCGGGATCAATCCGCCGCCGACGCCCTCCCGCCCGGTCGCCCGCCCGGCCACACCCACGGCGGACATCGCACCCAAGCATGCCCCGCTCCCCGCGGCCGCCAAGATGATCGAGGAAAGTGGCGTCACCCCGGGCCAGATCGGCGAGGGCACCGGCAAAGCCGGCCGTATCACCAAGGGCGACGTGCTGGCCTTCCTCAGCCAGGCCGCGGCCAATCCCCCGCCCGCCGCCTCCGTGCCGGCCCCCGCCGCGAAGCCCGCCCGCGCGCCGCAATCCGGCGAGGAGCGGGTGAAGATGACCCGCCTGCGCCGCACCATCGCCGCCCGCCTCAAGGAGGCGCAGAACACCGCCGCCATGCTCACCACCTTCAACGAGGTGGATATGTCGGCCGTCATGGCGCTGCGCGCGGACTACAAGGACGCCTTCGAGAAAAAGCACGGCGGCGTCCGCCTCGGCTTCATGTCGTTTTTCGTGCGCGCCTGCGTCGAGGCCCTCAAGGAATTCCCCGCCGTCAACGCCGAGATCGACGGTGACGAAATCGTCTACAAGAACTTCGTCCACATGGGCATCGCCGTCGGCGGCCCCTCCGGCCTTGTCGTTCCCGTCGTGCGCCATGCCGACCAGATGAATTTCGCCCAGATCGAAAAAACCATCTCCGACATGGGCAAACGCGTCCGCGACGGCCAGCTCAAGCTCGACGAACTCACCGGCGGCACCTTCTCCATCACCAACGGCGGCGTCTACGGCTCGCTGATGTCCACCCCCATCCTCAACCCGCCACAATCCGCCATCCTCGGCATGCACAAAATCCAAGACCGTCCGGTGGCCATAGGTGGCAAGATCGAAATCCGCCCGATGATGTACCTCGCCCTCTCCTACGATCACCGCATCATCGACGGGAAGGAGGCGGTGTCCTTCCTCGTGCGAGTCAAGGAGAGCATCGAGGATCCGCGTAGGTTGTTGCTGGGGGTCTAAGCCATGAGCGAGAATTTTGACCTCATCGTCATCGGCAGCGGCCCCGGCGGCTACGTCTGCGCCATTCGCGCCGCGCAACTCGGCATGAAAGTCGCCTGCGTCGAAAAGCGGGACACCCTCGGCGGCGCCTGCCTCAATGTCGGCTGCATTCCCTCCAAGGCGTTGCTGCAATCCTCGGAGAACTACGCCGAGACCCTGCACGCCTGGAAGGACCACGGCATCATCGTCGAGGGGGTAAAACTCGATCTCGCCCGCATGCAGGCCCGCAAAGGCGAAGTGGTTGGCGCCAATACCAAGGGCGTCGAATTCCTCTTCAAGAAGAACAAGATCACCTGGCTCAAGGGCGAAGGCCGCATCGCCGCCCCCGGTAAGGTCGAGGTCGCCGGCACCACCTACGACACCAAGCACATCGTCATTGCCACCGGCAGCGAATCCATGCCGCTCCCCGGCGTCACCGTCGATGAAAAGCGCATCGTCACATCAACGGGCGCCTTGGAGCTCGACGCGGTTCCCGGCCATCTCGTGGTCATCGGCGGCGGCGTGATCGGCCTCGAACTCGGCTCCGTCTGGCGCCGCCTCGGCGCCCAGGTCACCGTGGTGGAATTCCTCGATCGCCTGATCCCCGGCAATGACGGCGAAGTCGCCACCCAGTTCCAGCGCATCCTCACCCGCCAGGGAATGAAATTCCGCCTCGGCACCAAAGTCACCGGCGCCACCGCCGGCGAGGACGGTGTCACGCTCAGCATCGAGACCGTGAAAACCGGCAAGACCGAGGAATTGAAGGCCGATGTCGTGCTGCTCGCCATCGGCCGCCGCGCCTTCACCGCCGGCCTCGGCCTCACCGAAGCCGGCGTCGCCACCGACGAGCGCGGCCGCGTGAGGACCGACGGGCATTTCGCCACCAATGTTCCCGGCATCTACGCCATCGGCGACGTCATCGCCGGGCCGATGCTCGCGCATAAGGCCGAGGATGAGGGCGTGGCGCTGGCGGAGCGACTCGCCGGCCAGGCCGGGCACGTCAACTACGACGTCATCCCCGGCGTGATCTACACCGCCCCCGAAGTCGCCTCGGTTGGCAAGACCGAGGAGGAGTTGAAGGCGGCCGGCATCGAATACAAGGTCGGCAAATTCCCCTTCATGGCCAATGGCCGGGCGCGCGCCATGGGCAGTGTCGAAGGTTTTGCCAAACTGCTGGCGGACAAGACGACGGACAAGCTCCTCGGCGCCCATATCCTGGGGCCGGATGCCGGCACGTTGATCGCTGAAATCGCGCTGGCGATGGAGTTCGGCGCCTCCGCTGAAGATGTCGCGCGCACCTGCCACGCCCACCCCACCCTCAACGAGGCGGTGAAGGAAGCGGCGCTCGCGGTTGACGGGCGGGCGTTGCACATCTGACGCGCCGGCAGGGCGGGTGGGCGCCACCCGCCCTGCCGCAAGCCGGATTTACGGAATGAGAACGGTGCTGCCGGTGGTCTGGCGCGCTTCGAGCGCGATATGGGCGGCTGCGGCCTCGGCGAGCGGGAAGGTCTGGTTGACACGGATCTTCACCGCGCCCTTCGCCACCACGTCGAACAAATCGGCGGAGACTCGTTCGAGGTCGGCGCGCTTGGTGGTGTAGCTGCCGAGTGTCGGGCGGGTGAGGAACAGGCTGCCCTTGGCGGAGAGAATGCCGATATCGACCGGCGGCACCGCGCCCGAGGCATTGCCATAGCTCACCATCATCCCGAGCGGGGCGAGACAGTCGAGGCTGGTCATGAAGGTGTCCTTGCCGACGCTGTCATAGACCACCGGCACCATGGCGCCGCCGGTGACGCGCTTGACCTCGGCGGGCAGGCCGGCATGGCCGATAACCACGTGGTCGGCGCCATGGGCGCGGGCGAGGTCCGCCTTGGCCTCGGTGGAGACCACACCGATCACGGTAGCGCCGAGATGCTTCGCCCATTGGCACAGGATCAGTCCGACGCCGCCGGCCGCGGCATGGACCACGATGGTTTCGCCGGCCGAGACCCGGTAGGTGCGGCGCAGGAGATACTGCGCGGTCATCCCCTGGAGCATCATGGCGGCGGCGGTGGTGAAGTCGATCGCCTCGGGCACGATCACCAGGCGATCGGCGGCGATGACGCGCTGGGTGGCGTAGGCGCCAAGCGGCCCGCCGGCATAGGCAACCCGATCGCCGGGCTTCACGGTGGTGACACCGTCGCCGACCGCAAGCACGGTGCCGGCGCCTTCCATGCCGATCGTCGTCGGCAGCGGGGATTTGTAGAGCCCGGTGCGGAAGTAGACGTCGATGTAGTTGAGGCCGACCGCACCATGGCGGATCAGCGCCTCGCCCGGGCCGGGCTCGGGGGTCGGCACGTCCTCCCAGCGCATCACCTCGGGGCCGCCATTGGCGTGAATGCGGATCGCTTTGGTCATTTGAGGTCCATGGGTTTGGGGTGGACGCGATGGGACGTCACAGCAGCCGTGCTTGGGCGGGCGGTGTCAGTGCGGCGGCGGCGTGGGCTTCGAGATCGAGCAGGAAGCGCTTGGTGGGCAGGCCGTCGCCGCCGGAATAGCCGCCGATGCCGTTGCCGGCGAGCACGCGGTGGCAGGGGATGAGGATGGGGATCGGGTTGCGCCCGTTGGCGCCACCGACGGAGCGCGGGCTGCCGCCGGCCTCCCGCGCGATGTCGCCGTAGCTGCGGGTGGCGCCGGGCGGGATGCGACACAGGGCGGCCCAGACGCGTTTCTGGTAGTCGCTGCCGAAAGGGGCGAGCGGGAGGTCGAAGTCGAGGCGGGTGCCGTCGAAGTATTCCTCAAGCTGTTCGCGCGCGCGCTGCAGCAGTGGCGTCTCGGTCTGGTCGCGCCCCCAGCCCCAGTCGACGGCGACGATGGCCCCATCCTCTTCGGAGAGGGTGAGGTCACCGACGGGAGAATGGAGCGAGAGCTGGGGCACGCGCCGGGGATGATCCTGAGGAGGGGCCGAATGTGGCGACGGGATGGCAGTCTCGGCCGTCCGATGTCAAGCGGCGCTTGTGCGTCGGTTCCGCAAGGCGACGGCGAGGGAGGCGGCGTCGTGGATCGGCAGGCCGCAGATCCCGCTGCGGCAGAGATAGGCGGCCGGTTCGGGCGAGGTTTTGCCGAACGCCGGATGCCCCGCTTCGAGCGCGGTGCCAGGCGGCGCCCGCAGGACGCAGATGGCGGAATCGGGCGCGGCAAGTGCGGCGGCGAGCAGGGCGCGGGTGAGCGGGTGGTCGGCAGGACCGGTCACCACCACGCTCGCCATTTCCTCCAGCATGTCGGCGGCGGCGAGCAGGCCGGGGGCCGCCGAGAAACTGTCGCCGAGCCCGCCATAGGCACGGATCACCGCCTCGGCGCGGTCCCGGAAGCGCGGCCCGCCGGTGAGATGGTGGAGCCGGGCGAGCACCTGGGCGATCACCCCGTTGCCAGATGGGGTTGCGTTGTCGCCGGGGGTGCGGGGGCGCGCCTCGGGGCCGAGCGGGACATCGGTCGCGTCCTCGGCGGTCGAGAAATACGAGCCGCCGCGGTCGCCAAACCAGGTGTCGGCGGCATCGGTGATGCCGCGGGCGCGATCCAGATACGCGGCCGTCCCGGTGGCCTCGTAGAGCGCGAGCGCGGCGCGGGCCATGGCGGCCTGATCCTCCAACAGTCCCGCCGCGGCGATGCGGCGCAGACGCCATGCGTGCTGGATCCGCCCGTCCGTCGCCGCCATGTGCGTGACCACGAAGGCGAAGGCCTTCTCGGCCAGCGCGATCCAGTCCGGCCGGGCGAACACGGCGCCGGCGCGGCACAGGGCGGTAATGGCGAGACCGTTCCAGTCGGCCAGCACCTTGTCGTCGCGGCCGGGGCGGATGCGGTAGTCCCGCGCCGCGAGCAGGGTTTCCCGACTGGCGGCGAGCCTGGATTCGGCCGCCGCGTTGCCCGGCGGGGTGATCCGGCGGAGGATGGTGCTGTGCTCCCAGTTCCCCGCGGCGGTGACATCGTAGGCGGATTTGAAGGCGGGGCTGTCGGGGCCGAGCAGGGCGTCGATCTCGGTCTCCTGCCAGACGTAGAACTTGCCCTCGACACCCTCGCTGTCGGCATCCTCGGAGGCGGCGAAGGCGGCGAGGCCAGCGATCTCCTCGGCGCGCATGTCCCGCGTCATCCAGCGAACGGTCTCCTCGGCACGCGCGGCGTAGAGCGGCGAGGGCGCGTCGGCGTGGGCGAGCGCCAGCAAGTCGAGCAGTTGTGCGTTGTCGTAGAGCATCTTCTCGAAGTGCGGCACCAGCCATTCCGCGTCGGTGGAGTAGCGGGCATAGCCGCCGCCGAGATGGTCGTAGATGCCACCTTGCGACATGCGTTCGAGCAGGAGATGGGTGGCGGCCCGGCCAGCGGGTTCACTGCTGCGCCATGCGTTCTGCCAGAGGAACCCGAAAATCGCGGGGTTGGGGAATTTGGGCGCGCCTTTGAGGCCACCGAGTTCAGGGTCGTTGAGGCGCAGCAGCGTGGCCGCCGCGCGGTCCAGCGTGGCTGGGCGGGGCATGGCGCCCGGACGCTCGGCGGAGGTGGCGACCAGAGTGCGCTGCAGGGTGGCGACGTTTTTGGCTATCCCGTCATTGTCGGCATGAAACGCCTCGGCCACACCGTTCAGGACCTGGCGGAACGAAGGCCGGCCCCAGCGCGGCTCCGGCGGGAAGTACGTGCCGCCCCAGAACGGCGCACCGTCGGGGGTGAGGAACATGGTGAGCGGCCAGCCGCCCTGTTCACCAAGGGCATGCAGCGCGGACATATAGAGATGGTCGATGTCCGGGCGCTCCTCGCGATCGACCTTGATGTTGACGTAGAGCGCGTTCATCTGCGCCGCCGTCGCGGCGTCCTCGAAGGATTCGTGCGCCATCACGTGGCACCAGTGGCAGGCAGCATAGCCGACCGACAACAGGATTGGCCGGTTGGTCGCCTTGGCCTCGGCCAGCGCCGCCGGGCCCCAGGGCCGCCAATGCACTGGGTTGTCGGCGTGCTGCAGCAGATAGGGCGAGGTTTCGTGGCGCAGGAGGTTTGCATCGGGCGGCATGGTTGGTCCTTGCATCGGGCGGCTGCATCGCAGATAGGGATTTTCTCGCGGATGGACAGGTGACGATCGACACCGGCGGCGCGGAAAGGGGGCAACATGGTGGACGATCAGGCTGCGGGCGAGAGCCAGCCGTATTTCGAGGCGCATCTCTTCGTGTGCTGCAACCGCCGGCCCGACGGGCACAAACGTGGGTCTTGCGCCGCGCGCGGCTCGGAGAAGCTGCGCGACTACATGAAGGCGCGCGCGAAGGAAATGGGCCTCGCGCGCGTGCGGGTGAACCTCGCTGGGTGCCTCGATCGCTGTGAACTCGGGCCGTGCCTGGTGATCTATCCGGAAGGGATTTGGTACAAAATCGAGTCTAACTCCGATGTCGATCTGGTTCTGGAACGCCATGTGCGTGACGGACAGCGCGTCGTGGAGCTCATGCTGCCTGCCGAATGAGGCTCTAAGACTTTGAATACCGACACTATTTTTGCGCTGGCCAGCGGGGCCGGGCGGGCGGCGATCGCCGTCATGCGGCTTTCGGGCCCCGGAGCACAAGTGGTAACCGAAGCGCTGTGCGGCCCGCTGCCGCCGCCGCGTGTCGCCTCGCTGCGCCCGGTGCGCAACGCCGGGGGGGACCTGCTGGATCGCGCCCTGCTGCTGTGGTTCGCCGCACCGGCAAGCTATACCGGCGAGGACAGCGCGGAGCTGCATCTCCATGCCGGCCCGGCGGTGATCGATGGTGTGGCGGAAGCACTCGTTGCCGCCGGTGCGCGCCCAGCCGAGCCAGGCGAGTTCACCGAGCGGGCCTTCCTCAATGGGCGCATCGACCTGCTGGAAGCCGAGGCGATCGCCGACCTCATTGCCGCCGAGACGGCCGAACAGCGACGCCAGGCGCTGCTGCAGATGGGCGGCGCGCTCGGTGCGATCTATCGGGACTGGTCCGCTCGCTTGCTGTCGCAGCTCGCCCGCCAAGAGGCGATGATCGATTTCCCCGACGAGGACATCCCCGATAGTGTGGAGTTGGCGATCGTCGCGGAACTCGGGTCGCTGGCTTGCGAGATGGCGAGCCATCTCGAAGATGGCGGCCGGGGCGAACGTCTGCGCGACGGGCTGGTGTTCGCCATTGTTGGTCCGCCAAACGTCGGCAAGTCCACACTGATGAACGCGTTGGCGGGGCGGGAGGTGGCGATCGTCTCGCCGCAACCGGGGACGACGCGCGATGTGATCGAGGCACGCATAGTGCTCGCCGGCGTGCCGGTGACGTTGCTCGACACCGCAGGGCTGCGCGAAGGGGCCGACGCGATAGAGGCGGAGGGGATCCGCCGCGCGCGGGCACGGGCGCAGGAGGCGGATTTTGTCATCCGCGTCGATGAGGGTGTTGCTGCTGAGATGCCGGAGGGGGCATTCCTCCATGTGCTCGGCAAGGGCGATGTGCTATCCCATGATGGGGCCGCGGGGTTGGTGGTCAGCGCGTTGACTGGGGCTGGAATGCCGGCACTGCGCGCGGCCTTGGCGGTTGCGGCGAAGCGTTTGGCGAATGCGGCGGGGCCCCCGGCGTTAACGCGGGCACGGCATCGCGCGGCGGTCGGCGCGGCGCTGGAGTGTATCCGCCGGGCGTTGCTGGCTGATGTGGCGGAATTACGGGGTGAGGATTTGCGTATGGCGGTGCAGGACCTGGGACGGCTGACCGGGGCGGTGCATGTCGAGGATGTACTCGATTCCGTGTTCCGACAGTTCTGTATCGGCAAGTAGCAGCGGGATCGGGTAGCGGGACATGGATCAGCGGTTCGATGTGGTGGTGATCGGCGGCGGCCATGCAGGCTGCGAGGCTGCGGCCGCGGCGGCCCGGATGGGCGCGCGGACTGCGCTCGTCACCCATCGCCGCGCCGCGATTGGCGAAATGTCCTGCAATCCCGCGATAGGCGGGATCGGCAAGGGCCATCTGGTGCGCGAGATCGACGCGCTCGATGGTCTGATGGGGATCGCGGCGGACCGCGCCGGCATTCACTTCAAAATGCTCAACCGCAGCAAGGGCCCGGCGGTGCGTGGCCCGCGCGCCCAGGCGGACCGCAAGCTGTATCGGCGCGCGATTCAGGACCTGCTGGCGGCGCAGCCGGGGCTCGTGATCATCGAGGCCGCGGTTGAGGATCTGGTGCTTGATGGGCAGGGCGGGCTCGCTGCGGTGGTCTGCGGCGACGGTACGCGGCTCGCCTGCGGTGCCGCAGTGCTGACGGCGGGCACCTTCTTGCGTGGGATGATCCATATCGGCCACGAACGCAGCGCGGCCGGCCGTGTCGGCGAGGCGCCCTCGCTCGGGCTCGCGCTGCGCCTCGAGGCGCTCGGCCTGCCGATGGGCCGCCTCAAGACCGGCACGCCACCGCGGCTCGATCGTCGCACCATTGACTGGTCCGGGCTCGATCAGGACTGGGGCGATGCGGTGCCGGAGCCGTTCAGTCTGCTTACGACCACAATCGACAATCCACAGATCGCTTGCGGGGTGACGTCCACCACGCCGGAGACCCACGCGGTTATTCGCGCCAATCTGGAGCGTTCGGCGGTCTATGGCGGGCATATCGCCGGGCGGGGACCGCGCTATTGCCCGTCTATCGAGGACAAGGTGGTGCGCTTCGCCGAACGGGAGCGCCATCAGGTGTTTCTGGAGCCGGAAGGGCTGGACGACGACACAATTTATCCAAATGGCATTTCCACCAGTCTGCCGGCCGATGTGCAGCAGGCGTTGCTTGAGACGATACCCGGTCTCGCTAAAGTGCGGATGATCCGGCCGGGCTACGCGATCGAGTACGATTATGTCGATCCACGGGCCTTGACGGTGGGGCTCCAACTCAAGGCACTGCCGGGGCTGTTTCTCGCCGGGCAGGTAAACGGGACCACAGGCTACGAGGAGGCCGCGGCGCAGGGGCTGATGGCCGGCATCAACGCCGCCCGCCGCTGCGCCGGGTTGGAGTCTGTGTCGCCGGATCGGTCCCAGGCCTATATTGGCGTCCTGATCGATGACCTGACGACGCAAGGGGTCACCGAGCCATACCGGATGTTCACCTCGCGGGCCGAATACCGGCTGAGCCTTCGGGCGGACAATGCCGACATGCGGCTCACCGCCCTCGGAGCGGCCTGGGGTTGCGTCGGATCGCACCGCATTGAGCGTCATCTTCGCGACAGCACGATGGTCGATGCAATGCGGGCGCGCTGCATCGCCGCGACATTTTCGCCCGAGCAACTTCACCGGCATAGCATCACGGTCCGCGCGGATGGGCGGATGCGATCGATTTTCGATCTTCTCGCTTCGAGTGATGTCGATGCGGCGTCGGTCACCGCGCTGGCGCCTTGGCTCGCTGAGGTACCTGCGCGGCTCCGGACGATTGTGGAGAGCGACGCGCTCTACTCCGGTTACCTGAAGCGTCAGGAGGTCGATATTGCGGCGTTCCGGCGGCAGGAGGGGCTCGCGCTGGACGCGACGATGGATTTTGCGACGCTCGGAAGCCTTTCGGCTGAGTTGCGGGAGAAGTTGGCGCTTGTACGCCCGACATCGATTGGCGCGGCGGCGCGTATCCAGGGGATGACGCCCGCGGCACTCTCCACGTTGATGGGCCATGCGCGGCGCGCGCCTCCGCGATCCGGTGGTTTCACGTGAAACGCGATCCGCTGGCAGCGCTCGGCGTTTCACGTGAAACGGAGGAACGGCTGCGACGATTCGTTGACCTGCTGCTCAAGTGGAACAGCACAATCAACCTGATCTCGCGCCGCGACGAGACCCAGATATGGGACCGCCACGTAATCGACTCACTGGCCCTGCTGCCGGCTTTGCCGGCGCACGCCTCGCGCGCGATCGATCTCGGCTCCGGCGGAGGGTTCCCCGGCGTGGTGCTCGCAATTGCCACCGGATGGCGGTTCGACCTGGTCGAGGTGGACCAGCGCAAGGCTGCATTCCTCCGTGAAGCCATTCGTGCCGCCCAAGCAGATGCCACCGTCCATTGTGCCCGCATTGAGACGCTTCGCATCGAACCCGCGCCACTGCTAACCGCCCGCGCCCTGGCACCGCTCGATCGATTATTGGATCTCGCCACACCATTTCTCGCACCAGGCGGCATTTGTGTCTTTCCGAAGGGACGAACAGCGGAGGAGGAATTGACCGCGGCGGAACATCACTGGCACATGCAGGTCGAACGCATTCAAAGCCCCAACGATCCTTCGTCAACAATTCTGAGAATCAGAGAAATTGCCCGTGCAGGCTCCTAGGCAACCCGATCACGGCACGCGACGGCCACTCGTCATCGCGGTCGCCAACCAGAAGGGTGGCGTGGGCAAGACGACGACGACCATCAACCTCGCCACCGCCCTTGCCGCTGCGGGGCAGCAGGTCCTGCTGATCGACCTCGATCCCCAGGGCAACGCCTCAACCGGTCTTGGCATCAGCCGCAATGATCGTGCCCGCGGCACCTACGCCCTGCTGCTCGATCCCAACGCCCGGGATTTGCCGCGGCAAACCGCCATCTCCGGCCTCACCATCGTGCCAGCCGACCCAGACCTTGCCGGGGCCGAGATCGAACTCGTCGGTGAAGAGCGGCGGGAATACTGCCTCCGCGAGGCGCTTGGACGGGCGACGCCTCCCGCTGGGCCGGTCTCCATCGTGATTATCGACTGCCCACCCAGCCTCGGCTTGTTGACGCTGAACGGCCTGGTCGCGGCCGACGCCGTTCTTGTGCCGCTGCAATGCGAATTCTTCGCCCTTGAAGGATTGAGCCAACTCACGCGCACGATCGAACTCGTCAAGCACGGCCTCAACCCGGCACTGCGTCTGCTTGGCATCGTCTTGACGATGTACGATCGCAGGAACAACCTCTCAGATC
>JAPLOH010000053.1:38204-117190 GCA_026400845.1 Alphaproteobacteria bacterium
CAGCCGACGCGCGCGGATTTTTCGGTGATCGGGTATTCGAAACCGTCATCCCGCGTAATATCCGTGTCTCCGAAGCCCCGAGCCATGGGAAGCCGGTAATCGTGTATGATTTTCGCTCGCCAGGCGCACAGGCCTATATACGGCTGGCGCAGGAGGTTCTGCACCGGGAACGCTCTATTGGAAGTATCGCCTGATGTGTGCCAAGGAAGTCAGCCCCCGCCTCGGCCGCGGGCTTGCCGCGCTGCTCGGGGAAGCCGCAGCCGCCGCCGCGCCATCAGGCGGCGGCAGCTCGGTGACAGCCGCCATCGACCTGTTCGAACCGAGCCCTTACCAGCCGCGCGGCAGCATGGATGCAACGGCGCTCGATGAACTAACCGAATCCATTCGTGCCCGCGGCGTCTTGCAGCCCATTCTGGCGCGACCGCATCCCGAGAAACCGGGCCACTACCAAATCATCGCTGGCGAACGCCGGTGGCGGGCTGCACAGCGGGCGGGGCTGCACGAGATTCCGGTGCTCGTACGGCCGCTGTCGGAGGCTGAGGCGATGGCAGCCGCGCTCGTCGAGAACCTGCAACGGCAGGACCTCAATGCACTAGAAGAGGCGGACGGCTACCGGAGGTTGATTGACGAATTCGGGTTGACCCAGGACGCTCTCGGCACTGCCGTCGGCAAATCCCGCAGCCATGTCGCCAATACGCTGCGGCTGCTGAACCTGCCGCCGGCGGTGCAGGCGGCGGTGCACCAGGGAGCCCTGTCTGCCGGACATGCCCGCGCACTGCTGTCCCACCCCGATCCTGCCCTGGCTGCGTTATCGGTGATCTCCCGCGGGCTCAATGTGCGCCAGACGGAGGCACTCGCGGCGCGACGAAGTGAACCGAAGTCGGAACGCACGAGCCGCGCGCGGGACCCGGACACGCTCGCGCTCGAACGTTCCCTCACCGAGCGCCTCGGCCTAAAGGTAGAGATCGCCTTCGATGGCGGCGGCGGCAGCGTGCGGATACGCTATCGCAGCCTCGATCAGCTCGATGGACTAATCACCCTGCTGAGCCGGGACTGAACGCTCTAGCGCCGCCGGTTCGCCGCGCTGCGCTGCGCAAGCCCTATCACCACGCTGCGGCACAGGCTCTCGGACGGCGTGCCAGTGCGCTTGCAGGCGCGCTCCGCTTCCCATAGCCGGGTGCAGGCCAGTTCGATCGCGGCTGACGACCATAGATTGAGAGCTTGCACGAAAACCGGTTCGCGGCGGAAGAACAATGGCGGGCGCAGCGCTTTGGCCGCCTCGGCGGCCGACAACCCCTCGGCCATGGCGGCGCGCGCCCGCTGCAATTTCTGCATATGTGTCAAGGCGGTCCGCAGCACGGTCACCGGCACCGCCCCTTCCGCCATCGCGAGTTCCAAGGCGCGGTCGGCCCCGGCGATATCACCGGCGGTGGCGCTGAACAGTGCATCATCGAGCGAAAGCCCGGCCATATCGCCGACGCACTGCTGCGCGGCTGGAAGATCGACCTCGCCACCGGGTCCAACGAAAAGCGCCAGCTTCTCGATTTCGCCACGGGTCATCGAATGGTCGGCTCCGAGGTGTTCGGCGAGGAACCGCAACGCCTCGCCATCGGCCGAAACTTTTGCCTCTCCGAGGATGGCGCGGATTTCTGCTTCGAGCGCCCGCCCCTCAAGCGGATAACAGACCATCGCGACGCCTTTCGGCGCCTTCTCGAGCGCTGCCCGCAGCTTACTCTTCGACGCCGCACCTGGCGCCTCAAGGACCAAGAAACCAGGTGGACTTCCCTCCAGCACGGCCATGACGAACGGCAATATCGTGTCGGTCGCCTCGCGCACCCGCACAACGCGACGACCACCGGTGAGCGACAGCGAAGCCATTTCATGCGGGATCGCCGAGGCGTTTTCGCGCTCAAGCTCAGCCACCCTGAATGGATCATCGGAGGAGCCGGCCACCGCTATCACCAGCCGGCGTGCGCGCTCACGGATCATCCCGGTGTCCTCACCCGCCAGCAGTACCACGGAGACGGAACCGGGATCACGCAGCAATCCCTCGAACTGCCGCGCATCGAGCTTCATCGTGTCACTCGGTCGCAGCCTGACGATTGAACCAAGCGGCGAGCTGCAGCGTCATCTGTTCCGCTACCTGTTCGGCGATACGCCGCTGGACGGCCTCGGACTGCATGTCCAGTGCAAAAAACTGCTGATCGAAGATATTGAGCCCGTCGACCGAACGGGCGGTGCCGGTGGCGAGTGTCCGCCGCCGCGTATCCTGCGAAATCAGCGCCCAGTTGGCAGTGCCAACCAGCCGCAGGCGCGACGGGATGGAGGTGGTTTGCGCGATGTTGAGGGTATCGCCCTGGATGCCGTAGCCCACCGAAAGATCATAGCGCTTCGCCACTCCGCCACCGCTGCGCTCGAAGCGCGCCTGCAAGGCCTGGCGCAACAACTGCCCGGAGCGCTCAGGGATCAGTGCGATCGAGATCTCCGCCAACCCTTGTTCGGCCGGGCTGACTGTGCCGTTGTCGCGCACCCCGTAGAGCGGGCGGAAGCCGCAGGCCGTGAGCAACGCCAATCCCCCCGCCGCGGCCAGCAGGCGGCGGGACATCGGGGTCGGTTCGGATATGCTATTCCGCGATGACAAAATTCACGATCCGGTTGGGCACATAGACGCGCTTGACGATCCGCTTGCCATCCAGCAGCCGCGCCACGTTGGGTTCGTCCGCCGCGGCGCGCAACACATCCGCCTCGGCGCTGCCCGGCGGCATGGCAACCGTACCGCGCAACTTGCCGAGCACCTGCACGGCGATGGTGACCAGTTCGGCCGCGGCGAGCGACACATCCGCCTCCGGCCATGGCAATTCGGCGACGATATCTGAGGCACCGGGGTTGAGGCGCGCGAAGATCTCCTCGGCCAAATGCGGCATAGCAGGAGAAATCAACCGTGCCGCCATTTCCACTGCCTCACGCCGCGCCCAGTCGAGGCCTTCGGTGTCGGCACCAGTCGTGGCTTTTTCGGCATCACCGATCGCGTTGGACAATTCATAGATGCGGGCGACCGCGACATTGAATGCAAAGCTCTCGAGCGCCTCGGTTACCGTCAGGATCGCGCGATGAGTGGCCCGCCGCAGCGTTCGTGCCGGGGTGCCGAACTGGGCCGGCGCTTCACCGTACGGGCCGGGGGCGATATTCTCGACCAGGCGGAACAACCGCTGGGTGAACCGGTAGGCGCCGACCACCCCGGCCTCGGTCCATTCCATGTCCCGCTCCGGCGGGTTGTCGGAGAGGATGAACCAGCGCGCCGTATCTGCACCGTAACGAGATATGATGGCCCCGGGATCGACAGTATTTCGCTTTGATTTCGACATTGCCTCGACGCGCCCGACCGTCACCGGCTCGCCGGTGCCCAGATGGAATGCGGTGCCATCGGGCCGCTTCTCGATCTCCTCGGGGTAGAGCCAGGCGCCATTGCCGCCACCACCAAGCTTGTAACTCTCATGCGTCACCATCCCCTGCGTGAACAGCCCGGCGAAGGGTTCGGAGACGTTGAGGTGCCCGGTTTTTTGCATGGCGCGCGAGAAGAAGCGTGAGTAGAGGAGATGCAGGATCGCGTGCTCGATGCCACCGATATACTGATCAACCGGCATCCAGTGCTTCACTGCCGCCTGCACAACCGGGATATCGGCATGGGGGCTGCAGAATCGGGCAAAATACCACGAACTATCGACGAACGTATCCAGCGTGTCCGTATCGCGTTCGGCAGCCTTACCGCAGCACGGGCATTTCACATGCTTCCAGGTCGGGTGCAGATCAAGCAGCTTGCCGTTCCACTCGAACGACACGTCGTCCGGCAGCACGACCGGCAGTTCGGTCGCCGGCACCGGGACAACGCCGCAGGCCGCGCAATGGATCACCGGCACCGGCGCGCCCCAGTAGCGCTGCCTGCCAACGCCCCAATCGCGCAAGCGCCAGTTCACGACGCCTTTACCAATCCCGCGCCGTTCGAGCTCGGTGATCACCGCACCCTTGGCCGCCTCCGGCGCCTCCAGCCCGTCGAGGAAGCCGGAGTTGATGATAATCCCCGTGCCGTCGAACGCCTTATCGGCGACGGTGAAGCGCACGGCATCCTCGCCAAGGGGCAACACCACCGGCAGAACACCAAGATCATACTTCCGCGCGAAATCGAGATCGCGCTGGTCATGCGCCGGGCAGCCGAAAATCGCGCCCGTACCGTATTCCATCAGCACGAAATTGGCGATCCACACCGGGAAGGTAGCACCTTCGATGAACGGGTGCTTTACCCGCAGCCCGGTGTCATAGCCGCGCTTTTCGAGTGTCGCGATCACCGCTTCGGAGGTGCCCATGCTACGGCAATCCGCAACGAACTCGGCCGCTCCGGGGCTCCCCGCCGCTGCTGCGGTCGCCAGCGGATGCTCCGGCGCCACCGCGAGGAACGACATCCCGTAAAGTGTGTCGGGCCTGGTGGTATAAACCTCGACGCTGCCAATCCCGGCCGTCGGCGTGGCCAGCTCAAACGACATGCGTGCGCCTTCGCTCCGCCCGATCCAGTTGTGCTGCATCAGCCGAACGCGTTCCGGCCAGCGATCGAGCCCGTCGAGCGCCGCGAGCAGGTCCGGCGCATAGTCGGTGATGCGCAGGAACCACTGCGAGAGCAGCTTCTTCTCCACCTGCGCGCCGGAGCGCCAGCCCTTGCCGTCAATCACCTGCTCATTGGCAAGCACCGTGCCGTCCACCGGGTCCCAGTTGACCCAGCTTTCACGCCGCTCGGCGAGGCCGGCTTCGAGGAAATCAAGGAATAGCTTTTGCTGATGGCGGTAGTACGACGGGTCGCAGGTCGCGAATTCGCGGTCCCAGTCGAGCGAGAGGCCCATGCGCTTCAACTCGGTGCGCATGTTCGCGATGTTGTCCCAGGTCCACTTCGCCGGATGGATACCGCGCTCGCGTGCCGCGTTCTCCGCCGGCAGCCCGAAGGCGTCCCACCCCATCGGATGCATCACCGAATGGCCGCGGGCCCGCTTGTAGCGCGCCACCACATCGCCCAGCGTGTAGTTGCGCACATGGCCCATGTGGATCTTGCCGCTGGGATAGGGAAACATCTCAAGCACATAGTATTTCGGCTTGCCGTCGGTCGGCACATCCTGCACGCGGAAGGTGCCACGCGCATCCCACTCCGCCTGCCAACGCGGCTCGGCGCGGGCAAAGTCGAATCGCGGCTCGGCCGCGGCTGGGGTCTCGGCTGGGGGAACGCTCATCGATCTCTCACGGCAAGGCGGCTGAACTTATCACATCATGTATCCGTCAGATCGCCGATAACGGCAACCCGGACCGCTCTTCCCGTAGTAGCCAGTCTGCTCCACCAATGGCCTGTCTGCCCCACCCTGACGTTGGAGCAGCATCCCGATCAGCGGATTGGCCTTCCGCGCGGCATTGCGCGATGCTTGCGGCAATGAGTGACGCGTCCCGATCCGAAGCCGATCGCCCGGCCAACAGCACGCGGCGGAACCGCCTGACGGCGCTGATCGTCGCCTGCGCGCTGTTCATGCAGAACCTCGACAGCACGGTGATCTCAACCGCGCTGCCGACCATGGCCAAGGCCTTCGGTGCCGAGCCTACGCACATGAACGTGGCGCTGACTTCCTACATGCTGAGCCTCGCCGTGTTTATCCCCTGCAGCGGGTGGCTTGCCGACCGGTTCGGGACACGCACCGTCTTCCGCGCCGCGATCGTGGTGTTCACCCTCGGCTCGGTACTGTGTGGCAGCGCCAATTCACTGCCATTCCTGGTGTGTGCCCGCATCCTACAAGGGCTCGGCGGCGCGATGATGGTGCCGGTGGGTCGGCTATTGCTGTTACGCACGGTGCCGAAATCCGAGCTCGTCTCCGCGATGGCCTGGCTGTCCACCCCGGCACTGCTCGGCCCGGTACTCGGCCCACCGCTTGGCGGCTTCGTGGTGACCTATTTTTCCTGGCGCTACATCTTCGCCATCAACATCCCGATCGGCATTCTCGGCATCATCCTCGTCACCCTCTACGTCGAGGATGTGCGCGAGCCCGGCGGTGCGAAGTTCGATTGGCGGGGGTTCGCCTTCTCATCGGTTGCTCTTGCCGCGCTGATGTTCGGGCTCGAAACGCTTGGCCGCGGGGTGGTGTCTGAGGCGCTCAGCATCGCAGCACTCGGCGTTGGCCTGGTCGCCGGCGCGTTCTACGTCCTGCATGCCCGCGCCCACACCAGGCCGATCATCGATTTCACCCTGGTGCGCATTCGCACCTTCGCGGTGGCACTCATTGCCGGAACCCTCTTCCGTATCGGCATCGGCGCCTTGCCTTTCCTGCTGCCGATGATGCTCCAGCTCACCTTCGGCCAATCCGCGGCGCAATCGGGGCTGATAACCTTCGCCAGCTCCCTCGGTGCGCTGGTGATGAAACCAGCGGCGACCACCGCGCTGAAGCGCCTCGGTTTCCGCGATACGCTGGTCTTCAACGCCATCCTCTCGGCGTTCCTGTTGTCGCTCTGCGCCTGGTTCACGCCGGGCTGGCCACCGTTCCTGATCTACGCCGCCCTGCTGTTCGGCGGTTTCTTCCGCTCGCTGCAATTCACCGCCTACAACGCACTGGCCTATGCCGACGTACCGCGCGACCGCATGAGCTCGGCGACCGGCTTCTACTCCGCCATGCAGCAGATATCGCTGACCCTCGGCGTCTCCATCGCCGCCGCCTCCCTCACCGTCACCATGACTATCACCGACCACGCCACGCCCCTGCTGGCCGACTTCTCGACCGCCTTCCTCGTGGTCTCCCTCGTCTCCCTCTGCGCCGCCCCCCTCGCCCTCACCATGCCCCGCACGGCGGCGACCGAACTGAGCGGGCATTCACGCGGACGATAGGCTGGAATGATCCTGACTCTACCACCCCAATAGCTTTGCTCCGGGCCGAGCACGCCGGATGTCCGCTGCTGCCGGTGATGCTTCAACGATCGGCAGTTAACGGCCGGCAACCCATGATATTAAGACCGATATTGTAACAAAAACCACGCACCTCTCCCCAACAAGCTCAATCCCGCGGCAGCCGCCTGGGCAGCAGCTTCATCGGCTTCCCCTCCGAATTGGGGTACCACAAGATCGCCTCGCGCTCCTTGCGCGTAAGCCGCTTCGGTTTGGTCGAGACCTTCTTCGACCGCGGCGTGCGCGGGCGGCGCGGCAACGGCGGGACGCAGGCGACATCGATGTTGAGAAGCCGGAACATCGGGCGCAACACGCGCTGCGCCTCGGGCGAGGCCGCGACGATTGCGGCAACCTCCGGGCGGTTCATCTGATAAGCCAATTGCGCGGTGAACCCCACAACCTCCCAGCCGAGAAACCCGACCCAGCCCTTGGTGCGCGGAAACGCCGGGCGCGGCCCCACAGGCGGCTTGCGCACCGCTCCAGCGCGGGACTTGCGCTTGCGGAACACCTCCCCCGCCGCAATCCGCACCATCACCCGCTCGAACCGCCGCACGCCCCCGATCAGATAATTCCACACCGCCGGGCCGTGCCCATAGTTCCGATGGCCGATGAGCTTGGTGCCCATCATGCGCAGAAGACTCGCCATGATACGCACCACCAGCGCCGCCACTTCGGCGTGCAGGGTGGACGCGGGGGGAGGAGTGCAAACTATCATGACTTATTAGATAACTATCAAGATCAGGGATGTCAAGGGAGAAGGGAAGCAGGAAGCGGTTCTTTCTTGAAAAAAGAACCGAAAAACTTTTGCCACAGTTTCGATCGACGTTCCGCTCGCAAAGTGCGGGGGCGGGGCTTGACGCGGAGTGGGACTGGAACGAGTTTCATCCCGCAACAAGGCAACCATAATGGACCTCCAGCGCAGGGAACTCCGCGACGACCTGAACCGCATGCGTGGATCGCGCGACGCCATTCTGCGCGCGCGGGGAGACAACGTCGCATTCGAGGAAAACGTATCCGCCGCACGGACGGCGGGATTCGAGGCGGCAACGGCGCGACAGTCGAGTTTGCAGGCGGCGCTCGCCTATTACTTCGACCGGAGCGTGCAGGGCGAGGCGAAAACCCATGTGCCGTCCACGTTTTCGGCGGAGAATGACCTGGCCCTGCTGCCACCCGGCGTGGCGGGCAACCAAAAAATCATCCGGATCGAATGCCTCGACGACTGGCAGCGGGAGAGCTGGTTCAGTTTCACCAAGCTCGAAGCCGCAGTACAGCCGGACAGGCGCGATGCCAGCGTGATAGAGCCGAATATCCGCCGCCTGAACGCGTTCGCCGGCGCGCGGCCGGCCTATGCGGCGTTCAAATCGGAAGTGTCGACCGACCTCGGCCTGCCCGATTGGTTCGAGCGGCTGGTAGCGCGGCTCGGGCTTGGCCATTTTGCCGTCGCGCGAGAGGACGTGCGGTATTTCGCGCTGATGGAGTATCTGGCGCGCGACGTGATTGCGGGAACGTCGATTGAACGGCCATTCGCCAAACCCACCTTATTGGAGGCGCGCGGCAACGAGTACTTCTTCCCGGCGCCGCGCGGCGAGGACTTCGGCTTCACCGCGGACCTCGCGCCGGAAACAGGGCGTGACGCGGTGCGTGAATTCCTCCATGCTCGGTTAAGCTACACGGCGGATCATATGGTCCGGGTCTATCGTTTGGCGGGGCCTACGGCATCGGTGCGGCTGAGCGCGGTGCGGGATGCGCATTTGCGCCATGTCCGGGCGCGGTCGGGGCGGGCGGATTTTGGCGCCTTCATGGCGGACGAGGTGGATGAGTAGCGCGGCTTCAATCGACCGGATGGATGGCACGGGACGGCACCCATGGCTGGCAGCACTGGTCGCGTCGCCGGCAGAGGAGGTGCGCGCGCTGATCGAGCTGTACGCCGAGGTACACCCCTATGGGCGGGCGGAGCCGGGCGATGCGGCGCACGCGCTGCTGTTCGGACTGGCGGGCGACGATCCGGCGCGGGCGGCGCTCGACGCCGGCTGTGGCGCGGTGTTGCTGGCTTTGCGGGCGGAGATGGATCGGGGGGACGCAGCAGAGTATCCGCGGGCGGCGATGCTGGCGTTGCGACTGCTGACCGTGATCCGCCGGCTACGGCCGGCGCAAACCGTGCGGGACCTGCATCGGCGCTACATGTTCTGGTTCGCGGTGTTCGAAACGGCAGCACTCGATGACGGTCTTGACGTGCGGCGGGAGTTCCTGCGGGTTCTGGCGCTGACGCAGGATATGGCGGAGACCACCGCACCGCGCCGGCTGATGGCGCTGTGGCTGGACGTCTGCGCCGAAGCCGGGCCAAACGGGCAGTATGACCCGAGCTATCTCGATGTCGGGCTCAGCGGACTGCGGGATTTGCCGCTGGCGGCCGAGCATGACGCCAACGAGGAGGCGATGTGCCACGGCATCGCGCGCTGGGCGGTGCGGTAGCGGCCGGAACAGGCGCAGTTCCTGGCGCGGTGGCGCGAGATCGAGAGCGCGTATCCGCGCAGCTCGGAATTCTGGCCCAAGCTGGTGCAAGAGGTGATCGGGGCGACTGAAAAGTGGCTCGGGGCCGAGGCCGGGGCGGGGCGGACATTTCCGGCCGCGGCATGGTGGTTGCCCCGCCAACGCCTGGTCCTGGCGCACGAAAAGCCCGGACGGCGGCCCTCCGCGGGTAGGTTCCAGCGCACCTCGTCACCGCCGCCGGCGGAGCGGCGCAAGACGCTTTTGCGCGAGATCGCGAAACCGCTGGATCAGCTTCGGGCGCCAATCGAGCGGCTGATGGCGGATCTTCGGCGCCATGCCGAGGCGACGGGGGAGACCTATGACTGCGTTCGTACCGCATGCAATGTCGGCATGCGGTTGTTGGAGAGCGGGCCGGGGGGCGAGCGTGCCGCCCGCGGCGTGGTTGCGGCAGAGTTGGGGCGGATGGTGCTCGGGTTCGAACCGCACAATCCTTTCGCCTGGGCACTGTGGCGCGATGGGCTGGAGGCACAGGGGGCACTGGCGGCAGCGGAGGAGGTCGGCTGGGAGGCGCTTCGGCGCTACCCGGAGAACCCGCAGTGGCGCACCCAATTGGCGACGGTGCTGGTGCATGCCGGTCGGGCCGACGAGGCGGCGGCTCTGTTGCGGGAGACGATAGCACTGTTCCCGGGCAATGTGATCGCACGCAACCAGTTGGCAATCGTCTTGGGGGAGCGGCTCGGCGATCCGCAGGGAACGGCCGGGCTGTTGCGGGAGATGATAGCGCTGTTTCCGGGCGATGCGCCGGCACGCAACCAGTTGGCGACGGTGCTTGCGAGGAGGTTGAGCGATCCCCAAGGGGCGATAGCCGTGCTGGAGGCGGCGATCGCGGCGCTATCCACCGACGCCTATACATATAATTTCCTCGCGATCCTGATGAACAATACGCGGGGGGATCGTGCTGGTGCGGCGACGGTGCTGCGTGCGGGGCAGGCGGCCGGGTTGGCTGACGAGGTTACGGCGGAGCTGCAGCAGCAGCTGCACGAAGGGCGTCGTCAGCTGCGTCACCAGTCGACGCGAGCGCCGCAGGCGACCGGCCTTGCAGTGACAGCCGCGGCGGCGGTTCAGTTTGACCTATCGCGTGAGTTCACGGATCCAGCTCAGGCGACCGGCGTTGCCGTACCAGAAGCCGCGGCCCAGGTCGACTTGCCCGACGCGCGAGCGCGGCGGGCGTTGTTCCGCGCCGAGTGCGGGGATGACCGGGCGGCGGGGCTGGCGGAGGTGCGGCGGTTGCTCGATGAGGATGGGGCGTCGGCCTATACGCGGTATGTGGCGCGGCGGACGGGCGTGGTTTCGGGCGACGGCATGGGGCATGTGTTTGCCTATGCTTTCGATCGGGCGGCCCAGGCGGGGTCCGGCGCGGCGCTGCGGGCGTTGCTGGACCATGCGCAGGGGGCGGATCGCTATGTCGTGCGATCGGCGCAGGCGCTGATGGCGGGCGATGCCGAGTCGCCTGCGGTGTTGGGGGCCAATGATATCGACGCCGGTTCGGCGCTGCGGCGGTTTGCTGGTGTGGCGGGGACGATCAATGGGGCGTTGCGCGGCGGGCACGCGGATCATTCTGCGATGCTGCGGCTGCTGCGCGACTTCGCTGCCGCGGAGTTGTCGGCCGCGTGATTGCTGTTTTGCGGGCGCTCGGCGGGGAGTGATTGCGGGGTGGCGGCGCCCTCACCCCGGCCCTCTCCCGCAAGGACGGGAGAGGGGGAAGCAAGTGGAAAAGTTTTTTGCTTCTTTTTTTCAAAAAAGAAGCGCTTCCCCTGTATCACCTAAGCAGGAGCGCTTTCGCGGATCGAAGACGATCCGCTGTCGCTTGCCTCGCCGCTACGCTGCGCTTCGCGTCAGGTGTTCATAGCATCAAAGAAATCCTGATTGGTTTTGCTGTATTTCAGCTTGTCCAGCAGGAAGTCCATCGAATCCATTGGCCCCATCGGGTTGAGGATGCGGCGCAGCACCCACATTTTGCTCAGCGTGCCGCGATCGACCAGGAGTTCTTCCTTGCGGGTGCCGGATTTGGTGATGTCGATGGCGGGGAAGGTGCGTTTGTCCGACAGTTTGCGATCGAGGATGATTTCGCTGTTACCGGTGCCTTTGAACTCTTCGAAGATCACTTCGTCCATGCGGCTGCCGGTGTCGATGAGGGCGGTGGCGATGATGGTCAGCGAGCCGCCTTCCTCGATGTTGCGCGCCGCGCCGAAGAAGCGTTTGGGGCGTTGCAGGGCGTTGGCGTCGACGCCGCCGGTGAGGACTTTGCCGGAGGAGGGGACGACGGTGTTGTAGGCCCGGGCGAGGCGGGTGATGCTGTCGAGCAGGATCACCACGTCACGCTTGTGTTCGACCAGGCGCTTGGCTTTTTCCAGCACCATTTCGGTGACGGCGACGTGGCGGGTCGGCGGTTCATCGAAGGTGGAGGCGACGACTTCGCCTTTCACGGTGCGCGACATGTCGGTGACTTCCTCGGGCCGCTCGTCGATGAGCAGGACCATGAGGAAGACTTCGGGGTGGTTGTTGGCGATCGCGGTGGCGATGTTTTGCAGCATCACGGTTTTGCCGGTGCGCGGGGGGGCGACGATCAGCGCGCGCTGGCCCATGCCGATGGGGGCGATGAGGTCGATCACCCGGGGCGTCATGTCCTTCTGCGGGCCTTTGGCGACGGACTGGAAGTTCTCCATTTCCATCTTGAGGCGGCGATCGGGGTAGAGCGGCGTGAGGTTGTCGAAGTTGATGCGGTGCTTCACCGGGTCGGGCGGGTCGAAGTTGATGGTGTTGAGTTTGAGCAGGGCGAAGTAGCGCTCGCCGTCCTTGGGCGCGCGGATCTGGCCTTCGACGCTGTCGCCGGTGCGCAGCGCGAAGCGGCGGACCTGGGAGGGCGAGACGTAGATATCGTCGGGGCCCGGGAGGTAGTTGCTTTCGGCGCTGCGCAGGTAGCCGAAGCCGTCGGGCATGATTTCGAGCGTGCCGGAGCCGAAGACGCTGTGCTCGGCCTCGGCGAGGTTTTTCAGGATCGCCACCATCATGTCCTGCTTGCGCAGGGAGGAGGCGTTCTCGATGTTGAGGGATTCGGCGAAACCCAGGAGTTCTGCCGGTGGTTTTGCCTTGAGTTCGGCGAGATGCATTCGGTCGCCTCAAACATGCCGACGGGCAGGGCCGGTCGGACAGGGGGGATAAGGGGCAGGTTCGAGCGGAATTGGATGGCTCGGTTGCTGTCCTCGGATCGCGCGGTCCGCGGGGCGGAACGATCGAATAATCGGCGAGGGCAGCACTGTCCCGGAGGGGAGGGGGTCGATCGCGCTTCCAGGGGAGAGGACGCGAATACGCGCTCGAACACCAATACGGTAGGCGGCGGCGGCCACCGCGTCAACCACCGCATGCACCACGCGACGTTGCATGGCGGTGCGGTCGGCCGCTAGGCTGCCGATCAAATGCGACGGATTAACCTGATCGCAACATCCGATGGTACAGGGGAAACGCCAATGTCCGGCGCCGGAACGGCACCACTTCAGGCCAGTGTCGCGATTATCGGGGCTGGGGACTATATCGGGGCAGCGATTGCCCGGCGGTTCGCCGCCGGTGGCTATCTCGTCGTGTGCGGCAGACGCAATGCAGAGAAGCTTGAACCGCTGGTCGCCGAGATCAACGCGGCGGGTGGACGGGCGATCGGGCTGAAATGCGATACGCGCGTGGAGGCGGAGGTCGCGGAGTTCCTCGACGCCGCGCATGCCGCGGCGCCGCTGGCAGCGGTGATTTTCAACGTCGGGGGGAATGTGAACTTCCCCATCCTGGAGACCACCGAGCGGGTGTTCCGCAAGGTGTGGGAGATGGCGTGCTACGGGGGATTCCTCGCCGGGCGGGAAGCGGCGCGGCTGCTGTTGCCACAGGGCCGCGGCAGCATCATCTTCACCGGCGCCACCGCGAGCCTGCGGGGCGGCAGCGGCTATGCGGCGTTTGCCTCCGCCAAGTTCGGCCTGCGGGCGATCGCGCAGAGCATGGCGCGTGAGTTGGGGCCGCAGAACATCCATGTCGCGCATCTGGTGATCGATGCCGGCGTCGATACCGCCTGGGTGCGCGAGCGGATCGCCGCGCGCGGGGCGACCGAGCGGCTCGAGCCCGGGCATCTCGTCGATCCCGCCTCGATCGCCGAGGTCTACTGGCAGTTGCATCACCAGCCGCGCGACGCCTGGACCCATGAGCTCGATGTCCGTCCTGCGTTGGAGAAATGGTGACCGGCATGCGTCCCGTTGAGTTCCACTTCGATTTCGGCAGCCCCAACGCCTATCTGGCACACCGGGTGATCCCGGCGATCGAAGCGCGGACCGGCGTGCGGTTCCGCTACGTGCCGGTGCTGCTGGGCGGCGTGTTCCGCGCCACCAATAATCGCTCGCCCGGGGAAGCTTTCGCCGGTATCCGCAACAAGCCGGAGTATCAGCGGCTGGAGATGCAGCGCTTCATCGCGAGGCACGGGCTCACCGCGTTCCGCCGCAATCCGTATTTCCCGGTGAACACGCTGCAGATCATGCGCGGCGCGGTGGCGGCAGAGGCGGATGGCTATTTCGCGGCCTATGTCGAGGCGGTCTACCGCGCGATGTGGGAACAGGAGCTGAAGATGGACGAGCCCCACATCATCACGGCGGCACTCGATGCCGCCGGGCTCGATGGTGCGCGGACGCTCGCCCGGATCGGGGATGCCGGCGTGAAAGCGGCGCTGATCGCCAATACGGAAGCCTCGGTCGCCCGCGGCACCTTCGGTTCGCCGACCTTCTTTGTCGGGGAGGAAATCTGGTTCGGCAAGGACAGCCTCCGCGATGTCGAGGAGGCGATCCTCGCCGGCCGCTAGGCGGCGCGGAGTGCCGCCCCGGCGAGCCGCCCGCCGAGATACTCCGCCAGCGCGCCCATGCCGGAGCGGTTGGTGCCGCTGATGCCGGCCCGGGATTCCGCGTCGGGGTTGTAGTTGGTGTTGGTGTTCACGTCGTAGACCAGCGGCCCGCCATCTGGCCCGGTGATGAACTCGATCCCGGCGACGTCGATCCCGGCGATCTCCAGGAACGCTTCGAGCTGACGGCGGAAGCCGGGTTCGATGCCGTCAATCACGGTGAACTTGTGTTCCGGCCGGCCCTCCACTTCCCCCACAGGGCAGGCGGCCTCGCCGATCGCGCAGACATCGGCGGGGCAGAGTTCGAACCCCTCGCTGGTGTCGACCTCCACCGCGTAGGTGAAGCGCCGGCCGGTGAATTCGGCGCGGGTGATCACCGGGCGCGGCGCGCGGATATAGGCCTGGAGCAACTGGATGCCGTCGACCGGTTCGACGTAGCCATCCCCAGCCACGTAGTCGCGCAGCCCCGCAATGGTGTGGAAGAGTTGCACGCCATGGCCCTTGCCGCCGCGGTTGGGTTTGAGGATCACGGGTTCGCCGGCGAAATAGCGTTCGGCCGCCGCGACGATCTCATTGCGCCCGGCGACCACGACGGTGCGCGGAGTATGCAGCCCGGCGGTTTCCAGCGCGGCGTATTGGCGAACCTTGCTGATTTCGAGATCGAGCGCCCGCGGGCCATTCACCACCACACGGCCCCAGCGGGTCAGCCACGCCAGCACACTCGCTGTGTACTCGGCGGAGAAACGATGATCGCGGGTGTGCGAACTCGCGCTCATGCGGTTGTAGAATACGCCTTCCGGCGGTGGGGCAGCAAAGTCGATCGCGCCGGTGTGGAGGAACATCTCCGCCCAAGGGAGTCCGCGCCGGTCCAGTGCCTCGGCAAGCGGAGGCAGCCAGGCGGGGTTTTCGTGGATGACATGGATGCGGCTCATGGTTTGGGTCCCGCCGGTCTGGCGGTTCGGCTTGAGCGCCGGCGCCGCTGGTCAGGCGCAAAAATGAGGTGTCCGGCTTGTTGTGTAAATGAAATGGAGACCCAAAGAATCAGCCCACAACAGTGGTTCCATGCTCCCGGAGCGTTCCCAGAGAGAATTCTGTTCTCACCGGGATATCTGGGGGTGATTCAGCCTTCGCCGGGTCGCCGTGTCCGCCACATCTGGGTGCGCAGATCGGGATGCGGGCCGAAGCCGAAGCTGGCGTAGAGGCCGTGCGCGTCGTCGGTGCTGAGGCTCCAGCGACTGATGGTTTGCACGTCTGGATGCGCTAAAATCGCCGCCATCAGCGCCTTGCCAAGACCGCGGCCGCGATGGGCCGGCAACACGTAGACGTCGGAGAGATGGGCCGCGGTGGTACGGTCGGTGACGAGACGGGCGAAGCCGGCCTGGCTGCCGTCGGGCGCATAGAGGCCGAAGCAGAGGGAGTTGGCCAGTGCGCGCTCGACGGTCGCCCGGTCACGCCCACGGGCCCAGTAGCTGTCCTCGCTGATGAACCGATGGATCGACGCTATATCGAGGCGGTCCTGTGCGTCGCTGATCTCGTAGCCATCAGGGAGGGCAACGCGATAGGGCATCAGAATGGCCGCACGATCACCATGATGACGATGACGAACATCAGCAGGGTCGGGACTTCGTTGGCGATGCGGTAATAGCGCTGCGGCCGGGTGTTGCGGTCCTCCATGAAGTCGCGCCGCCAGACCACGAGTTTCCCGTGAAACGCACTCATTGCCAGCACACCAGCGAGCTTCACCCAGGGCCAGATACTCGACCAATCGATCACGCCGGGGGTCAGCACCAGCAGCAGGCCGAAAATCCAGGTCGCGATCATCGCGGGGTTGATGATCTGCTTCAGCAGGCGCCGCTCCATCACTTTCATGCGTTCGCTCTCGGCGCTGCCGGGGTGGACCATGCAGTGATAGACGAAAAGGCGCGGCAGATAGAACATGCCGGCCATCCAGGCGATCACGCTCATCACGTGGAACGCCTTCACCCAGAGATAGGTGTGGGCGAGGAACCCGAGGGTCATCGCGGAGCCGCCGCGATCAGGGCTGGCAGGTCGAACATCGAGGTGAACAGATGCGCGCCGACCTCCCGGAGGCGGGGATCATCGCCGTGCGGCGCAAATCCAAGACACGGCATTCCGGCCGCGGCGGCGGCCCGCGCACCGGTGACGCTGTCCTCGATCACCACGCAGTCCATAGGCGCGACACCTTCGGCAGCCGCCGCCGCGAGGAACAGGTCGGGCGCCGGCTTGCCCTCGGCGACATCGGTGTAGGAGTGCAGCCGGCCCGCGACCATCGTGGAAATGTCCATGGCCGAGAATTTGGCCGCCATTTCCGCATGGCTTGAATTGGAGGCGACGCGCCACGGCAGGCCCAGCACGGAGATTGCCCGAAGTGCTTCGACGGCGCCCGAGATCGGGCGCAGTTCGCGCCCGAAGGCCTCGATCAGCCGACCGGTCAGCCGCTCCACCCAGTCCCGAGGGAGTTCACGGCCAAGGTCCGCCTCGATCATCGGCACCATGGCCTCAAGGTTGAACCCGACGAAGCGCCGCACGCACTCCTCGGGGGTGATCGCAAGTCGCGCCTCGGAGATCATTTCGGCCGATACACGGTTAGCAAGCGGTTCGCTGTCGGCGAGCACGCCATCGCAGTCGAAAATCACCAGGCGAAGCGGCGAAGCGCGGCCGGACATGAATTCAAGAGCGGTCATGCTGCCTTCTCCAGCCCGGCAAGCCGGTGCGGACAATCGCGGTGTTTGTCCGGGCATATGGCGCCCGCGGCACAGAGGCCGGGGCCGCGTCCACGGCGTACGAGTCCGGCAAGTGCCCCGATGAACCCAGGGTCTGAGTTCGCTGCGGGCACCCGGTAATACGCTGCTACACCGAGCTTGTGGGCGAGTTCGCGATACTCCACATCCAATTCCACCAGGGTTTCGGAATGCTCCGACACAAACGCGATCGGCACCACCGCGACGGCGGTCTTGTCGTGCGCCGCGCGTTCCAGTTCCTCCTCGGTGGACGGGCCGATCCATTTTTGCGGCGTGGCGCGGGACTGGTAGCAGATCGCTGCATCGAGGCCGGGGATGCCCAGTGCCGCGATCACCGCAGCAACCGTCTGCTCTATCTGATGCTGATAGGGGTCGCCCCTGGTGACGATAACCTCGGGCAGGCCATGAGCCGAAAACAGGACCCGCAGTTTTCCATCCGGGCCGAGTTCGGCGCGGGCGGCATCATACGTGCCACGCACCAGGGCGGCCATTGCGGCTACATAGGCGGGGTCGCCATGGTAGCAGCACAGCGAGGTGACCGGCTTCATCAGCCCAATCTTCGAGGCCGCCTCGCGCCAGGCGGTCAGCGAGCTGCCAGTCGTGGTGGTGGAGTAGTGGGGATAGAGCGGCAGCAGCATGATCTCGTCGGGGTCCCAGGCCAGCACTTCCCTGGCGGTCTGCTCGCTGAAAGGATGCCAGTAGCGCATTGCGACGAAACACTTGGCGTCGATCTCCGGCAACGCGGCCTCAAGTGCCGCTCCCTGCGCCACAGTAAGTTCCAGCAGTGGCGACTTGCCACCAAGCAGAGCGTAATTCTCGGTCGCCGGCTTGACCCGGGCACGAGCAATGATCCGTGCCAGGAACGGGCGAACGAAGAACGGAACACGCAGGATTGCCGGGTCCCGAAAGAGATTCAGCAGGAAGGGCTTGATCGCCTCGGGCCGGTCGGGGCCGCCGAGGTTGAACAGGACGATGGCAATCTTGGGTTTACGCATGCCGCCAGAGATGGCCCCCCGCGCCGCGCCGTCAACCACCCCGGACCGCCGCCACCAGCGCGGCGACATGCTCAGGGGGGGTCTGCTTCACGATGCCATGGCCAAGATTGAATACATGCGGCCGGCCACGCAGGGCTGCGGTGATGCGCTTCGCCCCCTCCACCATCGGTGCACCGCCGGCCAGCAGCGCGAGAGGATCGAGATTGCCTTGCAGGGCGATATGCGCCGGCACCAGCTTGGCCATTGCCGCCGGGTCCATCGAGGTGTCCATCGCAACCGCCTGCACGCCGGTCTGCGCGGCATATTCGCCCAGCAACATACCGGCGAGACGGGGGAAGCCGATCAGCGGCACATGGGGATGGCTCTCGCGCAGTGCGGCGGCGATCCGCGCGGTCGGCGCGATCACCCAGCGGCGAAACTCGTCGGGTGGCAGCATGCCAGCCCAGCTGTCGAACAGCATCAGCGCCTCCGCCCCGGCATCGGCCTGGCCGCGGAGATAAACGAGATTGCCCTCGACGATGATATCGATCAGCCGGCCAAACAGTGCCGGATCGGCGTAGGCCATGCCCCGCGCGGCGGCGAATTCGCGCGAACCGTGACCCTCCACCATGTAGCAGGCGACCGTGAAGGCGCCGCCGGTAAAACCGATCAGCGTGGCGTCTCCGAGTTGCTCGCGCACCCGGCGCACCGTTTCCCACACCGGCGCCACGGCATCGGCGACGCGGTCAACCCGCAGCCGGTCGACCCCGGCGCGATCGCGGATCGGTGTCAGCACCGGGCCTTCACCCTCGGCGTAGCGAAGGTCCTGGCCCAAGGCCCAGGAGACGATCGGCAGATCACTGAACAGGATGGCGCCATCCATCCCGAAGCGGCGCAGCGGCTGCAACGTGATTTCGGCCGCGAGGGCTGGGTTGAGACAGAGCTTGAGGAAGTCCCCGGCTTCGGCGCGCAGGGCACGATATTCCGGCAGATAGCGCCCGGCCTGACGCATCAACCAGATCGGCGGCGGCCAAACCGCCTCGCCCGCCAGAACCCGCAAAATCGTCTTCGCCATACCCATACCCGCTCCGTACCCAACGCCCTTCTACCAGATAAAAGAGTTCTTAAGAGAGTGGCTGTAGTGAGTGGGGCCTGTGGAAATCGGGGTATCTTGTCGGTATCCTCGTTTGCCCAGAAGCGCGACGACGCCGGTCCCCCGACGGCGAGGAAGTACTCTTCATCCCCGCTGATCGTGAACCAGTGGCGGCACGGGGCTGCCAATCCCGGTTATCCCCGCTATTCTCCGCGCCATGCCAAACCAGAACAAGCTGAACCAGCACAACCTGCACCTGGTGTCCGATTCCACTGGCGATACCCTGAACACCGTGGCCCGCGCTGCGGTGGCGCAGTTCGAGGACTCGCAGATCGTCTATCATCGCTGGAGTCTGATCCGCACCCGCTTCCAACTCCATCGTGTGATCGAGGGCATCGAGTCCGAGCCCGGGCCGGTGCTATCGACATTGATGGAAAAGGGCTTGCGGACCGAACTCGAAATGGCGTGCCAGCGCCTCGGCCAGCCCGTCGTGCATGTGCTGGATCCGGTGTTCAGCGTGTTCCAGCAGCATTTCGGCGAACAGGCCTCGGCCCGCGTCGGCCGGCAATACGTGCTCGATTCCGACTACTTCAAACGTATTGACGCCATCCACTACGTGCTTGCCCATGATGACGGCCAGGCCCAGGCCGGCATCGAGGAGGCGGATGTCATCCTCGTCGGGGTCTCCCGTAGTTCCAAAACGCCTACCTGCTTCTATCTCGCCAATCGCGGCATCAAGGCGGCCAACGTGCCGCTGGTGCCGGCGTTGGGCGAGCCCGAGGTGCTGGCCAACCCGCACTGCCCGGTGATCGGCCTGACCATCGATGCCGAGGTCTTGATCGACATCCGCCGCCATCGGCTGCGCATGATCGGCGGCAACCATGCGCCGGCGCCGCGGCATGACAGCGGCGAATATGTCGATCAGGACGCCGTCAAGGCCGAGATTCTGTGGGTTCGTCGGCTTTGCACCCGCCGCGGCTGGCCGGTCATCGATGTAACCCGCCGTTCCATCGAGGAGACCGCGGCAACGGTCGTGCAATTGATCGACGCCTGGCACAATCGCCGCCAGAAGGCCGCCGAGGCACCGCCATGATGCTGCAATCCGCGGAGCCCCGCCTTGTGTTGGCAAGCGCGTCGTCCGCCCGCCACGCGGTGCTCACCGCTGCGGGCCTGCGTTTCGAGGTGAAGGCAGCGGCGATCGACGAGGCGGAGATCAAGCGTTCCGCCCGTGCGGACGGGATGTCGGCCGAGGATACCGCCCTGCTGCTGGCCGAACTCAAGGCCACCCGCATCGCCACGCGCGATCCCGACGCGTTGGTGATTGGTTGTGACCAGTTGCTGGTTTGCGGGGATGTCTGGTTTGACAAGCCGACGGGCGTCGCGGGCGCACGCGAGCAACTCGTGGCCTTGCGCGGCAAGACCCATACGTTGGTCACCGCGGTTCTGTGCCTGCGCCAGGGCCAACGAATATGGCACAATGTTGCCAAGCCGCGGCTACGGATGCGGCCATTCTCCGACGCTTTCCTCGATGCCTATCTCGCGGCTGAGGCCGATCACGTGACCAGCACCGTTGGCGCCTACCGGTTGGAAGGGCCAGGTGTGCAGTTGTTCGATACGGTGGAAGGTGAACACGCTGCGATCCTTGGATTGCCGCTGCTGTCGCTGCTTGGCTTCCTCCGTCAGCATGGGATACTACCGGCCTAGATTGGTATAGCGCCGACACAGCCGATCGGACTTACCCGTCAGACCAATCTGCGGGCATGCTTCCATCATGGAAAACACAGCCCCTACCGATTTCACCCGCCTGCGGCGCATGCACGAGCGCGGGCAATATGACCGCGAGTCGCTCCATGCGATCCTCGATGCGGCCAGCCACTGCCACGTCGGCCACATCATCGCTGGCCGACCCGTGGTAATCCCGACGCTGCATTGGCGCGATGGCGATGAGGTGTTCTGGCACGGCAGTTCCGCCAGCCGCATGGTGCGGGCCAATGGCGCCGGCGGCGAGGTCTGTCTCACCGCCACCATCATGGACGGCTATGTGCTCGCCCGCTCCGGCTACAACCACTCGATCAACTACCGCTCGGTGATGCGCTTCGGCACCCCTCGGCTGATCACTGACCCGGAAGAGAAACTGTCGGTGTTGAAAACCTTCGTCGAGCGGCTGTTCCCCGGCCGCTGGAACGCGCTGCGCCCGCCCAACGACTACGAGATGAAGGCAACCTCGATCCTCGCCATGAAACTGACCGAGGCTTCCGCCAAAGTGCGGAGCGCGCCGCCGGGCGACAATCCCGAAGATACCTCGTGGCCGGTCTGGGCGGGTGTCCTCCCGCTCTTCACCGTGGCCGGCGCCCCGCAGCCGGACCAGTTCGTCACCGCAGGATTGCTCCCGCCGCCTACGCCACTGATCGAGGTCTGACCGCACTCCCCTGCTGCACCGCGGCATGGTAAGGAGCGACCGGAGAGACCGGAGGCCAGCCTATGCGCAACTTCAGCGATCTGAGTGAGAGGGAAGTTCTCGCCTTGGCGATCGGCGCCGAGGAGGAGGATGGGCGCATCTACCTCGATTTCGCCGAGGGGCTGCGGGGCGACTACGCGGCGTCGGCGCAGGTCTTCATCGACATGGCGGCCGAGGAAAACGAGCACCGGCGCTGGCTGATCGACCTCTATCGCGAGAAGTTCGGCGAGCACATCCCGCTCATCCGCCGGCAGGATGTGCGGGGTTTCGTGGCCCGCAAGCCGGTGTGGCAGACCCAGCCGCTGCGGCTCGATGTGGTGCGCGGCCAAGCCGAGCAGATGGAGTTCGAGGCCGCCCGGTTCTATCGGCAGGCCGCCGCGCGCAGCCAGGATGCCTCGATCCGCAAACTACTGGGCGATCTGGCCGAGGCTGAGGCGCAGCACGAGCACACCGCCGAGCGGTTGATGGAACAGAACCTTCCAACCGATGTACGTGCCGCCGAGGACGAGGCGGCGCGGCGGATGTTCGTGCTGCGGGTGATCCAGCCGGGGTTGGCCGGGTTGATGGACGGTTCGGTTTCCACCCTCGCCCCGGTATTCGCCGCCGCCTTCGCCACCCAAAGCTCGTGGGACGCCTTCCTGGTCGGCATGGCCGCCTCGATCGGGGCCGGCATCTCGATGGGTTTCGCCGAGGCACTGTCGGACAACGGCAGCCTCACCGGGCGTGGCGCGCCATGGATCCGCGGGCTGATCTGCGGGCTGATGACCACGCTCGGCGGCATCGGCCACACCCTGCCATTCCTGATCCCGGGCTTCCTCACGGCCACCATTGTCGCCGCAGCGGTGGTCATCGTCGAACTCGGCATCATCACCTGGATACGATGGAAATTCATGGATACCTCGCCGCTGTCGGCCGCCATGCAGGTTGGCTTCGGTGGCGCCCTCGTCTTCGCGACGGGCATCCTGATCGGCAGCAGTTGATCAAGCCGTCCATGGCGCTTTGATTGCCAGCGTCCATGCAATAGCCTGGGATCCCGAACGCGATGCAGGACGAATGACCGACACGTTCCGATATTCCCGAACGATGATTGCGCTGCATTGGATATCCGCGGGGCTCATAGCGGCGTCCTGGCTCACCGCGCAGGTTATCGATGTGTTTCCGCGCGCCCATCGCGGGCCGATCACCTCGATCCACATGTTCCTCGGTGTCGCAACCGGAGCCGCGATCCTCGCCCGGCTCGCCCTGCGTGCCGCGGGAACGCCGCGGCCCGCGCCGGACGAGGGGATCGTCGACTGGGTAGCCCGCGCGGTGCACATGATCCTTTATGCCCTTGTCATCGCCGCCGCGCTGCTCGGTGTCGCCAATGCCTGGGCACGCGGCGCCAGCGTGTTCGGCGTGTTCACCTTCACCTCTTTCACGACCGACCGTGACCTTCGTCATCTGATCGGCGGGTTGCACGAAACCGCCACCGACGCGATTGTCATCCTCGCTGCCGGTCATGCGATGATCGCGCTGGCGCACTACGTCCTCCTGGGCGACAGCGTTCTGCGCCGCATGCTGCCGAGGGCCTAGGCGCTGGACTCGATTTTTCACGGCGATCTCTCGACCCGGCGCGGCCGATCGCTGGCCTGGATCGACAGCCTGTTGGTCGACCATGCCGTCTTGCGGCTGATCTGGCGCAACTGGGGCGTGGTGGTGCCCGGCATTCTCTACCGCAGCGGCCACCCCACGCCTGGACAGCTTGCCCGGGCGCGTCGGATGGTTGGGCTGCGCAGCGTGATCAACCTGCGCGGCGCCACGCGCAGCGGGTCGGACGCGCTGTCCCGTGCGCAGGCTACCCGCCTCGGTCTCACCATTCACGACGTCGCCTTGTCGAGCGGGCGGGCGCCGGAACGCGAGACGCTGTCTCGTCTCGCGGAGGCACTCGAAGCCGCGGAGAAGCCAGCGCTGCTGCACTGCAAGTCCGGTGCTGACCGGGCGGGCTTTGCTGCGGCCGTGTTCATCCTGCTGCAAGGCGGTCGTGCCGCCGACGCCTTGGCGCAGATGAGCCTGCGGCATGGCCATCTCCGCCGTTCCCGCGCCGGGGTGCTGGATGCGGTGCTGCTGCGCTATCAGGCGGTCGCCGAGGGCCGGATGACGTTCCTCGACTGGGTGAAAACCGGGTATGATCCGGCGGCGATCACCGCCGGCTTTCACGCCGGGGGGTTGTCGGGGTTCGTGCACGACCAGGTGCTGCGGCGGGAATAGGAGCGAGGCGATGAATGCGACCGATGTAATCGAGGCTTTTGCCATTCCCTCGTGGAACGGCCCGGTCTCCGAGGAGGACCGCGCCCGCGCCCTCGCCGCGCTGGAGGATGGCCGCGTGGTGATGATCCCCGGGCTCGAATTCCGCCTCCACGAGGCCGAATACCCGCTCCTCGACGGCGGCGCGCTCGACAATTCGCGCAAGAACGTCAGCTATGACCCGCGCACCGGAAAATGTGGCGGCTCTGGCCATTCCGGCCCGGAACTCGAACGCCTGACCGTGATGATGGACCGCTATGCCTCAACGGCGGACCATTTGGTCCGCATGCTGTTCCCCTCCTACGCCCCGCACCTCGAAGTGGCGCGGACGAGCTTCCGCCCGGCCGAGATCAGTGGCCGCGTCTATTCGCCGCGCCATGACGACCGGCGGTTGCATGTCGACGCCTTCCCGACCCGCCCCACCGCAGGCCGTCGCATATTGCGTGTGTTCAACAACGCCGCCCCCGACGGCACGCTGCGGCGCTGGCGGGTCGGCGAGCCTTTCGCCGATTTCGCTGCCGCCTTTCTGCCGCGGGTGCGAGGGATGTTTCCCGGCCAGTCGCTCGCGATGTCCCTGCTCGGTCTGACCAAGGGAAGGCGCACCCGCTACGACCAGTACATGCTCGGCCTGCACGATGCCGGCAAGCTCGACGCGGGTTACCAGAAAACCGCCCCACAGGCCGACGTCGTCTTTCCCGCCGGCACCACCTGGATGTGCTACACCGACCAGGTGTTGCACGCCGCCCTCGCTGGGCGTTGCGCGTTCGAGCAGACGTTTCACCTTCCGGTGGCGGCGATGGCCACTCCGGAAAAATCGCCGATCAAGGTCCTCGAACGTCTTTCTGGCCGTCGGTTGGCGTAGGCGGGATTGTTTATGTGGTGGTAGGCAAAGTGAAGGAAGCGCTTCTTTTTGAAAAAAGAAGCAAAAACTTTTTATCCGCTCGCTCCGCGCTCGCCGTGATAAGCGTAGCGCTAAACCGATAAAAGTTTTTTGGTTCTTTTTTTCAAAAAAGAACCGCTTCCTACTGCTACCGCCACCGGATAACTGACCATACCAAGCACCAGGTCGATCTCCAACCGCGCCGCCCGCGTTTGGGCCGGCAGAGTGAGCACCGCACGGCCGTTGGTCCAGCGCATCATCCCTTCACAAGCGTGCAGCCCCGCTGCGCCATCGAGCGGCAGTGTCGTGCCGGCGAAGCGGACCGCAGCGATGGCGACGCCGAGGCGGCGGCGATCGTCGCGACCAGGGTCGATCTCGTGCGGCACCGCGGCACGCGAGGTGAGCACGACCTCGGTTGTGCCGGGGGGAACCAGGGCGACCACGCGATCCCCGCTGGCATCCTGGCGCGTGAGGGCCTGCCCGCCAGCATGGAGTTCCACCGCCGGATCGTCCTCGCGCCGGTAACCGAGGGCGGCGGCTCGCACGGCCAGCCCTGCCCGGGCGGCGGTGAGCGCGGCGCCACCGAGGGTCAGCGGCAGGCAGGCGCGCTCGTCCCAGCCGCGTGCCGAGAGGCCCGCGAGCAGATCGGGGTGCAGGGGGCGCTCGCCCGGTCCGCTGGCGAACAAGCCACGATTGCCGGTATCGAGATAGCTCTCCGCTGGTAGCCCCTCGGCCAGCAGCAGGTCATGCGTATCAAGCTCGACATGCCAGTAGGTGATGCCGCCCTCGGTTGGTTCGCGTCGCACGGTCATGCCGTTGGCGAGGAGATAGGCCGGCACCAGCGATGCTCCAGTCCACACCGCATGGTCGGGCGAGACGACGAGGTCGCGATGCGGCAACCCGGGCCCGAAAGCGTCGGCGGCGATCCGCACCGGTGCCACCTTCGCGGGGTCGGCGTGGCGGTCGAGATCGATCCGCGTGCTCCCGGTCCAGACGATGCGCCGCAGCCGGCCGCCGTTGGCCACCGGCACCAGGTCACCGACACGCAGCGCCTCGACGCGACGCTCGCCGGCGATGGTGAGGATGCGTGTGCCCTGGGCAAAACACGGCGCGGCGTCGTTGGAGAAGACGACGATGCCGGTGCCGGCACCGTCCGTCGACGCAGCGAAGCCCCCCGGGTGAAAGCCGGTGACGAAGAACTGCACCGCGCCGGAATTGGTGGTGAGGTTGACCGTCCCGCCGGTCGTGGGGTCGGTGTTGGCCGTGTAGCTGATCGGGTTGCCGCCGGGAAAGCCCGCGTTAAGGAAGTCGATCCGGTTGTTCGACGGGCCGAGGCCGTAGAAATCGCTGACCGTGCCATGGAAAGTGATTGGACTGGTGACCCGGATGAACTCCGGGGCAGTTGGCGTGATGCCGAGATTGCCGGTGCCGAAGTCGAACCGTGCCGAGATCGGCAGCCCGTTGTCGAGTTGCAGCACCGACGATGGCGAAAGTTTGAACATGCCGCTGCCCGCCAGCACGGCATTGATTTCCAACGTCGCTCCGCCTTGGCTCAGCGTGCCATTGCTGGTCAGCCCGCCGGCAAGAACGGTGCCGTCGTTGCGCAGCGTGCTGTCGATGCTGTTGACGATGATCATCCCGGCGCCCTGCACCATCGCACCGCTGGCGACGACGAATTCACCGAAGACCGGCATGGTGTTGCCGATGGTGAGCTGGCTGGCGCTGAGGTTGATGGTCGAACCCTGCCAGATGTCGAGCGTGCCCGCCGTTGCGGTGAGTGCGCCGCCGCCATTGATGGAAAGCACCCCGCTCGAGGCACCCTTGAGCAGGAATGGAGTGGTTGCGATGGTGCCGTTGTTGAGCGCGAGCAGGCCACCGAGGTAGATGCCGCCGGTCACCTGGGCAAAGGCGCCGCTGCTGATGTTGAGGGTACCTTGGGAATCACGGCCGATAACGAGATCGCCGTCGTCGATCAGGCTGCCGCCGGACTGGATGTTGACCACGCCGGAGGTAGCGCCCACCGTGCCGCTGCGATTGCCGATCGACAGGCCATAGCCGATATCGGTGATGCCGGCCGCCGCGCCGACCAACACCGTGCCACCATTGCCGACCGAAAGCGTACCGTTGCTGCGTTGCCCGACGATCAGCGGGCCGCCGCCGGTGTCGAGCAGCGCGCCGCGGCCCTGGACGAAGACCGCGCCGGCCGCCGCCGTGTTGGCAGTGCTGCCGCCGCCGATGATCATCTTGGCGGTGTTGAACAATTCGCCGGTGCCGAGCTGTACGACGCTGGAATTGACGCTGAGCGTGCCGGTGCCGCCGGCGCCAACGGTGAGCCATGGCAGGTTGCTCGACCACAGCGTCGCCGAGCCGGTGATGGTGTTGCCGACCACGATCGAGCCGACTGGCGTTCCCCCCCCTTGGCCGATGTTCCAATGGGCGTTGTTGTCGAGCGATACCGTGCCGCTCGAGCCGAAGGAGGCGCCGATCATGGCGAAGGAGGCATCGTTCAGCGTCGCCCCGCTTTGGACCGACACCGACCCGGCGCCGCCGGAGACGAAGCCGATCGTCCCCAGGGCGTTGACCGACAAATTGCCGCCGCCGACCAGCATGCCGCCGGACAGCGGCGTTGAGGCATCCCCGCCGGCATCGGTGTAGACCGTGTGCGCCCCGGCGATATAGAGGCTGGAGGCCGAACTGTTCGCGCCGGTTTGGAAAGCGCCGCCGATCTGGGTGTAGGTCGCGGTCACGCTGGCGCTCAACGTGCCGTAGACCGTCGATGTCTGGGTCTGCGAGACAATGTCGTTGGACACGTTGAAACCTGCGCTCGCATTGGTCCCGATGCTGATGTTGCCAGCCGATGCGATGGTTCCGGCGGTGTTCTGCGCGTAACCCTCGAGCCCGAGCCCGAGCTGCCCGCCGCCCAGCGCGAATGGGAGGGCACCGCCGATAGCCAACTGGCCGCCTGGCTCGAGAGTGAGCTGGGCATCGGTGGAAAGGTACAAGCGAGTAGTCGTCAGCGTTCCACCGGCGGCGATGTCGATCTTGCCGTCTACGGCGGCGAAGGCGCCGCCGGTACCTTGTCCGGTCAGGTCACTCACCATCAGCGGCGCGGAGAGCGTAAGTGCCGCGAACGGGTCGGCGAGCGAGACCGAACCCGCGGTTTGCGGGCTCGTGACGGAGAGAACGTAGTTGGTGAACACGCCATTGTTCGCCGCGGCGGCCTCGGCGGCGGACAGCGAGATTTGTGCCGTCTGGTACTGTCCGGGGATGCCCCCGGCGCCGCTGCCGTGGGTCCAGTTGGCGGCCGACCAGTCGGTGGTCGCGCCATTGGTGACGCCGCCCCAGCTCGCCAGGGTGCCGGTCACCGCAACGGTGGTGCCGGCGTTGACGACGTTCTGGCTGTTGCCGAGGGTGATCAGGGTGTCGCTGCCAGCGCTGACGAGCTTGAAGTTGCCGCTCGCCGCACCGTCGATCGTGCCGGTACCCGGCACCAGGCTGGCGGCTTGGAATCGGATGCGGGCGACCTCGCTGGTGCCGCGGTTGATCGTCAGCACGTCGTTCCCGTAATTGGCATCGGCGCCGTAGCTATAGGTCAGGCCAACCGGATTGACGCCGACGAGCTGGATGGTGTCGCCAGGCTGGAAACCGGTGGAGCGCGCGAAGAAGTTCTGCAGCACCGTGGTGGTGAGCGTGGTGCCGGCGTTCACGACGTTGAAGTTGGACGGCAGTACGAAATTGGACTCGAGCTTCAGCAAACCATTGCTGTCACTGAAATTGATGAGCTGGGCGCCCGGCATATTGGTTTTGACGTCCAGCGTCGCGCCATGGGTTTCGCCGAGCAGGCTTATGAGGCCGGATTCAGAGTTCATCCGCGCATTGAGCTGATCGACCGCCGCGCCTTGGGCGCCTTCGAGCAGCATGAACGCGCCGTTGGAGAACCGCGTGCTCGTGTTGCTGTCGCCGTTGATAGTGACTGTACCGCCGAAATTAAGGATGGCGCCTTCCGAACCGAAATACCCGGCGATGGTGCCAAGCTGGCTGACGTTGATTGTCAGGTTGCCGCCGGGTTGCACCCAGAATTGCGCGTCGCTGTTAACGACTCCGGTTGCATTGACCACCAGGGTCTCGGCCGTGCCAGCTTGGCGAATGGCGAAGTCGCCGCTGTTTTGCACCAGTTGCAGCGTGCTGAGGGCGCTGCCGGTGAGGTTCAGCACGGCATTGTCGCCCAGCGTGAAGGACGAAGAATCGATATAGCTGTCGGTGATATTGAAGACGAAGCCCTGGCCTACCGCGGCGCCATCGCCGGCCGTCACCAGGCTCGACACCATGGTGACGTTGTTGAAGGTGACGGTGTCGAAGGCTCCAGCTACCTGCAACGTATTGCTGCTGATTGTCTGTGCGGTGCCGGGCTGGCCGATGAGGTCCATCGCCACCGAGCTGCCAAGAGAGCCGGCGCCGATGATGATGGTGTCGAAGGGCTGCGGCATGATCCCACCGACCCAGTTCAACGGATCGGTGGCGTCGTTGATGTCGGTATGCAGGCTCGACTTGCCGATCCAGGTCACCGTCGCCATGGTCGTTTCCTTCATGCACTTCACACGAAGTTTACCGGGCGGTTAGTCTACGTCAAGGAATTGTAAGGATGGGCTAATAATTCCCGTGCCGGCTCAGGTCTCGGTCGGCGGATCGTCGAGGAACCACACTTCGATCGGGCCTTTCTGCCGCATCAGTAGCGGAAAACCGCGGCGATCCACCGTCTTGCCGACCGGCAGAGCCACCCAGCCTTCGCTCACGCAGTATTCGCCGACATTGGTGCGCTCGATCCCCTTGAAGCGCACGCCGATACCGCGGGCAAGCAGATCGGGTTTGTAGAAAGGGCTCCGTGGGTCACTGGAGAGGCGGTCGGGGGGCGTTTCGGCCATGGTCTTACCTTGTCATGCAGGACGGCAGGAACGGGGCCGGGAGCGTGGTCCCGGCCCCGCAGCGGGATCAGCCCGCGCTAATGCGATCGATCTCGGCGAGGTCCTCTTCCGTCATTTTCCAACCGCCGGCCTTGACGTTCTGCTCAAGTTGCTCAGGCTTGGTCGCCCCCGCGATCACGCTCGCGACTGGCGCCCGGGCCAGGAGCCAGGAGAAGGCGAGTTCGAGCGCGGTGTGGCCACGGCTCTCGGCGTAGTCGATCAGCTTCTCGGCGATCGCCCAGTTGCGGTCAGTGAGGTAGCGGTCGGCGAGGCGCGCGGTGGTGGTGAGACGCGAATTATCCGGCATCGGCGCGTTGCGGCGATACTTGCCGGTGAGCAGTCCGGACGCGAGCGGGAAATAGGGCAGCAGGCCGAGCCCATAGGCGCGGGCCGCCGGCATCAGCTCGCGCTCGGCGTCGCGCTTCACGAGTGAATACTCGTCCTGGCAGGAGACGAAGGCGTTGAGCCCCATCGATTTTGCAGTCCAGGCCGCCTCTACCACCTGCCAGGACGGCAGGTTGGAGCAGCCGACATAGCGCACCTTGCCGGAGCGCACGAGGTCATCGAGCGCCCGCAAGGTCTCCGCGATCGGGGTCAGCGGGTCGATGTTGTGGAGCTGGTAGAGGTCGATGTAGTCGGTTTTCAGCCGGCGCAGGCTGTCCTCCACGGCGGCCATAATGTAGCGGCGCGAGGCGCCCTGCTTGCGCCCGTCATCGGACATCGGCATGCAGAACTTAGTGGCGAGTACGATCTCCTTCCGCCGGTCGCCCATCACCTGGCCCATGCAGGTCTCGGAGCCGCCACGCTCGCCATAGACGTCGGCGGTGTCGAACAAGGTGATCCCGAGGTCGAACGCCTTGTGGATGACGGCGCGGGTCTGTTCGAGGTCGATGCGGGCGCCGAAATTGTTGCAGCCGAGGCCGATGGCTGAAACGCGCAGGCCGGATTTCCCGAGGTTGCGGATTTCCATGACGTGACTCCTTGGGGATGGCGATGGCAGAGTGTCGCCGCAATCCGCCTGGCGGTCAAAGCGCGCGGTGGCGGCCCCGCATCGCTGCCATTACGCCACGCCCGGCGGCGTGATGGCGCAGCGCCATTCCGGCATGACCGAACGCGAGCACGACGAGCGTGATCGCCAGCGCCCGATGCAGCGCCACCAGCACGGCGAATAGCGCCGGGTCGCGCTCCGCCAGCACCGGCAGCGGCAGCAGGCCGAGGAACAGCGTCGGGATGCGCAACGGCGCGGTATCGGCGGTGAGGACACCGAGCAGCGGCACGGTGAGCAGCAATATATAAAGTACAGCGTGCCCCGTCGCCGCCCAGGCGGAAGCATTGGGCGGCAGTTCCGTCGCCGGCCGGCCCAACCGGGTGCGCAGCACCAGCCGCGCCACTACCGCGAGCAGCACCAGCAGGCCGATCGATTTATGGGCCTGATAGAGCCAGAATTTCAGCGCCATCTGGCGGAATGGCACGGACGTCATGACCCAGGCGAGCCCAAACCCCGCGGCCACCAGCCCGGCCGTCGCCCAATGCAGCCAGCGCTGCGCCGGCGCCCATTCAGCCGCCATTCGCGGGCGCTCCAATGCGGATGCGCATGCTGATCCGCAGGCGCACCACGTCCTCGATGAAACCGCGATCTGCCACCATGCCGAAATCCCCGCGCGACACCTCGCCGCTGGCGACGACATCGGCCACCTCGCTCCCCGGTCCATCGGCGTGGCGGTCGACGATGGCGATCTCCATCGCTTGTTCGCGGGTGATGCCGCGGATGCGCAACTGGCCGCGCAGGTGGAAATGGGTGTCGTCCCGCCGTTCCACCGATGTCGCGCGGAAGCTGATGGCGGGGTGTTGCGTGGCGTCGAAATAGGCAGGCGTCTTCAGCATGGTCGCCGCCTCGGGCACGGCGATGGCGACCGAGGCGGCATCGATGGTCACCTCGACTCGGGTGTCCTCCAGCCGGGCAGGGTCCACCACTAGCCGCCCGCGGAACAGTTCGAAGCCGCCTTCGGAGGTGAACAGGCCGAAATGGCCAACCTTGAAGCCGATCGCGCCGTGCCGCTGGTCGAATTCATAGAAGCCGGGCGCGGCGTGGGCGGCACTGGTGGCCAGCAGGACGACGGCCAGGAGTGTCAAACGCGCCATGCCGCCCTCGCCGATGCAAGCCCATCAGATGGGGAGGCAATGCCCGGAGCACCAGGGCGGCGCGGATTACAACCGCGCTGGCGGCCCGAGGCTGGCGATCTCGTTGAGCAGCTTGCGCTTCATGGCCTCGCCGAAGCTGCGGAAATCGTGGATTTCGAGCACGAATGTGCCGATCCCGCCGGTGGCATGTTCGCGGTAGTAGTTGGTGAGCCCGCCGGGCGGTTGGGTATGGGCGAGGTTCCAGGCGATCGGGTTGTCGTTGATGATCGCGAGGCCGTTGATGGTCACCCCGGCTTCCACCGCCTCGTCGCGCGCCGCGGCGACGTCGCGGCCGTGGTTGTTGGTGCCGTCGCCGCAGACGTCGATGATCCGGCGCTGCGCGTCATAGCCGGCGCGGGCGAGTTCCTTCATCGCATGGTCGATGCCGCTGCTGATCGAGGTGCGGCCCCAGAAGCTGCGCGGCGCGGCGCGCAGCTTGGTCGCGAACGCCTGGGCGGAGGCTTCGTCGCGGATCACCGTCCAGTCCACCACCGTGCGCACCTCGCCGGCCCCAGCGAACTCGACATAGGCGACCGCGATACTGCCGATCACGCCGCCTTTGATCGCCGTCACCACGTCCCGATCGGTGAAGGCGCTGACATAGCCTTGTTTCATCAGGTCGAATTCGCCGTCATGCACGCTGCGCGACACGTCGGTGACCAGGACCAGCGCGACATCGACGGATTCGCCGGCAGCAAGCGCGGTTCCAGGGGTGGCGATCCCCAGAACGGCCGACGCCCACAGGACGAAGACGGCAAACACCCAGCGCATGGGGCGATGCTCGTTCACTTCGGCGGCCGAACGCAAGCACAAACTGGCAGTGGCTTGACCATCCACGGCAACCCACTGAGGATCAACCCCGGGATAGCGGAGACCGCCTGATGGACTACACGCAGATCGCCGTCGAGAACGTCGGCGCGGTGCGCCGGCTGATGCACAACCGGCCGGAAATGCGCAACGCCGAGAGTTCGGTGCTGCTCGACGAGCTCGACCATGCGCTCGGCGCGGCTGTCGCCGACCCCACAGTGCGGGTGATCGTGATCGGCGGCGTCGGCGATCACTTTTCGGCCGGGCATGACCTCAAGGAGGGCCAGGCGCGGCGGCAGGAATTCACCGTCGAGGACCGCTATGCCTACGAGGAGCGGCGCTACCTCGATTATTCGCTGCGCATCTGGGATTGCCCGAAGCCGACCATCGCTATGGTCCAGGGCGCCTGCATTGCCGGCGGCTTCATGGTCGCCAATATGTGCGACCTGATCGTCGCTTCCGAGGACGCCTTCTTTGCTGATCCGGTGGTGCGCACCATGGCGGCCTCCGCGGTCGAGGTGCTGGTGCACCCCTGGGTGATGGGGCTGCGGGCGGCCAAGGAGTTCCTGTTCACCGGCAAGCGCATGTCCGCCGCCGAGGCCTACCGCATCGGCATGATCAACCGCCTCGTGCCGCGCGCGGAGTTGGAGGCGGCGACCATGGTGCTGGCCAATGAGATCGCCCAGGCGCCGCCCTTCGCCATCAAGTTGACCAAGCGCTCGCTGAACCGCGCGGCTGATATGCAGGGGTTCCGCAGCTCGGTGATGGCGCATTTCGACACCCACCAGCTCGCCCATGTCAGCGAGGAGTTCAAGGCCGGTCGTGCCGCCGGAATGGCCGCCGCGATCGCCCGCAATAAGTCGGGAGCCGCCGAATGATCCCCGTTCTGCTGGACTGCGATCCCGGCCATGACGATGCGGTGGCGATGGTCTACGCCGCGCATCACATGAACCTGGTCGCCGTCACCACCGTGTTCGGCAACCAGTCGATCGACCTGGTGACCCGCAACGCCCTCGGCCTGCGGCAACTCATGCAGCGCGACTTCCCGATCGCCGAGGGGGCCGGCGGGCCGCTGGTGGGCGCACGTGTCGAGGGCGGCGCGGTGCATGGCAAGACCGGGCTCGACGGCGCGGAACTCCCCAACCCCGATCGCGGGACGGAGGACATCCACGCCGTCGAGCTCATTCTGCGCACCGCGCGCGCGCATCGCGGCGAGCTGGTGCTGGCAGCGACCGGGGCGCTCACCAACGTCGCGCTGGCCCTGGCGATGGAGCCGAAACTCAAGGACTGGCTGCGCGGCATCACCATCATGGGCGGCACCACCGGGATCGGCAACGTCACCCAGGTTGCCGAGTTCAACATCTATGCCGACCCCGAGGCGGCCGACGCGGTGCTGATGGCCGGCGTCGAGACCTGGCTGGTCGGGCTCGACGTGACGCGCCGGGTGGGGGTTGGCGCCGCCGACATCGCCCGGTTGCGCCAGGGTGGCCGGCTCGCCCGCACCATGGGCGATCTGCTTGATTTCTTCCTGCAATCGCTGAAGCGGGTGCACGGCCTCGACACCGCAACCCTGCACGACCCCTGCGCCCTGGTGCCGTTCATTGACCCCACCATGATGGAATATCGCCATACCGGCGTGCGGGTGGAACTCGCGGGCGGGCTCACCCGCGGCATGACGGTCGCCGAGTTGCGCCGCCTTGGCAATGTGCCACTCGGCCATCTGCGCCCCTCGCCGCCGGCCAACGTCCATCTCGCGCGCGAACCTTCGCCGCGACTGCTGCCGCACATCGTGCAGGCAGTGCTCGACTTCGACGCGACCTTGACCTGACGGAGACGCACCATGGCCCGCAAACTCATTCTCGACGTCGATACCGGCACCGATGACGCCGTCGCCATCATGCTGGCGGCGCTGCACCCCGATCTCGAGCTGATCGGCGTCACCACCGTCAACGGCAATGTCGAGGTGCGGTACTGCACCGACAACACGCTGCGCACGCTCGATTTCATCGGCCGCGGCGACATACCGGTGTTCGAGGGGCTGAACCGTCCGCTGACCCGGGCGGACTTCCCCATCCCGCGCGCCCTGAAGAAAAGTACCGGCGTGCACGTGGCCGAACTGCCGCTGCCGGCACCCACCAGCGTGAAGCACAACAAGGGGGCGGTCGAGTATCTCATCGAGACCTACCGCGCCGCCACCGAGGAGATCGTGCTGGTCCCGACCGGGCCGCTCTCCAACATCGCCGCTGCCATCGCGCTTTATCCGAAACTGGTCGAACTTGTGCCCGAGGTCGTGCTGATGGGCGGCGCGCATCACCACGGCAACGTGACGCCATCGGCCGAGTTCAACATCTGGGCCGACCCGGACGCCTCGGCCTCCGTCTTCGCTGCCGGCTTCCGCAAGCTCGTGTGCGTTCCGCTCGACGCCACCCACGAGGCGCTGGTTTCGCTCGCCGACACCGCGGCGATGGAGGCGCTCGGCACGCCCTCGGGCATCGCCGCTTCGCGCTTCATCTCGCACCGCATCCGCGCCTATGACGCCAATCAGCCGATGGCCGAGCGCGGCGCCGCCCCGGTGCATGACGCGCTCTGCATCGCCTATCTGGTCGACCCCAGCGTGATCACCACCGATTTCCGCCACGTCGCGGTGGAGACGATGGGGCCGCTGACCATGGGGCGGACGGTGGTGGACACCAATTTCCGGGGCGAAAATCCACCCAATTGCCACTTTGCGTTCCACGCCGATCGCGCCAAATTCGTCGCCATGATGCTAGAAACCTTCGCCCGCACCGCCTGAACCCAGGAAAGGACGCAAGATGCTCCGCCTCTCGACCGCCCTCCTCGCCGCCACCCTGTTTGCCGCCCCCGCATTCGCGGGCGAACGCAGCGCCCCCACCGCGGACTGTCCGCAGGGCGTGCTGACGCTCTCGGTGCTCAAGCCGCAAAACAATCCGCCCACGCCGGTGATGATCTCGGCCTGGGAGACCGCCAATAAATGCATGAAGATCGAGCTGAACGAGGTGCCCTTTGGCCAGCTCGCCGACAAGATCAACGTGCTCGCCGCCTCCGGCAACCCACCTGATGTCGTGATGTATGACGGGCCGAACACCCAGACCTACGCCGCTGCCGGCGTGCTGCTGCCGCTCGACAAATATTTCCCCGCCGGCCTCAAGGCCGACATGGTCCAGGCCACACTCGACGAGCATACCTACGAGGGCAAGATCTACTCGCCCGGCACCCAGCAGGCCTCGCTCGCGCTGTTCTACAACGCCGACATGCTCGCCCCCCTCGGCATCACCCCGCCGCGCGAACTCGCCAAGGCCTGGACCTGGGCCGAGGCGCTCGATGCGATGAAGAAGTGCCAGAAGGGCGAGGGCGACAACGTCACCGTCTGGGGCCTCGCGCCCAGCCGCTTCGGCAACGCGACGCCGGGCTTCGTCTACCGCGACCTGCTGTTCCTGCGCACCTTCGGTGACCCCAAGGCGGCGCCCGACAGCAGCGCCTACAAGACCTATTGGGCCCTCTCGCGCGACGCCAAGACGGCGCAGGGCTGGATCAACTCCCCCGAGGCGGTCGAGGGCGCGAAGTTCTATTCGGATCTCTTCAACGTCCACAAGGTGACGCCCAAGGCCGGCATCCCCAACGCCTTCCAGGACAAGAAGGCCTGCTTCACCATCGACGTCTCCTATTTCGTCGCCGGCCTGGCGAACAACGACCCCGGGTTCAAATGGGGCGTCACCCCGCTGCCCTATGCCAAGGCGCCGATCGTGCACACCGGCAGCATCACGCTCGGCGTGATGGCGAAGGGCAAGAACCCCGACGAAGCGGCGAAGTTCGTGCTCGACATGTCCACCGGCAAGATCGCGGAGGACTACAACCGCGCCGCCCGTGCCCTGCCGGTGATGAAGTCGATCGCCGCCAAGATGACCGAGTTGCAGTCCTATCCGCTCAACATCTTCCTCGAAGAGGTGCAGCAATGGGGCCACCCGCGGCCGCCCTCGCCGCATTTCGCCCAGTACGACAAAATCGTCACCGACGCGCTGCGGGACATCGCCTACGGTGCCGATCCGAAGACCCGGCTCGATTCCGCGGCCCGCTCCCTGCAACCCATCCTGGCGCGCTGATGCATGCCAGCCGTCGGTGTCATTGATCGATCGGGTGGCACGGGGAGCAAGCGCTTCTTTTTGAAAAAAGAAGCAAAAACTTTCTATCCGTTTGCTCCGCACGCCCCACGGAGAGAGCGGAGCAAACGGAGGAAAGTTTTTTGGTTCTTTTTTACAAAAAAGAACCGCTTCCTTTCTCTGCCCATGGCTCCTTACTTTTGATGATTGCTGCAAAGCGTCGCGCGATTCTGCATTGGGCGGCGGTCACGACGTTTGTCGGGCCGTTCCTCCTGATGCTGCTGATGTTCCAGTATGTGCCGGTGGTGCGTATGGTGTGGGACAGCCTGTGGGATTTCGCGCTGCTGAACCCGGACAAACGAACCTTCGTCGGTCTCGGCAATTATCTCGACGCCTTCGACGACCCGGACCGCCGCCAGGCCTTCGCCGTCACCTTCGGTTTCGCGTTCGGGGTGGTGTGCCTGGTGATCCCGATCTCGTTCTTCATCGCGATCTACCTCAATGGCCGCCTTCCCGCCCGCGCCGTTGTGCGCACGGTGGTCTTCCTCCCCGTGGTAACCTCCTCGGTGGTGATCGCGACCATGTGGGTGTTCCTGCTCGACCCCACGAATGGGCTGATCAACGGCGCCATCGCGATGATGGGGTTCAAGAAGCTCGCCTTCCTCACCAGCAAAGCCCAGGCGCTGCCCTCTATCATCGGCATGATGGTGTGGCAGCAGACGGGCTTCGCCACCGTGCTGTTCCTCTCAGGCCTGCAAGGCATCCCCCGCGACCTGGAAGATGCCGCGCGGGTGGATGGCTGCGGCTGGTGGCAGCGGCTGCGCCACGTGGTGATGCCGCTGCTCGGGCGGACGACGGTGTTCGTCGTGGTCATCATGACGGTCTTTTCGCTGCAAGCTTTCGCGCCCGCGTTGATCATGACCGGCGGCGGCCCGGAGGGCACCACCGACTTCATCGCGTTTGACATCTACCAGCTCGCTTTCGCCCTCCAGCAGCCCGGTCTCGCCTCGGCGATCAGCACGCTGTTCATGCTGGTGGTGATGGGGGTGAGCCTGTTGCAGATGCGGTTGATGCGCTCGGAGTGGAGCTATTGAAGCGCGCCAGTGTACTCGCCGGCGCGGCGTTGGTGTTGGTGGTGATCCTGGTGGTGTTTCTTGGCCCCTACGCCTGGATTGTCGCCTCCTCGTTCAAGCCGCAATTCGAGATATTCCGCGATCTCAACCCGATCTCCTGGGCGACCTTCATCCCCGCCAATCCGACGATCGCCAATTTTGTCCACCTTTTCGTCAACCGCGGCGTGGGGCGGGCGCTGATCAACTCGGCGATCGTCTCCTCCTGCCAGGTCGGCGGCACGCTGCTGCTGTGCGCGATGGCGGCATACGGGCTCACCCGTATTCGCTTCCGCGGCGCCAATTTCGTCTTCGGTGTGGTGCTGATGACGTTCCTGCTGCCGATCGAGAGCCTGATGGTGCCGCTCTACATGCACGTCGCCAATCTCGGGTTGCAGGACACGTTGCCCGGCGTATTCATCCCGTGGATCGCCAGCCCCTTCGGCCTGTTCATGCTGCGTCAGGCCTTCGAGGATCTGCCGCGCGAGCTTGACGAGGCGGCGACGATCGACGGCGCCGGGCATTTCCGTATTTTCTGGAGCGTCGTGCTCCCGAATGTCCGCACCACGCTGGCTACCCTCGCGCTGGTGACGTTCCTGTTCTCGTGGAACGCCTTCCTGTGGCCGCTGGTGGTCATCGCCTCGCCGCGCAACCAGGTGATCCAGCTCGCCATCGCCCAGTCGGTCTCGATCGGTCAGTTGCCCAATTGGGGCGAAACCTTCGCCGGCGCCACCATCGCGACGGTGCCGCTGATCGTGCTGTTCCTGTTCCTGCAACGCTACTTCGTGCGCGGCATCGCCCTCACCGGCGTCAAGGGCTGAGATCAGCCGACGACCGTCACTGACGGTTCGCCTGATTGCCCGCTGCCGCGCGGGTTTCACTTGCGCGCATAAAGATATCCTTATATAGCCGCCGCCGAAACGCAGGAGCGCAGCATGAGCGACTACAAGGTGAAAGACATCTCCCTGGCCGAATGGGGTGCCAAGGAAATTTCCATGGCCGAGGACGAGATGCCCGGCCTGATGGCGATCCGCGCCGAATACGGTGCCGGCAAGCCGCTGGCCGGCGCCCGCATCGTCGGCTGCCTGCACATGACCATCCAGACCGCGGTGCTGATCCAGACGCTCGAGCATCTTGGCGCCACCGTGCGCTGGTCCTCCTGCAATATCTTCTCAACGCAGGACCACGCCGCCGCCGCCATCGCCGCCACCGGCACCCCCGTGTTCGCCTGGAAGGGCATGAACGAGGAGGAGTTCTGGTGGTGCATCGAGCAGACCCTGCGTGGGCCGGACGGCTGGACGCCCAACATGATCCTGGACGATGGCGGTGACGTCACCGCCATCATGCATCAGAAATATCCCGAGATGCTGAAGGACGTGCGCGGCATTTCCGAGGAGACCACCACCGGCGTGCACCGCCTGTGGGACATGGCCAAGGCCGGGACTCTGCTGGTACCTGCCATCAACGTGAACGACAGTGTCACCAAGTCGAAGTTCGACAACCTGTATGGCTGCCGTGAGTCGCTGGTGGACGCCATCCGCCGCGGGACGGACGTGATGATGGCCGGCAAGGTCGCCGTGGTGAACGGGTTCGGCGATGTCGGCAAGGGCTCGGCCGCCTCGCTGCGCCAGGCCGGCTGCCGCGTCATGGTCACCGAGGTCGATCCGATCTGCGCGTTGCAGGCGGCGATGGAGGGCTATGAGGTCGTCACCATGGAAGATGTGGCGCCGCGGGCGGACATCTTCGTCACTGCCACCGGCAATGTTGATGTGATCACGATCGACCACATGCGCGCCATGAAGCACCGCGCCATCGTCTGCAACATCGGCCATTTCGACAGCGAGATCCAGGTCGACGCCCTGCGCAACTACACCTGGGACAACGTGAAGCCGCAGGTCGATGAGGTGTGCTTTCCCGATGGCAAGCGCCTCATCCTGCTCTCCGAGGGCCGCCTGGTGAACCTTGGCAACGCTACCGGCCACCCGAGCTTCGTGATGTCGGCGAGCTTCACCAACCAGACCCTGGCCCAGCTTGAACTCTGGACCGCGCCCGCCGGGAAGTATGAGTGTCAGGTCTACACGCTGCCCAAACATCTCGACGAGAAGGTGGCGGCGCTGCATCTCGCCAAGGTCGGCGCCAAGCTGACCCGGCTGTCGCCGAAGCAGGCCGAGTATATCGGCATGCCCGTCAGCGGCCCGTTCAAGCACGACCTCTACCGCTACTAACCGATCGCCAGCCGGCCGGGGCAACCCGGCCGGTTAGCACCGCATTCACTTTAACGTGGATATCATCGTTTTGCCGTGACGCCGCCTTGATCGTCGCGCCATACCGAGGCTCGAAAACCCGAGCGCATCAAACGCCCGGGATTTGGAGCCTTACCGATGCCGCAGACGATCGAATTCGACCCCGAGATGCCCTGCACGATGGCGCTCCGCCGCCGTCTGGCGGAGGGCACGGACCGCAGCTTCGCCGCCGACCTGCTGTTTCTCGAACGCTGGGAAATATCCCCCGCGCCGGGCAGCGGGGCAGCGCTGCGGGTTTCCCAGATCCGTCGCGCCAATCCGGAACTTGCCGCGGCCATCCGCGCCGAGATCCAGCGGGAGTTGCACCGGTAGGAACGGGGGTTTCTTTCGAAGCAGAACCCTCCCGACCGCAAGCGATTTCCTTGCAGCGATCCGCGTGAGGTGGCAGATCAATGCCGCAACGCAGCATCGGAGGCAGAGATGGCGGTGAACAAGGTCTATCCGGACGCTACAGCAGCACTTGCTGATCTGCTGCGCGACGGGATGACGATCATGGCTGGCGGCTTTGGCCTGTGCGGCATTCCCGGCGTGCTGATCGAGGCGATCAGGGCTTCGGGGGTGAAGGACCTCGTTTGCATCAGCAACAACGCCGGGGTGGATGATGGCGGGCTCGGGCTCCTGCTGCAAACCAGGCAGATACGCAAAATGATCAGCTCCTATGTCGGCGAGAACGCCACCTTCGCCAGGCAGTTCCTCGCCGGCGAACTCGAGATCGAGTTCAACCCGCAGGGCACTTTGGCCGAGCGCATTCGCGCTGGTGGGGCCGGAATTCCCGCCTTTTTCACCAAAACCGGCGTCGGCACCCAGATTGCCGAGGGCAAGGACGTGCGGGAGTTCGACGGCGAGCAATATGTGATGGAGCGCGGGCTGTTCGCGGATCTCGCAGTGATCCACGCGTGGAAGGCGGATACCGAGGGCAATCTGGTCTATCGGAAGACCGCGCGGAACTTCAATCCGATGATGGCCACCGCCGCCAAGACGACGGTGGTGCAGGTGGAGCACCTGGTGGAGCCCGGCGAGATCGACGCCGACCACATCATCACGTCAGGTATTTTCGTCAAACGCATCGTGCATGTCGGCAATATCGAGAAGCGCATCGAGCAGCGCACCGTGCGCAAGCGCGCGGCGTAAGGAGGGCACGCACATGGCATGGACAAGAGATGAAATGGCTGCCCGCGCCGCCCGCGAGTTGGAGGACGGCTTCTACGTCAATCTCGGCATTGGCATCCCCACGCTGGTGGCCAACCATATCCCCGCCGGGATTTCGGTGCAGCTGCACAGCGAGAACGGCATGCTCGGCACCGGGCTGTTCCCCTTCGAGGGTGAGGAGGATGCGGACCTCATCAACGCCGGCAAGCAGACGGTAACCCAACTTCCGACCACCAGCTTCTTCGACAGCGCCGCGAGCTTTGCAATGGTGCGCGGTGGCCACATCAACATCTCCATCCTCGGTGCGCTTCAGGTGGCCGCGAACGGCGATCTCGCCAACTGGATGATCCCCGGCAAGATGGTGAAGGGGATGGGTGGCGCGATGGATCTCGTGGCCGGTGTCAAGCGCGTGGTGGTGCTGATGGAGCACACCGCCGGCGGCAAGCCGAAGCTGCTGAAATCCTGCACTTTGCCGCTCACCGGCGCTGCCGTGGTGGATATGGTGATCACCGATCTCGGCGTGTTCAGGACCGGCCGTAGGGGGGCTACGTTGACTCTGCTGGAGACGGCCCCGGGGGTCAGCGTGGCGGAAATCCGGGCGCAGACGGAGGCGGAGTTCGACGTGGCATGAAAGACGGTGGCTCGGCGTAGTGTACTGTGGCGCCGACATAGAGGGCACCTAGGCCGAGCCGATCGTCATGGCCGGCCTGCCAAACGAGCGTGTCGTCAGGCCGGGTTTCATGCAGGAGCATATGGTGGACCGCGAGGGCCACGGCATCGGCCTCGGCAAGCGCCTGAGTGACCCAGTCCGGCAAAGCGTCGTAGCACCAGGTCCGATCGCCGATCACCACAGCGGCGCGGCAGCCGCGATCGGGGATGATGGGGGTGCGGGGATCGGGCCAGCCCATGAATTCCGCCATTGCCGCGTCGAAGACTTCGACGCGGGTTGCGGCCCATGCGAGGGCGCACGTGGGATCGGCGGCGGGCATTCCACGTGTTGCACGGAGCCATTCGACGAATACCGCAAGGCCGCTTGCCGCGACGCGTTCGGACTCGGGGTGCCATGCGATTGAAACCATGCCGTGTCCCAAAATAGGGGCCTTGATCCGCGCGCCAAGGGGAGGCTATATGCGCCCTCTTCGCGACCCAAGGCGAAGTTTGCGATGTGGGGCCATAGCTCAGCTGGGAGAGCGCCTGAATGGCATTCAGGAGGTCAGCGGTTCGATCCCGCTTGGCTCCACCATCCCACCCTTCTCGATGAAATCCGCGGACACCAACGGGGGCAGCGTGAGCCGCCCCCGCTGAGACAGTCAGTTGGATTTCGCGAGTGTCTCGATTTCCTTCTGGCCCCAGGCCACGGCGTCCCCCACCGCCGTCTTGTCGACCAGGATCTTCTGCATCACCTTGGTCAGCACATTGGCGTCGAACACCTTGCCGGCGAGTTCGTTGGGCGGGCCGGCGTGGCCGTCGACGAAGCCTTCCTGGGCGAGCGCCTTGAGGTTGGCGAAGGCGGGGTTGGCGCTGAACAGCGGTATCTGGTCGATCATCGCCGGGTAGATCGGCACCCAGCGGCCGCCGACCTTCTCGATCGTGGCGCGATAGCGACCGGGTTCGTAGAACCAGCGGAGCCAGTCCTTCGCCAGATCCGGCCGTTTGGAGGCCTTGGTGACGTGCCACATCCAGGAACCGACGGTGTTGCCGACGACGCCCTTGGGGCCGGGGCCGCGGGGGATGGCGGCCATCACGGTATTGGCCAGCGTTTTCGGGTCGTTGGCGACCAGCCAGTAGTAGATCGACGGCGGGTTGAAGACGATGGCGCTGCGGCCGGTCTGGTAGGCGACGTTGTTGCCGGAATCATCCCAGGTCAACGCGGCGCGGGGGATGATGCGGTCGGTGAGGAACACGTCGGCGAGCCACTGGTAGGCGGCCCTGGTCTCCGGGCTGTCGAACACGATGGTCTTGCCATCAGCCGCCATCACCGTGCCGCCGTAGGACCAGATGAGGTTGCGGATCTGGCCCTCGGCGTCGGCGGAGGTGCTGACGGTCATGCCGAGCGCGCCCATTTGCGGGTGCTTGGCCTGGATGGCTTTCGAGACGGCGCGCAATTCATCCCAGGTAGTCGGCACTTTCATGCCGACCTCGGCGACCAGGTCGGTGCGCACGAACATCGGCGAGATGTCGACCTCGAGCGGCAGGGCGTGGGACTGGCCACCGCTGATGCCGGTCTTGAGGTGCACGTCGAATATTCCGCCGGGGACCTTGCGGATATCGGCCAGCACGTCGTCCAGCGAAACAGTGAGGCCGCGGCCGATGTAGAACTGCGACTTCTGGCTGACATGCATGAAGGCGTCGGGCGGCGCCCCGGCCTGGAAGGCCGCGGCGAGCCGGTCGTTGATGACGTTGGCGGGGACCACCACGTATTCGGCGTTGATGCCCTTGGATTTTCCGAAGGCGGCGACCTGTTCGCCGATGAAGGCATCGGCGTCCTGGTTGAAGGATTGCAGGCCCCAGACGGTGAGGTCCGCCGCCTCCACTGGCCCGGCCATCAGGCCGAGACCGAGAAGCAGTGCTGCCAGTCGCGATCGCATGAGCGTTCTCCCTTGGTTGTTGCTTGGTTACTTCACGCTGCCGGCCGTCAAACCCTCGACGAGGTATTTCTGGGCGGCGAGGTAGATGACGAGGACGGGGGCGATGGCGATGGCGCAGGCGGCCATCACCTGGCCCCAGATGAACACGTCACCCATCATCATCCCCACGAGGCCGCTGGTGATGGTGCGTGCCGCCTCGCTGTAGGTGAAGATCAGGGCGTAGAGGAACTCGTTCCAGGCCTGGGTGAAGGCGAATAGCGCGACCACCACCAGCCCGGGCGCGGCTACCGGCACCAGCACATGGATCAACACCTGCATCCGGTTGGCGCCGTCGATGCGGGCGGCCTCATCGAGATCGGTGGGGACGGTGCGGAGATAGCCGATCAGCATCCAGGTGCAGAACGGCACCGTGAAGGTGAGATAGGCCAGCACCAACCCGGTCAGGCTGTCGATCACGCCGAACTGCTGCAGCACGAGGAACAGGGGAATGAAAAGCAAGGCCGGGGGCAGCAGATAGGCGGCCACGATGGCGCGGGCCACGATGGCGCGGCCCACGAAACGCATGCGCGTGATGGCGTAGGCCGCCAGCGTGCCGATCACCACCGCGGCGATGGTGGTGCCGATGGCGACCATCATCGAGTTGCGCAGGAACAGCGGGAAGCGGGTGCGGCCGAATACGATGCCGTACTGCATCAGCGTGAACGTCTCGGGCCAGGCGGTCGGCGGATAGGCGTAGATCTCCTTCTCCGTCTTCAGCGAGGTGACGAGGATCCAGTAGATCGGCGCCAGCGACCAAATCAGCAGCACCGCGATGGCAAGCACGAGGCCCACGCGATAAAGTGGGCGGGAGCGGCGGCCGACGATCATCGCACCCCCTTCTCGCGCAACATCCGCCGCGTCAGCAGCACGATGATGCCGATGAAAATGGGCATCACCGAAACCAGCACCGCCGCCCCCTGTCCAAGCTCGTTGCGCTGCAGGCCGTACTGATAGGCCAGTGTCGGCAGGATATGGGTGCGGTTCGCCGGGCCGCCGCCGGTGAGCACGTAGACGGTGTGGAAGGAATTGAAGGTCCAGATGCTCGACAGCATCACCGTGATGGCAATGACGTCGAGGATGGAGGGGATGGTAATGGTGCGGAAGCGGGACCAGGCACCGGCGCCGTCGATCGCGGCCGCTTCGTAGAGTTCGGGCGGGATGGTCATCATGCCGCCGACGAACATCATGATGAAGAAGGGCAGCCCCTGCCATGCCGCCGCGATGGCGATCGACCACAACGCCACCTCGGGGTCCGACAACCAGTCGACCGGGAAGGACACCAGGCCGGAGCCGAGCAGGAGAGCGTTCAGCACGCCGGCCTGGTCGTCGAACATCCAGCGCCAGCCGAGCACGGCGACCAGGCCGGGAACCGCCCAGGGCAGGAAGGCCAGCGCCCGGATGAAATTGCGGCCAGGGAACGGCTGCGTCAGCAATACCGCCGCCGCGAGGCCGGCGACCAGTTTGGCGGCAACGATGCCGACGGTGAGCACGACGGAATTTCGCAGCGCCATCCAGTAGACTGGATCGTCCATCAGCCGGGCGAAATTGGCAAAGCCGATGAACTGGCCGGGCTTGGCGACGGCGCGGCTGGTGAAGCTGGTCCAGACGCCGTCGACCAGCGGGTAGGCGGCGAGCAGGATCAGCACGAGCAGCAGCGGAAGCAGGAAGCCATAGGCCTCCAATTGCCAGCGCCGCACGGCTGCGCGCACGCGGTTCATCCGGGCGCGCCGCCGTCCCAGCCGTTTGCCATCGCGTCCTCCATTGGGCGGGTTCTCGCGCTGCCGCTGCGGGGATGATCATCGCGATTGGCCGAGTTGGCAAGTCGGGATACCACCCGACCGGCGTTCAGGCGGCAGGTGGTGCGCGTCTGCGATGTTCGGCCATCGTCCGTAGCGCGTCAGCGGCCATCGCCACCACAGGCGCCCACTCGCCGCTGATGGTTTGGCGCAGAATCCGCAGCGAGGGATACCACGGGCTGTCGTCGCGCCCGGCGAGCCAGCGCCAGCAGGAGTCGTAGCGATCGAGCAGCAGCACCGGCTTGCCCATCGCGCCGGCGAGATGGGCCACCGAGGTGTCGACGCTTACCACGACGTCGAGATTGGCGATGATCGCCGCGGTATCGGCGAAATCGGCGATCTCTGCCGTGAAGTCATGCAGCACAAGTGTATCCGGCCGCGGTTCCGCGGCTGGTGCGCCCTTTTGCAGGCTGACGAGGGTAACCCCCGGGACGGCACCGAGCGGAGCCAGATCGGCGAGTGACGCGCTGCGCCGGCGATCGAGCGACGTGAACCAGGGAAGCCATGGCCGCGCCTGGCCCGCCCACACGACGCCGACGCGCAATCCGTCTTCAGGGAGGCGGGCGTTCCAGGACGGGGTGAGGCCTGGATCAGCGCGAAGATAGGGGATGACGGCCGGAACAGTGTCGAGCGTGGTGGCGAATGCGCGGGGTAGACTGAATACCGGGACATGCCAGTCGAATGGGGGAATACCTGCCCCCTCCGGCAGGATTTCGACGCCCGGCAGTTGCGCCATCAACCTGGTCAGCGCTTCCGGCACGCGTAGCAGCACCCGTGCACCGCGGGCCACCAGCATGGGCAGATAGCGGCCGAACTGGAGCGTGTCGCCAAAACCTTCCTCATGCCAGGCGAGCACCGTTCGCCCGGCAAGGTCGAGCGTCGCCACGTCTGGCAGCAACAGGTTCATCGGCAAGCCCGGACCACGCCCGGATTCGAGCCTCGCCTCGTAGTCCGGCCAGGCCTCCGCCATGCGCCCGGCGCGGAGCAGGGTAACCGCGCGATTGAGCCTCAGGCGTGGGTCACTTGGCGCGCAGGCGATTGCCCGGTCGTGGGCCACGACCGCCGCGTCGAACCGGCCTTCTATTTTCAGGGCCATGCCGAGATTGGTCCAGGCGCCGCCTTCATCCGGATTGAGGTCGACCGCGCGTTCGAATACCTCGATGGCGCCGGTCGCGTCCCCGCCCTCGAGCAACGCCATGCCCAGCATGTTCCAGCCCGGAGCGAATTCGGGCCTGCCCGCGAGGCCTCGACGCATGACGGCCGCGGCGGCGCGAGCCTGGCCGCAATCGAGCAGGAATTCCGCCTGGCAATAGGCGAGGTTCACGTCAGCCCAATCGAGCGCCGCGCAGTGGGCGAACTGGGTCGCCACCAACGCCGGGTTGCCGGGGGACAAACGCGCGAGATCGGCGCACGGATGCGCAAAGCCGGGCCGGGCATGGGCGACGTGTTGCAGCAGCGGTGCGGCGCGCCTGGAATCGCCCTGGAGCGCAAGGGCAAGGCCGACCACCAATGCCGCCTCGATGTCCCCGCCATCTCCGCGGAAAAAGGGGCTGGCCAGGGCCTCGGCCTCGGCGCCCCGCCCCGCCTCCAGGGCGGCCATTGCGCTGCCGAGGGCGGCTACCCGGGCGGGGTCGGTGACTGGGGATCGCATACGGGCATAGTCGCCCGCAGCGATTAACCCCGGATGAATCAGGCCGCCTTGCGCCAGCTCAGTTCGGCATCGATCGCGGTGGCGAAGGCGTCGAGCGTTACCTTGATGTCGGCCTCGGTGTGGGCGGTGGAGATATAGGTCTTGCCGTCGCTTTTCAGCACGCCGTTGGCGCGGATGGTCTGGTTGAAGCGGCGCACCGCCGCGGCGTCGCTGCGCATGACGGCGCGGTAGTCGTTGAGGTTGCCCTCGGCGAACACCACGTCGAACATTACGGGATGGCCGAGCACCTGGGCCGGCAGCCCGGCGTGGCGGAGCATTTCGCCGATGGTGTCGATCAGGGTCTGCCCGGTGGCATAGGCGCGCTCGTACTGGCCGGGCTGGCGCAGCACGGCGAGCGAGGCGAGCCCCGCCACCGCCGCCACCGGATTGCCCGAGAGCGTGCCGATCTGCGTCATGAACTTGTCGTCGCCGACCTTGCCGCGGTCGAACATCGCCATGATCTCGGCCTTGCCCGCCACCGCCGAAAGCGGAAACCCGCCGCCGATGATCTTGCCCATGGTGCAGATGTCCGGCGTGATCCCGTACAGCTCCTGCGCGCCCCCGTAGGAGAAGCGAAAGCCGGTCACCACCTCGTCGAAAATCAGGGGAATGCCGAGCTCGGCCGTCACCGCACGAACAGCGGCGAGAAAGCCGGGGGCCGGGGCGATCAGGCGCTGGAAAGGCTCGACGATCACGCCGCCGAGCTCATCGGCATATTCGCGGATCATCCGCACCGCCGCGTCGGTGTCGTTGAACGGGGCGACGAGCACCTCGTTCTGCACGCTGCGGGGAATGCCGGGGGTGTCGGGCACGGCCTGCGGAAAGTTGGCGAGGCGCTTCGGCGCCAGGCTCATCAGCCCCCAATCGGACATGCCGTGGTAGCCGCCCTCGAACTTCAGGATCTTCTCCCGCCCGCGATAGGCGCGCACCAGACGCATCGCATATGCATCGGCCTCGGTGCCGGAGGAGCAGAAGCGCACCTGCTCGGCGCAGGGCACCGCGCGGACGATTTCCTCGGCGAGAAGAATGCCGTGCTCGTTGTTGGTGAAGAAGGTGGTGCCCCGGCGCACCTGCGCTTCCACGGCGGCAGTGACATCGGGGTGGCAGTGGCCGATGAACATCGGGCCGGAACCGAGCAGGAAGTCGACATACTCGTTGCCGCTGACATCCCACACCCGGCCGGCGCGGCCCTCGGCGATGACGATCTCCATCGGCACGTTGCCGAAGGTGCCGCCGGGCAGCACGCGGCGGGCGATGGTGACGAGTTCCTGTTCGCGCTCGGAGATCGGGTTCGGCATGGTGGGCGTCCTTGTGCTGCTACAGACAAGCTCAACACTGCCGGCAGCATCGCGCAAGGGGTTCAGATCGCCACCCGCACCCCGAGCTCCACCACGCGGTCGGATGGGATGCGGAAGAACTCGGTGGCCGAGACCGAGTTGCGGGCCATCAGCAGGAACAGCCACATCCGCCACATCGACATCTTGGGCGCGGTGGCGGCGACCAGGGTTTCGCGGCCGAGGAAGTAGCTGGCCTGCATCGAGTCCACCATGACGCCCGTCGCCTCCAGGCCCGCGAGCTCGCGCGGCAGATTTGGGCTTTCCATGAAGCCGTAGCGGATCAGCACGCGGTGGATGCCGGCGGCGAGCGCGGTGATCTCGGCGCGCTCGGCCGGGCGGACTTCGGGGACGTCGACGGTCTGCACGGTGACGAACAGCACCTGCTCATGCAGCACCTTGTTGTGCTTGAGATTGTGCAGCAGGGCGCCGGGCACGTAGTCGGGGTTGCCCGTCATGAATACCGCCAGCCCCGGCACTCGGATGGTGCGTGATTGCGGCAGCCGGGCGAGGAAGGAGGCGAGCGGCAGGCTGTCGGTTTTCCACCGCTCCAGCAGCAGGCCGCGGCCGCTTTTCCAGGTGGTCATCAGCACGAAGATGCTCATGCCCAGCACCAGCGGCACCCAGCCGCCCTCGAATATCTTGAGGGCGTTGGACGCGAAGAAGGCGATGTCGATCACCATCAACCCGCCGAACACCCCCAGCGCCGCCATTCGCGACCAATGATAGGTGCGGCGGAAGGCGACGATGGCCAGGATCGAGGTGGCGATGAACGTCCCGGTCACCGCGATTCCGTAGGCGGAGGCCAGACTGTCGGAGCTGCGGAACGCGGCGACCAGGAACAGCACGCCGAGCAGCAGCGTCATATTCACCTGTGGAAGATATATCTGGCCCTCCTCGGTGGCGCTGGTGTGGCGCACGGTGAGGCGGGGCAGGAAGCCCATCTGCATGCATTGCCGCGCCATCGAGTAGGCGCCCGAAATCAGCGCCTGGCTGGCGATCACGGTCGCGGCGGTGGCGAGGATCACCATCGGCAGCCGCAGCCACTCCGGGCAGAGCAGGAAGAACGGGTTGCTCAGCGTCGCGGGGTCCGACAACACCAACGCGCCTTGGCCGAAGTAGTTCAGCAGCAGACAGGGCAGCACGAGGACCAGCCAGGCGAGCTGGATTGGCCGGCGGCCGAAATGCCCCATGTCGGCATAGAGTGCCTCGGCACCGGTGACGGCGAGCACCACCGAGCCCAGCACCAGGAAGGCGAGGAAGCCGTGATGCAGCAGCACCGCCACGGCGTAGGTCGGCGAGATCGCCAGCAGCACCTCGGGATTCCCCGCGATCGCCCGCAACCCGAGCAGCCCGATGGCGCCGAACCACAGCACCATGATCGGCCCGAACAGCCGCCCGATCGCCGCCGTGCCGTGGGATTGCACGAGGAACAGGGCCAAAATAATCACCACCGAAAGCGGCAGCACGAACTCCTTGAACGCTGGCGCGGCGATCTCCAGCCCCTCGACGGCGGAGAGCACCGAGATCGCGGGCGTGATCATGCCGTCGCCGAAGAACAGCCCGGCGCCGCAAATGCCGATCATCGTCAGCGCCTTGGTCAACCGCGGGCCGGTGGTGCCGCGCTGGGCCAGCGTCATCAGCGCGAGGATGCCGCCCTCGCCGCGATTGTCGGCGCGCATCACCAGCAGGACGTATTTCACCGTCACCACCAGGATCAGCGACCACAGGATGAGCGACAGCACGCCGAGCACGTCGGCGCGGACCATGCCGCCTTCCTTGAAATGTTCGAGACTGGCCTTCAACGCGTAGAGCGGGCTGGTGCCGATGTCACCGTAGACGACGCCGAGAACACCGAGGAAACCCGCGAGCTTGATGGACGCGGCCGGGGTGGCCGCGTCGGCTGTCGCCGTGGTCATGCTGTTGCTCCATGTCGCGCCAAAGGGCAGCGCTGGGCGGAGGCCGATACGCTTCGGCCACGAGCCCGGCAAGCGGGCGGCGGCATGGCTGGTGTTCGCCGGCAGCAGATTACCGCAGGCGGGTCAGCCGCGCGTCCCGAATATGGCGGTGCCAACCCGAACATGCGTGGCGCCATGGGCGATCGCGGTCTCGAAATCGCCGGACATGCCCATCGACACCACCTTCAGCCCATGTCGCGCGGCGCGATCGGCCAGCCAGTCGAAATGCGGCGCCGGATCGTCCTCGGCGGGGGGGATGCACATCAGCCCGGTGAGTGCGGCGCCGAAGCGCGCCTTGCAATCGGCGATGAAGACGTCCGCATCGCTGCGCCCGACGCCGGATTTCTGGTCCTCCGCGCCGACGTTCACCTGGATCAGCAGATCAGGCGTGCGGCCTTCGCGGGTGATGGCGTCGGCGATGGCGTCCGCCAGGCGCGGGCGGTCCATGCTTTCGATCACATCGGCGAGGCGCACCGCGTCGCGCGCCTTGTTGGTTTGCAGCCCGCCGATGATGTGCAATCGCATGGCGGGGTAGCCGGCGCGCAGATCGGGGAATTTCGCCGCGGCCTCCTGCACCCGATTCTCGCCGAACTGAATTTGCCCGGCATCCAGCGCGGCGAGCACCGCCTCGGCTGGATGCATCTTGGAGACCGCGACCAGGGTGATGTCTTCCGCCCGCCGCCCGGCACGGCTGGCGGCATCGGCGATGCGGTCCTGGATGCGGCGCAAATTGCCGGCGACCGCACTATATATATTGTCCATGGGCATCCGCTCTCGGCCGGAGGATCGATGGACCACAAACTTGTCGCATGGGCGCGCGCGGTCAAGTCCGCCGGACGGGGGGCGGGGCGGATTCCGCCGCTGTGGCTGTTCACCGATGCATCCCGCCTGCCGGATCCCGCCGCTTCGGTGGCCCGCCTTCCCGCAGGGCTGTGCGGTGTGGTGTTCCGCCATGACGGCGATCCTGATCGGGCCGCCCTCGGGCGCCGCCTCGCCGCCATCTGCCGCCGCCGCCGCCTCGCTTTGGTGGTGGCCGGCGACTGGCGGCTTGCGGCTGCGCTCGGCGCCGGCCGGCATCTGCGGGGCGGGCGCGGCGGGGGGGGGGCCAGTGGCGGGCGGGACGGGTTGACCACGAGTTCGGCCCACTCGGCGGCGGACCTGGTCCGGGCGCGGCGGGCGGGCGTGCAGATTGCGTTTCTCTCACCGGCCTTCGCCACGGCCAGCCATCCCGGGGCCGCCGGCCTCGGCCCGCCGCGGTGGTGCGGCCTGGCGCGTCTTCATGCGCGCGGGATGGCGGTGGCGGCACTGGGCGGGGTCGACGGGCGAACGGTGCGGCGCCTTGTGTTCTGCCGCGCCGTGGGGGCGATCGCGGCGCTGGCCCAATAAAAAACTGGCCCAGGAAATGAACTGAGTGCATGAAAAATTTCGCTTGCAAAAAACATCAGAGTCATTTATAACGTCAGTTGAGCCTCAAGGAGTGACCGAAACCCGATGCCCCGCCCGACCGTCCCCGCCCCGCAGCCCACCAACGGCATGGCCGCCCTCATCGGCGAAATGCTGGCGGCACTGCTGTACGCCCTGTTCGGGCTGGCGCTGCGCCGCGCCGCCCGGCGGGCGGCGGCCCTGGAGGGGACGCTCACCCCGGTGCTGGAGGCCGAGGCGGCGGCCGGCTGCGAAACGGAGCCCTATGTTGAATGGATCGCCGTGCCCGCGCCGTGGCGCAACGGGAAACTCCTGCGCCCCTGGCACGCCCGCGCGCTCAGCATCCCCTTGCCCTGCCGCTTCCGCCGTCGCGGCGCCTTCGGCCGCGGCCCTCCCGCGCGCGCCCTCACCTCAGGTCGTCAGCAAACCGGCACGGAACAGGCCCCGTGCGCGGGGCACTTCGCGCGCCCACTCGCCGGCTGTTCGGCCTCGGCCGAAGGCCGGCTGTTCGACCTCGGCCGAAGGCCGGCTGTTCGGCCTCGCCCGAAGATGGGTTCCGCGGGACGGCCGGCAGAGCGGGTCGCGCGGGATGTCGAGCCGGTGACTGTGTCAAATCCGCCACAGTGTTTCGGAAATGCCATGCGACCCCGCTTTGAGCAATTGCGGGTTGCGGCAAACCCATTCAATACTCTCGACAGGTCCGGCTGCCCCACCCGTTGCGGGAGTTTTCGTCGCAGTTCATCGCGGCGGCTCACGTGGGAACGGGGCGGGGCCTGGAAACAAGGAGGATTGAATGCGTAATTATCTTCTCGCCTCGGCGGCCCTGCTGGGCCTCGTGGCCGCGAACACCGCCCAGGCGGCGACGTTCGCGACGACCGACCCCTCGCGTAACGCGTCGGCCTTCGGCACGACGCAGACCAGCCCGGATCCCGGCAAGATTATCGTCCACATGGGCGGTTTTGTTTCGGTGAGCGTTGGTATTGTCAACAACAATTCCGACAAGTCGTCGACCACCGCCGCGAAGCACCAGCCCTATGGCCTCGCCACTTACATGCGCCTGTACTTCGGCATGGATGGCAAGCTCAGCAATGGCATGATGTACGGTGCGAAGACTGAGATGCGCACCAACCAGCAGGCCACCCCGGGCAACCCGTCTGCCAACTCGACCGCGGCGACTTTGTATACCCGCCGCGCATACATGTATGTCGCTGGTGACAACTGGGGTCTCGTCCGCATGGGCGTGACCGACGGCCCGCTCTCGTTGCTCGCTGGCTCGTCGATCACCACGGGTGAAGCCTACGACACCGGCCACTGGGACGGTGACGTGTGCGACTTCGTCGCGAACTGCCTGAGCTGGGTGTTCCCGGTCGTCGGCAACGAGTATGACTCGGCCAAGATCACCTACATGACCCCGAAGATGAACGGCTTCCAGGCCGGCATCAGCTTCGCGCCGTCCTCCGTGTCGACCAACGCCGGCGCCGATAACTTGGCTTCTACCGGTTTGTCGGCTCGTCAGTCGGTTTCGACCATTGGAAGCGACACGACACGTCCGCGTAACTACTTCGAAGTTGCCGCCAAGTACACCGGCAACCTCGGCCCGGTCGCTCTCGACACCTGGGCTGGCTACTGGGGTTCGGGCGTCGTCGGTGCCGCCACTCCCGCGGCTCTCCCGGCCGGCGTCACCAAGGTCAATGGCCTCGCCATCGGCTACTGGGGCTTGTCGCTCACCTACCAGGGCTTCTCGGTGTTCGGCACGGTCACTGGTGGCAACACCAACGGTCAGGCCGGCACGACACGCGTCAGCCTCGCCAGCGGCCGTTCCAAGCAGCAGCAGGCCGGCATCGTCGGCGTGCAGTACTCCTCCGGCCCGTACACGGTCGGCACGGCGTACTACCAGGTCGAACGTCAGGGCTCCAACGGCGGCACGGGCAACCGGGTCGAGCGCGGCTTCGACATCGGCGGCACCTACAACGTCGTGTCCGGCCTGGACTTCTTCCTGGGCTACACCTACGGCACGATCCACCAGAACGGCGTGAACTTTGTTGACGCTGCTGGCCCGGTCACGGCCAACAACAAGGCTTCGACGAACGCTCTCGTCGGCACCATGCTGGTTCGCTGGTAAGCTACGTCTACGACTTGACTTCGACTGGGAACGGCGGGGCATCAGCCCCGCCGTTTTCCGTTTGGCCCAACCGGCGTCGCCGCTCGAGGTGATGGCAGAGGGGACCGTGCCGCGGCCGGCTACCCTCCGGCAACCCGGGTGCGCGTGCGCATGGTGACGAATTCCTCGGCCGCGGTGGGGTGGATGCCCACCGTGCGGTCGAAATCGGCCTTGGTGGCGCCGGCGTTGATGGCGATTGAGAGGCCCTGGAGGATCTCCGGGGCGTCCTCGCCCAGCATGTGTGCGCCGACGACCTTCTGGCTCGCCTGATCCACCACGAGTTTCATGATCGTCTTGCGAACGCGGCCCGACAGCGTGTGACGCATCGGGGTGAATTTCGCGACGTAGATGTCGGCCGGCCCGTTCTTGGCGGCCTCGGCCTCGGTGAGGCCGACGGTGCCGATGGGCGGCGAGGAGAACACGGCGGTGGCGACGCGGTCGAGGTCCCACAGGCGGGGGCCGGGGCCGTAGAGCCGGTCGGCCAGCGAATGGCCCTCGGCGATGGCGACCGGGGTGAGGTTCAGCCGATCGGTGACGTCGCCGATGGCGTAGATGTTGGGGGCCGAGGTCTGGCTCTGCCCATCCACCACCACGGCGCCGAAGCCGTTGGTTTCGACGCCGGCGGTTGTGAGGCCCAGGCCTTCGGTATGGGCGCGCCGGCCGAGGGCGGAGAACACGAGGTCCGCGTCGATCATGGTGCCGTTGACGAGGTGGACACGCTTCGTCTCGCCGATCGCCTCCACGCTCGCCACCGTGGTGGCATGGTGCAGCGTGATGCCCTGCGTCTTCATCGCCTCGGCAAGGCCCTCGCGCATATCCTCGTCGAAGCCGCGGAGCGGCAGGTCTTGGCGGAACACGAGGTCCACCTTGGCGCCGAGACCGGCGAAGATGCCGGCGAATTCGACCGCGATGTAGCCGGCGCCGAGGATCACGACGCGCTCGGGCAATTCGGGCAGGTAGAAGGCGTCATCGGAGACGATGCCATGCTCGGCGCCGGGGAAGGCCGGGTGCACCGGGCGGCCGCCGGCGGCGATGACGATGCGCTCGGCCGTGACCTTCTGCCCGCCGACATCGAGCGTATGGGCGTCGATGAAGGTGGCCCGCGCCTCGAAGCTGGTGCAGCCCGACATCAGGCGCTTATAGGCGCCGTTGAGCCGCTCGATCTCCTTGTTCTTGGCGGCGATCAGGCGTGGCCAGTCATGCCGGCCAGGCGCTACGTCCCAGCCGAAGCCGGCGCTGTCGGCGGCGGCGGCACCGTATTCGGCGGCCATGACGAGGAGTTTCTTGGGCACGCAGCCGATATTAACGCAGGTGCCGCCCCAGAAGCGCTCCTCCGCCACGCCCACCTTGGCGCCGTGGCCGGCCGCCATGCGGGCGAAGCGCACGCCGCCGGAGCCGCCACCGATGACGAAGACGTCGAAGTCGTAGCTCATGTGCCGATGCCACCGAGCGCGAGGTATTTCACCTCGAGATACTCATCGATGCCCTGGTGCGAGCCCTCGCGGCCGAGGCCGGAGGATTTCACCCCGCCGAAGGGCGCCACCTCGGTGGAGATGATGCCCTCGTTGATGCCGACCATGCCGTATTCCAGGGCCTCGGCGACACGGAAGATGCGCCCGACGTCCTTGGCGTAGAAATAGGAGGCCAGCCCGAACTCGGTATCGTTGGCCAGCGCGATGGCCTCTTCCTCGGTATGGAACCGGAAAAGCGGCGCCACCGGGCCGAAGGTTTCCTCGCGGAAGATCATCGCGTCTACAGGCACGTTGGCGAGCAGGGTCGGCTCGAAGAAATTGCCGCCCTGGGCGTGGCGCTTGCCGCCGGTGACGATGCTGGCGCCGCGGGCGAGCGCGTCGGCGATGTGCTCCTCCACCTTGGCCACCGCCTCCGCGTTGATCAGGGGCCCCTGGGTCACCCCCGGCTCCATGCCGTTGCCGACCTTGAGCGCCTCGACGGCGATCTTCAGTTTGGCGGCGAAGGCGTCGTACACCGCGTCCTGCACCAGGATGCGGTTGGCGCAGACGCAGGTCTGCCCGGTGTTGCGATACTTGCTGGCCATGGCGCCCAGCACGGCCTGGTCGAGATCGGCGTCATCGAACACGATGAAGGGGGCGTTGCCGCCGAGTTCCATCGAGGTCTTCTTGATGGTGGGGGCACATTGCGCGAGCAGTTTGGCGCCGACCTCGGTGGAGCCGGTGAAGGTGAGTTTTCGCACCTTTGGGTTGGAGGTGAGTTCGCCACCAACTTCGCCCGACGGGCCGGTGATGACGTTGCAGACACCGGCCGGCATGCCGGCCCGCTCGGCCAGCACCGCGATGGCGAGCGCCGAGAAGGGGGTTTGCGAGGCCGGGCGGATCACCCCGGTGCAGCCTGCGGCCCAGCCCGGGCCGGTTTTGCGGGTGATCATCGCGGCCGGGAAATTCCACGGCGTGATGGCGGCGAACACGCCGATCGGTTCCTTCTGCACGATGATGCGGCGGCCCTTGGCGTTCTGCGGGATGGTGTCGCCGTAGACCCGCTTGGCCTCTTCGGCGAACCATTCGAGGAAACTGGCGGCATAGGCGATCTCGCCCTTGCTCTCCGCCAGCGGCTTGCCCTGCTCGGCCGTCATGATCACCGCGAGGTCATCCGTATTGGCGATCATCAGGTCGAACAGGCGGCGCAGGATTGCCGAGCGCTCCTTGGCCAGCATCGCCCGCCAGCCCTTCTGGGCGGCAAAGGCGGCATCGATGGCGCGGCGGGTCTCGGCGGTGCCGAGGGCGGGCACCTCGCCGATGATCTCCGCCGTCGCCGGATTGCGCACCGCGATGGTTCGCCCGGAATCGGCCTGCACCCATTTGCCGTCGATGTAGTTGGCCTGACGGAAGAGCGTCGGGTCCTTGAGAGGAAGGGGCGTGACGGGGTTGAGCATGGCGGGGTCTCCCGGTTGCGATGCGGCCTGACGGGTAGAGATAGGAGCGATCGCGCTGGTTGTCAGGTAGGGCAAAAACTGTCTTGCCTGAGGTAACACACCAATTGCGCAGGAAACGGACCGCGCAAGTCCCACTCCTCGTCAGTCAGGTCGCTCGAACAGCGCTGCTTGGTGCGGTCATAGCGGCCACGGTTGTCGTTCGTCCGAATTGTCGGGCTCCTGTGAATCGGCTTCGCAGATAGCGAATCACAAGCGATTCCTTCGATTCAAACTGTTTCCAGATGGACACGAAGGCCCCAATGGGTGCGGGCAGAGTCCGTCCCTTGCCTTAAACCGGCCGCGTCCCGCACCACTCCGCGATGAACGCCGCGATCGCCAGGGTGTTCTTCTTCAGGCTCGGCAGATGGGCCGCCTCGTCATAGGCGTGGGCGCCTTTGCCGGTGGGGCCGTAGCAGATGCCGGGGATGCCGTAGTAGAGCCCGTACATCCGGCTATCCGCCACGCCCGTGCTGCTGTGCTCCTTCAGCGGTTCGCCATAGACCTGAAGATGGGTCTGGCGCAGCACCGCCTCGGCGTCGCTGCCGGGCTCCAGGATGTAGCCGTCGGCCTGGAAGCCGTTCCAGATCACCTCGGGCGGGCTGTTGGCCATGAAGGGGTCGTTCTTCGCGGCATTCGCGACCGTGTTGAGGATTTGCTGGCGGGCGGTGGCGAGGTCGGTGCCCGGGAGCAGGCCGATGCGGCAATCCACTTCGCACCAGGCAGGCGTCGAGCTGCCCCAGTCGCCGCCGCGGATCACGCCGGGGTTGAAGTTCACGGGGTGGTTGACGTGCTTGAACCAGGGATGGGTCTTGGCGTCCTCGTTGATGCGCTCGGTCAGCGCGTAGATGTCGTTGAGCAGCCGGTAGGCGGACATGATGGCGTTGGTGCCGGTGCCGGCCACCGCGACGTGCACGGGCACGCCGCGCACCCGCAGGCGGAACCACATGACGCCGACATAGGCGCGGCTGAGCTGGCCGCCGGTCGGCTCCGGCACCAGGGCGCAATCGGCGCGATAGCCGCGGGCGAGGGTGGAGAGGGCGCCATTCCCGGTGCATTCCTCCTCGGTGACAGTCTGCACGTAGACGTCGGCGGCGGGTGCGAGCCCGGCGGTGCGCAGTGCGTCCATCGCCCATACCATGGCGGAAACACCCTGCTTCATGTCATGGGCGCCGCGGCCATTCATCCACTCCCCGGTGATCACGGGATCGAACGGCTTGTGCGTCCACATATCGGTGGGGCCCTCCGGCACCACGTCGACATGGCCTTGCAGGATCAGCGAGCGGCCGTTCTGCCCACTTGTGTCAGAGGGTGGCGCGCGCACGGTGGCGACCACCTGGGCGGCCTGATTGTAGTCAGTGTCCAGGACCGGGGAGAAACCGGGGAGGTGGGACATATCCACCTCGGCGAGCGTGTAGCGATCGACGCTCCAGCCGCGGCCGGCGAATTCGCGAGCGATCCAGTCTTGGCAGGGGCCTTCCTTGCCGCGCCGCGAGGGAAAGCGCACGAGGTTCTGCAGCCAGGCGACCTGCATGTTCCAGTTCTGCTCGACGGCTTTTTCGAGGGCGGCGAGGGTGGCGGCGTCGGGCATCGGGTATTCTCCGTGTCGGGCGGCCAGTTTTACGCTGCCCGCCCAAGCACGGGAAGGGGCGGCTAGGGCAGCAGGATCTGCGTCTGCGATCCCGCGTCGTATTTCCTGAGGTAGTCGCTGATGCGCTCGAAGGTCGCGGTCACCGGCGGCTTGCCGGGCTCCTGGTCGGACATCGAGACCCCCGCGGTGAACATCGAGCCGAGCAGCAGCTTGAACGGGTTGACGTTGACCGGTTGGGCGATGAAGTAGGCGCGCTCGGCGTCCTTGATCTTCTGGGGGTCCCCGGTGCGGTAGATCGCGGCGTTCACCACATCGAGCACGAATTCGGTGCAGTTCTGCCGGCCCAGGGTGAAGGGGTTGGCGATGACGGAGTAGTGGGGGTCGTGCAGGGCCTTGTAGGTGGGGGAGGCGATGACATCGAGCAGCCGTGTCTGCAATTCCTCGGAGGGGATGATGATCCCGGCCTCGAGCTTGGCCACCGCGGCAAAGAAATCGGCCGGATAGTCCTGCACGAGACTGCTGACGTCGGGCTTCGCGTCGTCCTGGTAGAGATTGTACATCGCGTAGCCCGGCACTTTCCTGCCGTCGGCCAGCGTGATCTGCGAGTAGACGGCGAAGCCGACATGGGAGAAATGCATTCCCTCCGGCAGATCGGCCGGCGGCACGCCGACGCGCCCGACGATGGCGACGCGGGCGCCCACGCCAGCGATGGTGCGCTCGACCTTTTTGGCGAAGGTGATAATCTGCTCGGGCTTGAAATGCGCGACCTCAGTGGCGTTGCTGCTCGCGGCGCTCAGGCCGGCGGCGGCGGCCGGAACAGCCAGACCGAGGCCCGTGGCAAGCGCTGCTGCTGCGAATACGTTCCTCATGGCTTTGCCTTCAGCGCCTGGTCGGGCGAGATCACCGTGATGGTCTGGTCGGTCACCGGGAGTGGTGTACCGGGTCGGGCGGAGGCGGCTTGGGCGGAGGCATTGGCCGCCGAACCGCTCGCGGCACCCGCCGAGGCGGCGACACCCTGGCTGGCCTTGAGAGGCACCGAGGAGGCGCCGAGTGCCACCTGTCCCGAGGCGGCAAGGGAATGCGCGGCGCTGCCGCTGGCGAGCCCGCTGGCTTGCGCGCCCTGCTGCACCGCGATGCCGGCATTCGCGGCGGGCTGGGCCAAAGCGGCGCTCGTGAGGCCGATCGCCGCAGCGAGCACCAGAACGGGAGTGAATACGCGTAACATCGACACCTCCTGCAATTTCGTGACGAAACAGCGACAGCGGCGATGATATGGGCATTCGAGGTGCGGCAGAAAAGCCTCAGTGAGATGGATTTCGCGACGCCGCCGTGTCCGTTAGTCTCCGGTCGAACACGCGGGGAGACGTCGGGATGGGCCGGGCTGAGGTGAAGGGGCGGGTGGTGCCGGCGGCGCTGCTGGGCGAGTTGGTCGATGCGACCGGTCTGCGTGCCGATGGCGCGGCGCTGCGGGACAGGCTCGCGGCGGACGGCTACGTGTTTCTCCGCAACGTGATCGATCCCGCCGCGGTGGCGGCCGGGCGTGCCGAAATCCTGGCGCGGCTGGAGGCGGTCGGTGAAATCGTTCCCGGCAGCGATGGCGTGTTCACCGGAACCTCCCGCCGCCGCGAAATGGCGCCCGATCTCGGCGCCTTCTGGCAATCCGTCAGCGAGGGACCGGAGTTCCGCGCCGTCTCGCACGGGCCGGCGGTGAGCGAGGTGATGGCGGCGATCGCGGACGGCCCGGTGCAGGCGCAGGACTACGTGTTCCTCCGCGTCGGCGTGCCCGGCCGTGCTACCGGGCTGCATTTTGACGCACCCTTCTTCACCCGCATGCACGATCAGGTCTGGACCGTCTGGCTCCCCCTCGGCGACGCGTCGGTCGAGCAGGGGCCCTTGGTCGTGGTTGAGGGCTCCCACCGCTGGGAAGACGCGATCGGTCAGGTCCGCGGCTTCGACGTGGTGCGCGATACCACCCGCAAAGCCGATTTCGGCGCGGACGCCATCGCCGTGGCACAAAGCCGCGGCGCCCGCCTGCTGACGGCGGATTTCCGCGCCGGCGACCTCATCCTGTTCGGCATGTACACGCTGCACGGCAGCCTCGACCACCACGATACCTCCGGCCGAGTGCGCGTCTCCTGCGACGTGCGCTGGCAATCCGCCGCCATGCCGCTCGACCCGCGCTATTTCGGCGCCAACCCCGGCGGCACCACCGGCGCCGGCTATGGCGAGCTCAACGGCGCCAAACCCCTCGACCAGCCCTGGCATGTCAGGTGATGCTGCCCCCGCACACAGGAGACCCGCGATGCTGAACGCCGCCATCGACAAACTCTTCGCCCAATGGACCGGCCCGCAAAGCCCCGGCGCCGTCGTCGGCGTCACCCGCAACGACGCCCTGATCCATGAGGCCGCCTATGGCATGGCCGATATCGCCCATGGCATCCCGCTCGACCGGCACTCCGTGATCCGCATCGGCTCGCAATCCAAGCAGTTCACCGTGCTGCTCGCCCTGCTGCTGGAGGCCGAGGGCAAGCTCTCCATGGACGAGGACGTGCATCGCTACGCCCCCTGGCTGCCGCCCTTCCCCCACAAGGTGACGCTGCATCACCTCGCTACCAATACCGGCGGGCTGCGCGATTTCCTGGAAATCATGATTTGGAACGGCCTGCCATTGGCGTCGGACTCCAGCCGCGCCCTCTCGCGGCGGCTGCTGGCGCGGCACGCCGAGGTGAACTACGTGCCGGGCAGCCAGATGCTCTACTCCAACACCGGGTTCTTCCTGCTGTCGGAAATCATCGAGGAAGTCTCGGGCCGCAGCTATAACGAGCTCCTCGCCCACTACATCACCGGCCGCGTCGGCATGCCCGACACCTGCCTGCAAGCGCGCGACGCCGAAATCCTGCCGCGGCTGGTCAACATGCACCTCAAGGGCAAGACGGGCTGGGAAACCGTGCGCTGGGGCTTCCCGCTCGGCGGCGAGGGCGGCATGGTCTCTACCCTCGTCGACATGCTGGCCTGGCAAGCCACCCTCGCCAACCCGCCTGCCGACTGGCAACCGCTCCTCGCCAGGATGACCGCGCCCCTCCATTACACCAACGGCACCGAGACCCTGTACCGCATGGGCCTGGTGGTCGACCGCTATCGCGGCGCGCTCGGCATCGGCCACGGCGGCGGGGTGGCGGGCGGCAAGTCGGAATCCATCCGCTTCCCGGAGCATGGGCTGGGCGTGGTGATCCTCGGCAATCTCTCGGAAATGGCGCCGTTCTCGCTGGCCCGCCGCATCGCCGATATCGCGCTGGAGGGAGACCTCACGCCCCGCCATCCCCCCGCGGGGGCGGCGGCGATGTGCGCGGCGTCCGGCGTTTACCGCGAAATCGGCAGCGGCGAAGTGTTCATCCTCACCGCGTCGAACGGCGCGCCGGTTTTCCGCAGCCTGGGCAGCACGAGTTCCGGCGCCACCGCGATGGACGAGGGGGCCCCCGGCATTTTCATGCCGGAGCGCCCGACCGCGCATCTGGAGCTAACGCCGCACGCCGACGGCACGCTCGCCGCGACGTTCTGCGGCACGCCGACCCGCTATCGCAAGGTGGTTCCGCCCAAGTCGCCGCCTCGCGATCTCGACGGAAGTTACGCCAACCGTGCGCTCGGCCTCGATGCGAGCATTGAGACGGCAGACGGCGTGACCAGCCTGCTGGTCCGCTCCGACGTCGGTGCGATGCGCAGTGACCTGGAATGGATCGACACGGATTTGCTAGCCGTCCACCCCGCGGGCCAGATGGGGCTCGCGGCGACCTTCACCGCGACGCTGCGGCTGGTTGAGGGCGGGCTTGAGCTCACGACGGATCGGACCAAGGGGCTGCGGTTTATGCCGGTGACACGTTGACTGGCGCAACCGGATGCGGCGCAAGACCTCGCAGAGCACCTGCGCGATGCGCAGCGGCACCCGCCGGTAGTCGATGCCGGCCGCGAGGCGCACAGCGATCCCAGATCTCTACTCGGTCTGCCGCAGCACCAGAAGGTCACCATCGGGGAATATCAGCCCGCCGTTGAACGGAGCCTCGATTGGCCGCATGCAGACAGGTGACAGGCCGGGCAAAACGGGGGTAGCTTCGTGCGTGGTGGGCATGGCGAGTCTGGGATTGGTATCGACACTGAAATAGAGAATAATGTCGTAGGATTGTCTCCATTCCCGTCGACCAACAGGCCTAATCCCGGCTAGCATTCGGTAAAATTCGGGCGGAGGATGGGCCGATGGCGGGATCGAGGGAAACGTCGCTGCAGGTTCCGGTGCGCGTCACGCGGGTGAGCGTGGCGCCGCTGGTGGGGGAGACGCCGAAAGGTGGTTGGTCGACTGAGATCCGACCAGAAGATTCCATCCATTCGCTGCTCGCCGTGCACACCGATGCCGGCGTCATCGGCCATGGCAGCGTGTTCACCAATGGCGGCCTCGCGGAGGCAGGCGTGAAGGTGCTGGAGCCGCTGTTCTTAGGCGAGAATGCCCTCGAACCCGAGCGGGTCAGCGAGAAGATGCACCAGAACACCTTTTGGATGGGCCGCGGTGGCACACTCACCCATGTGATCGGCGGCATCGACATCGCGCTGTGGGATATCCTCGGAAAAGTCACCGGCATGCCGGTCGGCCGCCTGCTAGGCGGCACCTACACCAAACGCGTGCAGCCATATTGCTCGCTGCTGATGGAAGAGCCCGACCCAATGCGTGACCTGCTGGCCGAATACCGCGCCAAGGGCTTTCGCGCCTTCAAGATCGGCTGGGGCCCGTTCGGCCGGCGCGATGACACTAGGCTCGACGAAGCAATTGTCCGCGCCGCCCGCGAAGGTGCGGGTGATGACACCAAGTTGTTCGTCGATGCCGGCGCGTCGGACAGTTATTGGCCGCAAGGCCTAAAGTGGGCGATGCGGACCGCCGAAATGCTCAAGGACTACAACGTAGGCTGGTTCGAGGAAGCGCTGCGCCCCGATGCCATCGACGATTTCTGCCACCTCCGCCGCGTCTCCCCCGTGCCCATCGCCGGCGGCGAATGCCTCACCCGCCGTCAAACCTTCCTCCCCTGGCTGCAACGCGGCGCACTCGACATCATCCAACCCGACGTCACCAAAGTCGGAGGCATGTCCGAACAACGCCGCATCGCCAGGATGGCCGACGATTACGGCGTGAAATACGTCGGCCACGGCTGGAATACCGCCGTCGGCCTAGCCGCCGACCTGCAAATGGCCAGCGCTTTCCCCAATGTCGACCTCGTCGAATACATCGGCGGCAGCCCCTACCTCGACGGAATTACCCAATGCCCCTTCAAACTCGATAGCCAAGGCTGGCTCGAAATCCCCGAAGAACCTGGCCTTGGACTCCATCTCGACCGCGACAAACTCGCCGCCTACACGCGAGATCCGGCTGTGTTGTTCTAGGCGCCAAACGAAGGTCGAGCGGGGCGCGCATAGGCCAAGGCATGGGTGCACGGAGGCGATTGTATGATTTCAGCGGCTGCAGTGGTTGATTTCGATCGACGCCTGATCCGCGATTTCCACCGTGATGTGATCCGCCTCAATGGGCAATTCCCCGCCGGCAGGATGGGGTCGAATCACTGGGTTGTCCGATCGCGTTTGGTGGTTTTGGCGCTGGCCTTGAAGCGAAGCTGTCGTTTCCGGTTTGTAGGATGTGGCAGCAGTGCGTCAGGCGGCTGATCTGACTTTTCGAGCTGCGGGCCTGTAGAAGCGCGCAAAGGGTGATCTTGTCCTCGGTCGCCGAGGCAGCACCGGCGCATAGACCACTTCGGCGGGCGTGGTCGGTGCGCGTCAATGAACCAGCGTTCAAGTCGTTTGATGAAACTGACCGAATCCCGAATTGGAATTGCGATCTTCATTCAACCGGCTTTCGACCGTGCCCGCGCGGCGGGGCTCTACGCCGGGCTAGCCTGAGCCGAACGCCGCCGCCTTGTCGAAGCCGGCGGACAGCCGCGCGTAGCGGTCGTCGATCATTCCGCGCATTTGCGGATGAGTAAAGATGTAGAGGTCGTCGTCGCGGATGCCGGCCAGCACGCGGGCGGCGGCTTCGGCGGGGGGGATGCCGTGATCCATGGTGAGTTTGGTGCCCGCTGCCGCCGCCCGGCCCTCGCGACTGTTGGGCGGCGGCGGCGGCACGCTGGCGGGCGCGTTGCGCCGGCTTTCGTAGAACTCGGTATTCACCGCGCCCGGGCATAGCACGCTGGCGCCGAGCGCCGTGCCGGCAAGCTCTCCGGCCAGCGCCTCCGTCAGGCTCACCACGGCGGCCTTGCTGGCGCAGTACGGCCCCATGCCCCTGAACCCGTTCATGCCCGCCATGCTGCCGGTGTTGACGATGTGACCGGTCTCGCCGTGGGCCTTCATATGCGGCAGGAATTCGCCGAGCCCGTGGATCACCCCCATGAGGTTGACCCCCATCAGCCAGGACCACGCCGCCGGGGAGACGGTGTCGATCCGCCCGCCGGTGCCGACGCCGGCGTTGTTGCACAACACGTGGATACTTCCGAAATGACCGATCGCCGCATCGCGCGCCGCGGCCACCGACTCGCGTCGCGCAACGTCGCATTGCACCACGCGCAGCCGTTCGCCATGAACCGCGAGATCGGCCGCCGCGCGATCCAGCGCCGCTGCCTCGATATCGGCCAGCACGACGTTCATGCCGGCTTCGAGCAACGCCCGGCACAGCGCGAAGCCGATCCCGCTCGCGCCGCCAGTGACGAACCCGGTCTTCCCCGCGAAATCCTGCATTGTCTTGGTTTCCTTGTATCGATTGGACAAGCCGGGGTTGGTTGTTGCAGGTTTAGGAAGCGCTTCTTTTTGAAAAAAGAAGCAAAAACTTTTTATACGTTGCTTCGCGCTCTCCCCGGGGAGAGCGAAACAACGTGGACAAGTTTTTTGGTTCTTTTTTTCAAAAAAGAACCGCTTCCTTCCGCAGGCTCACGCCAGTACCCGCCGCCCCGCATCGAGCAGCATCTCGCTCACCCACGGCCCATCCATCACGTCGGCCTGCATGAGTTTCCCGGCCGCGTGCACCCGCCGGGTAATGTCGTCCATCACCTTGACGACCTCGGGGTGGTCGGGCTCGCCGGGAAAACCGAGGCTCTGCGCGAGGTCGTTCGGCCCGATGCTGTACATGTCGATGCCGGGTACGGCGAGGATGGCGTCGAGGTTGTCGACGGCCTCGCGGTCCTCCAGCAGGGCGATCACCAGCATCTGGGCGTTGGCTTCGCGCAGGAAGGCCGCCTTGTCGGGAATGGGCGCGTTATAGGCGGTGCCGCGATTGCCGCCGAAGGAGCGCATGCCCTCCGGCGCGAAGCGGCAGGCCCGCACCAGTTGCCGCGCGTCATCGGCGCTGGAGACGTGCGGGCCGAGGATGCCCATCACGCCGCGATCGAGGTAGCGCAGGATGGTGGAGGCGCCGATATCCGGCACCCGCGCCACGGTGGTGACGCGGTAGAGCTCGGCGGTGCGGCACAGCTCCTCCAGCCGCTCCAGATCGAACGGCCCGTGCTCGCCATCGAGGAACACGAAGTCGAAATCGAGCTTGCCGAGGATCTCGATCACCCAGGGGGAGGGGAAGGAGAGGTAGTAGCCATAGGCCTTGCGCCCGGCGGTGGCGGCGGCCTTCACGCGGTTGGGGTGGTTCATGTGTGGTACTCCTTCTGACTAGGCGGCCTTGAAGTCCATCATGCGCAGCAGGCCCTGCATGTAGCCGATGGCGTGCGCCCGGCCGCGATGGTTCCAGTCGCTGTCGCCGATCATGTGCGGCACGTGGTCATCGAGCAGGAAGCCTTTGAAACCATTGGTCTTGAGCAGCCACATGACCTCGGCGGGGTCGAAATTGCCCTCGCCGATGAAGCACTCCGTGAAGTTCGGCACGGTGCCCTGCACGTCGCGGAAATGCGCATAGTGGATGCGCCCCTTGGGGCCGAAAAACTCGATCATCTCGCGCACATTGACGGCACCGCCGACCATCTCGGAGCAGCAGCCGAGGCAGAGGTTGAGGCCCCAGGCCGGGCTGTCGGGGTTGAGCGCCCAGGCACGCTTGAAATCCTCGGGCTGGCGGAAAATGCGCGCCACGCCGCCGAGCATCGCCACCGGTGGATCATCGGGGTGCAGGGCGATCTTCATGCCCTCTTCCTCGGCCACCGGCAGCACGGCGTTGATGAAGTAGCGGTAGTTGTCGAACATCCGCTCGGCATCCACCACCGGCTCATTGCGGCCGAACACCGGCATCGTCTCGAGCCGCCCGAGGCCGGAGGGCAGGAACTGGCGCAGATCGTCGGCGTTCTCCATGGCATCGACCACCGCCATATCGAACTGGGTGGCGCCGGCGCCACCGCGGGCGGGCGCCATGCGCTCGGTGCGCCACACCGAGTTCGGCATGAAATGCAGCCCGAGAATGGGGATGCCGGCGCGGGCCATGTTGCGCAAGGTGGTCTGGTAGTGCTCGATCTGCTCGTCCCGCCCGGGCAGGCCGAGCAGCGCCTTGTGGTAGAAATGGGTGGGCACGTTCTCGATCGCCTCGATTTCGAGCCCCTGGGCGGCGGCGGTCTCCACCAGGCCGCGCAGGTCCTTATATTCCCAGTGCGTGTCGCCCGGCAGGCTCGGTGTGTTGAGCTGCAAGCCCTTCACCCCGAGTGCGGCGGCGAAGGACATCTTGTCCTCGGTCAGCTCGTGGAACTGCCCCACCGCGACCCTGATTCCCTTGTCAGCCATCGATGTTTTCTCCCTCTCGCAAAACCGTTCAACCCTTTACCGAACCCGCCGCCAGCCCCTGCACCATGAAGCGCTGGGCGACGAAATACAGCAGCATCAGCGGCAGTGACGACAGCACCGCGCCCGCCATCAGCGGCCCCCAGGGCAGCACGTCCGACGTGATGAGATAATTCAGCCCGAGCGGCGCGGTGCGCGCACTCTCCGAGGTGATCAGCACCAGCGCCAGCAGCAGCTCGTTCCAGGCGCCGGTGAAGGTGAAGATCGCCACCGCGGCGAGGCCGGGCACCGAGAGTGGCAGCACGATGCGGATCAGCGCGCCAAGGCGGGTCAGCCCGTCGATCATGCCCTGCTCCTCGAGCGCGCGCGGCACGGAGCGGAAGTAGCCCTGCAGCAGCCAGGTGCTGAGCGGCAGCGAGAAGGTGAGGTAGACCAGCACGAGCCCGTAGAGCGAATTGCCGAGTTGCAGCCGCGCCATCAGGATGGAGAGCGGGATGAACAGCAGTGAGGTCGGCGTCAGGTAGGCGAACAGGATCAGCCGGCCGATCACGCCGCGGAAGCGGGTGCGGAAGCGCACCATGGAATAGGCGGCGATGGACGAGACGGCGAGCGAGATCACGGTGACGGCGCTGGCGACGATGAGGCTGTTGAGGATGTTGTCGAGGAAGCCCTTGTCGTCGAGCAATTGGCGGTAGTTGTTCAGCGTGAACACCTGCGGCCACAGCGCCGGCGTGCGGTAGATCTCGCGCGGCAGCTTCAGCGAGGTGATGATCATCCAGTAGACCGGGAACAGCACGATCAGCACCGCGATGCCGAGCACGGCATAGGTGAAGATGCGGCCGAGGAGGGCTTGGCGTTTCATGCCAAGCACAGGCAAGGCAAGCGGTTCTTTTTTGAAAAAAAGAACCAAAAAACTTCTATCCGTTGGCTTCGCACTCTCCATGGAGAGTGCGAAGCCAACGGGTAAAAAGTTTTTGCTTCTTTTTTCAAAAAGAAGCCCTTCCTTCCCCTCATTCGTCCTCCCCTCGCTGCATCATCGTAGTGCCGGCGAACACCAGGATCGCCAGCACCGGCAGCATCGCCACGGATACCGCCGCGGCCTCGCCGATGCGCTGGGTCTGCATGCCGAAATAGGCCAGCACGGGGAAGACGATGGTCGCGTCCGACGGGCCACCCTGGGTGAGCAGCCAGACGTTTTCGAAGGAATTCGCCGTCCAGATCGAGGAGAGCAGGGTGGTGACGATCACCACCGGGCGGATCGAAGGCCAGGTCACCGCCCAGAAGCGCTGCCAGGCGCTGGCACCGTCCACCCGCGCGGCCTCGTAGAGTTCGAGCGGGATGTTTTGCAGGGCGGCGAGGATGCTGACGAACCAGAACGGGAAGCCGCGCCACACCGAGGCGGCGATCACCGCGGGCATGGCGGTGGAGCGTTGGCCGAGCCAGTCGACCACCTCGGGCCATATGCCGCTCGCGGTGAGCAGCAGGTTCAACCCGCCGCCGATCGGCTGGTAGATCACCCGCCACACCAGGAAGGCGACGAAGGCCGGCATGGCCCAGGGCAGCATGAGGGCGGAGCGCAGCAGGCCGCGTCCGGGTAGGCGCTGGTTGACCAGCAAAGCGAGGCCGAGGCCGATCGCCAGTTTGAGGACATCGGAGGCCACGACCAGCACGACGGTGTTCTGGATTGCCGCCCAGAACGCAGGCGACTGGGCGAGGTAATGGAAATTGCCGAGCCCGATCCATTGCCCGTCATTGCCGACCACGCGATCGGTGAAGGACACGTAGATCGCGTAGCCGAACGGGTAGGCGACCAGCCCCGCCAGCAGAATGCTGACGGGGAGGAGCAGCGTGTAGGCGAAGCGGGTCTCGGATGAGCCGAAGATGGCCCTGGCCGCGCTCACTTATACTTGTCGTAGATCGCCTGGGTGACGCGCTGGGCCTCGTCCATCGCGCGGTCGAAGTCCCAGTTGTCGATCACCACGCGTTGGCACATTTTCGGCACCAAGAAATTGTCCCAGGCGTCCGCGAAGGCGGCATTGTAGATGTCCGGGGAGGCCGGTGCGGTGCCGCGCTCCACTAGATCGAGCAGCCCGGCGTGGATGGCATCCTTGCCGTCGAACACCTTGAACTTCGCCTGATCCTTGGTCACCGGGCCATAGATGGCATCCGTGTAGTAGGCGCTCATGAATTCGGGCTGGGCGAGATGTTCCAGCAAGGCGCGGGCGGCATCGGGATTCTTCGAGGTTTTCGGAATGGCCCGCACATTGGGGCCGACCGCCGAGACGGTGCCCTTGGGGCCGGCGGGGAGCGAGGAATAGAGGGTGGAGTTGAACAGCTCCGGGTCCTGCGACCGGGCGGCGATGCCGACCGAGCCGGTATTGGCGATGAAGGCGGTCTGGCCGGAGAGATAGGCGTTGTTGTCGCCCGCACCGTCCCAGGTGGTGACGCCCGGCGGGAACAGCTTCTTGTCCCAGGCGTTCTTCACCCAGCGCAGATATTCCCGCGTGGCGTCGGACTTGATGGCCGCCTTGGTGCCGGTGTCGTCCGCGATGCGCCCGCCATAGGATTGCAGCACGCCGATCTGGGTATTGCCGTCCCCGACATTGGAGAGCGCGAGGCCGAGCGCATGGAAAGGCGGCTTGTTGACCGCGGAGGCCTGGGTGACCAGTTCCTCCCAGGTGGAAGGCGGCTTGCTGAAGCCGGCCTTGGCCAGCACATCATTGCGGCGGAGCAGGAGGTTGCCGCTGATGCCGAAGGGCAGGCCAGTGCGGCCGCCGGCGACCTTGCGCGTGTCGGTCGCGTCGGCCGCGGCCTTGTACCATCCGCCCTGGGCCTTGCCGACGCTGTCGTAGATATCGTCGATCGGCAGGAAAATACCCTGCCGCGACAGCAGCAGCAGCAGGTCGAGCCCGATGTCGAGCGCGTCGGGCATGGTGTTGGAGGCGACCGCGGCCGAGACCTTCTGCACGGTCTCGTTCTGGTTGATCATCACCACTTCGGCCTGGATGCCGTTATCGGCGCCCCATTTGCGGACCGTCTCGGCGAGCAGCTTGTTGGCCTTGTCGGAGAAAATCAGCCCGCCCCAGAAGGTGAGCTTCGAGCCCTTCACCAGGGCCGGGGCGGCGAGCGCGCTCCGGCTGCCGAGGAGGCCGACCGCGGCCGTGGTGCCGAGCATCTGCCGGCGAGTCCAGCTCTTGTCGCGAACCATGTGCGTCTCCCGCGCGTTGTTGTCGTCTCGGCCCTGTCGGCCGTTGATCGAGAGACTAGGCTGCGGTCGAGACCGCTTGCAACGGTCTCGCGCCCCTGCTTGCATTAGGGCTCGGGTTTTGCATGACGGATTGGGTTGCGGCCCGGCGGCGCCTCCGCATAAATGCGCGCGCCCCCGCATCGCCAGCCCCCGCATCGCCAGCCAAGGACCGCCGAACTATGCTGCAAACCGCCGAACCGTCTGCCGCCCGGATTGTCGAAACCTGGCTCGGCCGCTTCAACGCCGCCTGCGCCAGCGGCGATGGGGATGGGTTTGCGGCGCTGTTCCGCACGGATGGGCATTGGCGAGACCTCGTCGCGCTGACCTGGCGGATCGTGACCACCAGCGGGCGAGACGCGGTCGCCGATGCACTCCCGGCGGCGATCGCGCGCGCCGGCGCCCGCAATTTCGCCGTCGATCCCGACCGCTATCCGCCCCGTTTCATCGAGCGTGCCGGGGAGGCGGTGGTCGAGGCGATTCTGCGTTTCGACACCAATATCGGCCCGTGTGCCGGCATTCTGCGCCTGATGCCTGGCGACGACGCCCTGGCCTGGACCCTGATGACTGCCCTGCACAACATCGCCGGCCATGACGAGGAGGCGATGCGCCTGGCCCGCGAGGAACCCGCGTTCGAGCGTGATTTCGGCGGCCCCAACTGGCTCGACAAGCGCCAGCAGGCGAGCCGCTACGCCGATCGCGAACCAACCGTGCTGATCGTCGGCGGCGGCCACGCCGGGCTCACCTCGGCGGCGTCGCTCGGTGCCCTCGGGGTGGACGCGCTGATCGTCGATCGCATGGCCCGCGTCGGCGACAACTGGCGGCGGCGCTATCACGGGCTGAAGCTGCACAATCAGGTCTACAGCAACCACCTGCCCTATCTGCCCTTCCCCAAGACCTGGCCGCACTACATTCCCAAGGACAAGATCGCCAATTGGCTGGAGTTCTACGCCGAGGCGATGGAAATCAATTTCTGGACTTCCACCAGCTTCGAAGGCGCCGATTACGACGCGTCGGCCGGCCGCTGGACGGCACGGCTGCGGATGGGCGATGGCAGTGAGCGCGTCGTGCGCCCGCGCCACATCATCATGGCGACCTCGGTGAGCGGCACCCCGAACCTGCCCGACATCCCGACGCTCGACCGCTTCGCCGGCACGGTGGTGCATTCCAGCCGTTTCACCGAGCCGGCCCAATGGCGCGGCCGCAATGCCTTCGTGTTCGGCACCGGCACCAGCGCGCACGACATCGCGCAGGAGCTGCACGGCAATGGCGCCCGCGTCACCATGGTGCAGCGCAGCCCGACCCTGGTGGTCAATGTCGAGCCCAGCGCCCAGCTTTATGACGGCATCTACTACGGCGACGGGCCGACGCTGGCGGACCGCGACCTGATCAACCTGTCCTTCCCACTGCCGGTGATGAAGCAGGCCCACAAGCTGCTCACCGCCCGCGCCCGGGCACTCGACGCGCCGTTGCTCGAAGGGCTCGAACGCATCGGCTTCCGCCTCGAATTCGGCGAGGACGGCACCGGCTGGCCACTGAAATACCGCACCCGCGGCGGCGGCTACTACTTCAACGTCGGCTGCTCGGAATTGCTGGTGCGCGGCGACATAGACCTGATCCAGTACCACGATATCGCCAGCTTCACCACCACCGGCGTCGCGATGACCGACGGCCGCGCGCTACCAGGCGACCTCGCCGTGCTGGCGACCGGCTACAAAGGCCCGGACCATCTGAACGCCACCTTGTTCGGCCCCGAGGTCGCGGCCAAGGTCGGGCAGGTCTGGGGCTTCGACGACGCACAGGAACTCAGCAACATGTGGATGCCAACCGGCCAGCCCGGCCTGTGGTTCACCGGCGGCTCGTTCTCGCAATGCCGGATGTACTCGCGCTTCCTCGCCATGCAGATCAAGGCCACGGAGCTTGGCTTGCGCTGAAGGCGGAGCGGCCTGCCTCCCGCACCAACGCTGGCAACAGCGGTAGCAATGTCGGCAGATCGCGTTCGGCGGAGCAGACCAGGAAGCGTTCGGCATGCGGGCCCGGCGCATCCTGGGCATCGCCGATCGGCAGCCCGTCGGCGCCCAGCGGCAGGGCGGCCAGCCCGATATCGCCGTAGATCGCGAGGTGTTCGCGCCCGGCGCGCCACACGGCCGGGGTCTGCCCGTCCTGGCGGGCGAGGTCGCGCAGACGCCATATTGCCGAGACCCGGTCGGCGGGATCGCCGACGGGATCGCCGAGTGCCAGCAGCACCTGCCCGACCCGGCGGAACACGATCCCCGCCCGCCCGGCCTCGCCCCAGATCACCCCGTCAATCCCCGGCGGCGGAACGCCCTGACCAAGGGTGAGGAAGCGGCGGCGGGCAATGTCGTCCCAGGCATCGGCCGTGGCGCGGGCCGGCCGCAGCAGGCGCCAGAGCGCGAACAGCCCGGCCAGCAGGAGCAGCAGCAGCGAGACCCGCAGGCTCTCGGGCAGGTCGGCGGCGAGGATGATGTCCCAGAAACTATTGCGATCGCGCGCCGCGAGCCGGGGTTCCAGCCGCGCCAGCATGCCGACGCAGGCGACCAGCACCACCAGCGGCAGAACGGTTCCCGCGCGCGGCTTGCCGCTGAACAGGCTGGCGTCGCGATAAAAGGCCCGCCCGAAGGGGGCGAGCACGAGGGCGGCGGCGAGCAAGGCGAGGGCGATCCAGGCACCGCCACCCTGCATTGCGGTGAAGGCGGCGCCGGCCAACAGGGCGGCGATGGCGGCCTGCCAGGTTTGTTTCACCCTGAGCGCCAGCCCCGCCGCCAGCACCATCAGCACCGCCCCCAGCAGGGAGGGCACGAAGGCATGCATGGTGCCGACGAACCAGAACGGCGAATGCGCCCAGCCCGCCCCGATTTCCGACAATATGCCGACCGACATCAGCAGCGCGCCACCGAGCGCCACCGCCCCGGTCGCCGCGGCCACCGAGAAATCGGTCGGCGTCCACCGGCCCATTGCCTGCACGCCCGGCGTATCGCCGGCGCGTTTCAGCACGCCGTGGCCGCGCATCAGCACCTCGTTGGCGGCAAACAGGCCGCCGGCGAGGAACAGCGGGATGATGTAGTAGTAGAGCCGGAACACCACGATGCCGCCGACAATCTGCGGCGGCTCCAGATAGGGCGCCAGGCCGAGCAGAATTGCGGTGTCGAATACCCCAAGTCCGCCCGGCACATTGGCGATCAGCCCGGCGGTGTAGGAGGCGAGGTAGATGCCGAGGAAGCGCGGATAGGTCAGGCCCGGCGCATCGGGCAGCAGGGCGTAGAAGATCGCCGCCGTCACGCCGACATCCACCGTCGCCAGGATGATCTGCAACAGCGCCAACTTCAGCCCCGGCAGTTCCACCGTGTTGCCGAAAATCCGGATCGTGCCGAGCACGCGGGACAGCGTGGCATAGGCCGTCACCACCGCCCACATCACCCCGGCGATCGAGTACATCACCCAGTGCGGCAGGCGGTCGCCGAGGAAGGGGATGGCGTCCGGCTCCCACACCAGGATCGAGCCGCCGAGCACCAGCCCGCCGAACCCGAAGGTGAGAGAGCAGAACACGATCACCTTGCCGATCTGCAATGGCGTCAGGCCCCAATGGGCGTAGAGCCGGTAGCGCACCGCCGCCCCTGAAACCGCGGCGAAGCCGAGGTTATGGGCGAGGGTATAGGCGCAGAACGAGGCGAAGGCCGATTTGCCGTAGCTCACCGTCTCGCCGGCATAGATGGTCGCCAGCCGGTCGTAGAAAGTCAGGATGCCGTAGGCGAGCAGGTTCCACAGGAAGGCGATCACCAGTGCGCGGGTCGGGATGTCCGACAGAGCGCGTTCGATATCGGCCACCTTGAGGCCGCGGAATTCCTTCTGCACGACATAGATCGCGCCCACGAACAGCACGACACCGAGCAGCGCCGGCACATGGCGCAGCAGCCGTTTCAGGGTTCCGGCCACGCGCGGGGCTCAGTCCGTCCCAGACGATCGCGCGAGCGCCTGCTCGATCAGCACCACGGTCTCCGATACGCCATACAGCGCGACGAACTGGCCGAAGCGCGGCCCCTCGTTCTGGCCCAGCAGCACCTGATAGAGGCAGGAGAACCAGGCGCGCAAATCGGCGAATGGGTATTTCTTGCCGATCTCGTAGAGCAGGTTCTGGATGTCCTCGGCCGGGGTATCGGCGGCCAGCAGGCGCAGCCCGGCGGCGAGGTCGGCGAGGCCGGCGCGCTCGGTGGCGTCGGGGTCGCGGTATTCCTTCTTGGGGCGCACGAAATCGCGGTAATAGGCCAGCGCGTATTCCACCAGCCTTGCCAGCAGCGGCATGTCCTCCGGCGTGGCGCCCGGGATGTAGCGGCGGATGAAGCCCCACAGGATATCCGGCGTCTCGGCGTTCACCACGCTGGCGAGGTTGAGCAGCATGGCGAAGCTGATCGGGCTGTGGGCGGATTGCGGCACCGTGCCGCCATGGATGTGCCAGGAGGGGTTGGCCGGGTCCTGCGTCGCCACACCCTTGGCGGCATTGGCGATGTATTCGTCGACCGACTTGGGGATGACGTCGAAAAACAGTCGCTTGGCCCGGGTCGGCTGGTTGAACATGAACTGCGACAGGCTCTCGGGCGGGGCATATTTCAGCCACTCCTCCACCGACAGCCCGTTGCCCTTGGACTTGCTGATCTTCTGCGCCTGCTCGTCGAGGAACAGCTCATAGGTGAAGCCGGTCGGCGGCTCGGAACCGAGGATGCGGCAGATGCGGCCCGACAGGCGCACGCTGTCGATGAGGTCCTTGCCGGACATTTCGTAATCGACGCCGAGCGCGTGCCAGCGCATCGCCCAGTCCGCCTTCCACTGCATCTTGGCGCCACCACCGGTGACCGGGGTTTCGAAGCCCTCGCCAGTCTCGGGGTCGCGCCACATCACCGTGGCGGCGACGGGGTCCACCTTTTCCATCGGCACCTGCATGACGATGCCGGTTTTCGGGTGGATCGGCAGCACGGGCGAATAGGTCGCCTGGCGCTCGGCGCCGAGCGAGGGGAGGATCACCGCCACCACCTCGTCATGGCATTCAAGCATGCGGCGCAGGGCGGCATCGAAGCGGCCGGAGGCGTAGTATTCGGTGGAGGAGGCGAACTCGTAGTCGAAGCCGAAACCGTCGAGGAAGGCGCGCAGGCGGGCATTGTTGTGGGCGCCGAAACTGTCATGGGTGCCGAAAGGGTCGGGCACCCGGGTCAGCGGGCGGCCGATGAAGCCCTCCAGCATCGCCTTGTTGGGCACGTTGTCGGGCACTTTGCGCAGACCGTCCATGTCGTCGCTGAAGGCCAGCAGGCGCGAAGGCAGACCGGTCAACTCGGTGAAGGCCCGGCGCACCCAGGAGGTGCGGGCCACCTCGCCGAACGTGCCGATATGCGGCAGGCCCGAGGGGCCGTAGCCGGTTTGGAACAGCGCGTGCGTTTTCCCCGAGGCGGCCAGACGCTGGACCACCTTCTGGGCCTCCTCGAACGGCCAGGATTTCGGAAGAACCTTGGTATCGGCCATCACACGCACTCTTCGGGTGGGGAAATCGGAGCGTCGTTATAGTGCCAAGCGCCCCCATGTCGATGCCCGCACGTTGCCGCCTTCAGCGGTGGTGGTAGAGTGCGCCCCAGGACTTCCAAGGACGCGGCCCCATGAACCTGATCGTCGGCATCCCCGCCTGCTCGCGCGAGATCAACGGCATGCTCCAGCACGCCACCCCCGCCCGCTACGGCGCGGCGCTGATGGGCGGCGCCGGTGCGCTGCCGATCCTGCTGCCCCCGGTCGGCGAGGGGCTCACCGCGCTGGTCGATCGGCTGGACGGGCTGCTGCTGTCGGGCAGCCCGAGCAATATCGAGCCGCGCAACTACGGCGTCGACGACGACCTCACGCCCGGCCTGCACGACGCCCACCGCGACGCCACCACCCTGCCGCTGATCCGCGCCGCCTTGGCCCGCGGCCTGCCGGTATTGGCGATCTGCCGCGGCATCCAGGAACTGAACGTGGCGCTCGGCGGCAGCCTGATCCAGAAGGTGCAGGAAATCCCCGGCCGCCAGGACCATCGGGCGTCCTCCACCCCGCTCGACATGAGCCAGCCGATCGACTGGGATAATCTCTACCGCCACAAGCACGCCGTCCGCCTCAGCGGCCACATGGCGCGCCTCGTCGGGCAAAGCGACATCCAGGTGAACTCGCTGCACCAGCAGTCGATCGACCGGACCGGCGATGGCGTCATCGTCGAGGGGCATGCTGAGGACGGCACCATCGAGGCCATTCGCATCGCCGGCGTGCCCGGCTTCGCCATCGGGGTGCAGTGGCACCCGGAATACCACTACGCATCGGACCCGGTCAGCATGGCGATCTTCCGCGCCTTTGGCGACGCCTGCCGGGCGTATCACCACGGCATCAAGAAAGCAGCCTGACACATGGATCTTCATCTCTCGGGCAAGCATGCCCTCATCACCGGCGGCTCCAAGGGCATCGGCCGCGCCGCCGCCGAGTTGTTCGCCGAGGAGGGGGTGGACGTCACCCTCGTCGCGCGGGACCCGGCGGCTTTGGCCGAGGCTGCCCAGGCGGTGCGGGCGCGCCGACAGGTCAAGGTGGTGACCATCGCCGCCGACTTGTCGCGGGAAAGCGAGGTGGTCCGCGTGGCCGCCGAGGCCGGGCCGGTCGATATCCTGGTCAACAACGCCGGCGCCATTCCCGGCGGCTCGCTCACCCAGATCGACAACGAGACCTGGCGCCGCGCGTGGGATTTGAAGGTGTTCGGCTTCATCTCGCTGTGCCGGCAGGTCTATCCCGCCATGGCCGCGCGACGGTCGGGCGTCATCGTCAACGTCATCGGGGCTGCCGGCGAGCAATTCCCGGCCAACTACATCGCCGGTGCGGCGGGCAATGCCGGGCTGATGGCCTTCACCCGCGCGCTCGGCCGCGCCAGCCCGGCCGACGGGGTGCGGGTGGTCGGCATCAACCCCGGCGCCACCGCCACCGGCCGCATGGAAACCCTGCTGCGCACCCGCGCCCGCGACGAGTTGGGTGACCCCGACCGCTGGCTCGAACTCTGCTCCGGCATGCCCTTTGGCCGCGCCGCCAGCCCCGAAGAAATCGCCTCCGCGGTCGCCTTCCTCGCCAGCCCCCGCTCGGGCTACACCACGGGGACCATCCTGACGATCAACGGCGGCTGACCGCCACCAACCAGACACATCGAGAGGAAACGACATGGCTTTCTACGAACTCCGCCAATACAAGGTGCGTCCCGGCCAGATGGAGGCCTTCCTCAAGGTCATGGAGGAGGAGATCATCCCCTTCCAGGTCGCCCACGGCATGGTGATCACCGGCTCCTATCGCGGCGAGACCGACGACAGCATCTATGTCTGGACCCGCCGCTTCGAGAGTGAGGAACAGCGGGTGGCGCTCTACAAGGCGGTCTATGAGTCGGACCAGTGGAAGAACGTCATCGCGCCCCGCATCCCCGACCTGCTGGACCGCTCCGGCATGGTGGTGACCCGGATCGTGCCGACGACGCGTTCGGTCGCCCAATAGCCCGGCTGGCGGGATGACGGCGAAACCCGCCGGTGCGCCGGCGGGTTTTGTTTTTAATTCGCAACAATAAAAACGCACCTTCCCCCACCACGCCTAATCCCGCGGCAGCCGGCGCGGCAGCAGCTTCATCGGCTTTCCCTCGGAGTTGGGATACCACAGGATCGCCTCGCGCTCCTTGCGGGTGAGCCTTTTCGGCTTGGTCGAGACCTTCTTCGGCCGCGGTTTCCTGGGGCGTCGCGGTAATGGCGGCACGCAGGCTACCTCGACCCCGAGAATACGGAACATCGGCCGCAGCGCGCGCTGCGCCTGGGTCGAGTTCGCGATCAATGCTGCGACCTCGGGCCGGTCGAGCACCCAGGCGATCTGCGCATTGAACACGCGGATCTGCCAGCCCAATTGCCCGATCCAGTCCTTGCGGCGGGGGATCACCAAACGCGGCCGGGCCGGTTCCTTCCGGGCCGCTCCGGCGCGGGATTTTCGGGTGGGGAAGC
>JAPLOH010000157.1 GCA_026400845.1 Alphaproteobacteria bacterium
GTGAAAGTGGTCTGGACCTCGTCGTGGTTCGATCCCGGCAAGGAGCGCGCCGGGGCCGACACGCTGATCGCCGGCGGCGCGGATATCCTGACCCAGCACACCGACAGCACCGCGGTGGCCCAGGCCGGCGAGGAGAAGGGCGTGCTGACGATCGCCTACAACTCCAACCAATCCAAATACGGCCCCAAGACCTGCCTCACCGCGGTCACCCATAACTGGAACGAATACTATGTCGGCCGGGTCAAGGCGGCGATCGCTGGCACCTGGACGTCGGGCGATGTGTGGGGCGGCGTGAAGGAGGGGATGACCAAACTCGCCCCCTACGCCGCCGCGGTGCCCGAGGCGGTGCGCAAGGAGGTCGACAGCAAGCTCGCAGCGATCGGCGCCGGGACGCTGAAGCCCTTCGCCGGCCCCATCAACGACCAGGACGGCAAGCCTAAAATCGCCGCCGGGCAGGCGATGTCCGACAAGGACATCGGCGAGATGAAGTGGTTCGTGCAGGGCGTGCAGGGCAAGATCTAACGCGCTAATTTCGGCTGCCCCAGGGGAGAAACGGCATGAACCGCACGATGACGGCGCTCGAATGGGCGCTGCTGCTCGTGCTGTCCGTGCTCTGGGGCAGTACTTTCCTGTTCCTCTCCTTCGCCACGCGGGAAGTGCCACCTTTCACCATCGCCGCCGCGAAGGTGGCGCTGGCGGCCGGGGCGCTGCTGCTGGCGATGCGCCAGGCCGGCGCGCGCTTGCCGCGGGGGCGGCGGACCTGGGGGCAGTTCGTGCTGATGGGCGTCTTCAACGACGCCGGGCCGTTCATCCTGCTCGCCTTCGCCAGCCCCTACGTGGCGACCGGCCTCGCCTCGGTGCTGATCGCCACCTCGCCGCTGTTCACCGTGCTGCTGGCGCATTGGTTGACGGCGGATGAGCGGATGACCTGGCGGCATGGGGCTGGTGTGCTGATCGGTTTCGCCGGGCTTGCGGTGATGCTGGGCGGCGGGACGTTCAGCTTCTCGGCCGCCGGCATTCTCGGCGCGCTCGCCTGCCTCGGTGCCTCGCTCGGCTATGCCTATGCCGGCATCTATGGTCGGCGCTTCGCCCCGCTCGGGCTGCATGCGATGACCACGGCGGCGGGCCAGCTCGGCACCTCGACGATCATGCTGATCCCGCTGGCGCTGGTGATCGACCGGCCATGGGCGCTGCCGCCGCCGTCCTGGACGGCCATCGCGGCGATCGTGGCGATGGGGCTGCTGACCGGGGCGCTCGCCTATTCCATCTTCTACCGCATCCTCGCCACGGCAGGGGCCACCAACGTGGTGCTGGTGACGTTCTTGAGCCCGATCACCGCGATCCTGCTGGGCATCGCGGTGCTGGGGGAGCGGCTGAGCCTGCAACAATTGGGCGGCATGGCGCTGGTCGGCGTCGGGCTCGCGGTGCTGGACGGGCGATTGCTGGCGATGCTGCGCGCCAAGCCGGCCTGATGCGCCCGCTGGTGCTGGGTGCCGCCTTGTTCGCGGTGCTGTTCTGGGGTGGCTCGCCGGTCGGCACCAAGGTGGCGGTGTCGGAATTGGCACCGCTGCCGATGTCGGCGCTGCGGGCGGCCATCGCGGCGCCGGTGGGCGTGGCGCTCGCCCTGCTGTTCAAGGTGCCGTTGCCGCGCAGCTGGCGGGAGGCGGGGTTGCTCGCCTTGTGCGCCTTCTGCGGCTTCATCGGATTTCCCGTGATCTTCAGCTTTGGCGTCGCGCGCACTTCGGCGATCCATGCCGGCATGATCCTCGCCATGCTGCCGGTGTTCACCGGCGCCATCGCCAATCTGATGGATCGCCGCTGGCCCGGCCGGATGTGGTGGGCGGGGTGCGGCATCGCGATCTGCGGTGAAGCGCTGCTGATTTTCGGCCGCGCCGGACCGGGCGCGGAAGCGAGCCTGGTGGGTGACGCGTTCTGCGTTGCCTCGGCGTCGATCGCCTCGCTTGGCTATGTCACCGGGGCGCGGCTGTCGCTGGCGGGATACCCATCGCAGGGCACGACCTATTGGGGCATCGCACTGGCGACCCTGGTGTTCCTGCCATTCATGCCTTGGATGTTCGACGGCATCGTCTGGGGTGCGATTTCCCTGCCGGCCTGGGCCGGGCTCATCTATCTCTCGCTCGGGGTTTCGATGCTGGGCTACGTCATCTGGTACTGGGCCCTGGGCCAGGGCGGCATCGCGCGCATCGGCGTGCTCCAGTTTCTGCAGCCGGTCTCCGGCCTGGTGCTCGCCTGGCTGCTGCTCGGCGAACCGCTCACCGCCACGGTGATTGCGGCGGGCCTCATCGTGCTCGCCGGCGTGTTCATCGCGACGCGGCGCTGATCTACGCCGGCGATTCTACTTCGGCGTTTGCGGAGTCTCGGGCACCCCGGCCGCGCGCAGCCCGGCGACCACGCAGGCGAGATCGTCCTGGCGCTCGAATGGGCTGGACGCCGTGAAGGCCTCGATCGAGAAATCAGGCTGAATTTCCAGCAGCCGCTTGAGCACCGGGGCGCATTCGGCGTGCCGGCCGAGATGGCCGAGGGCGGCGAGATAGGGCTTCTGGGTGGAACTGAAGGAGAGGTTCATCTCGGTGACGATGCGCCCGACGGTGGCCGCCTGCTCGTAGTCGTGCCGCAGGAGGGAGGTGTAGATCATGATGCCGTCGTAGAAGAAGGCATGCGGATCGAGCGGCGAGAGGCGCTTGTAGCGGTTGATGCGCTTTTCCGCCTCGGCGAATTCTCCGAGATAGGTGAAGGTCATCGCCTAGAAGGCCCAGGCCATCGAGAGGTTGGGGTTCAAGGTCAGCGCACGGTCGTGCAGGGTGAGCGCCTCGCGCATGCGGTGGTGCAGGAAGGCGCGTACGTGGCCGGCGATGGTCAGCGCCTTGGCATCCTGCGGGTCGAGCATGATGGCGCGCTCGGCGAGGCGGCCGGCCTCGGCCATGACTTCGCCTGGGGTATCGGACCAGCCCTGGCCGACCAGGAACATCTGCCAGAAGGCGAACCAGGCGTGGGCGGCGGCGTATTCGGGCTCTTTCGCCACCGCCTGGCGCAGCAGGTCCCCGGCCTGCATGAACAGCGGTTTCTCGAGCCGGGTGATGAGCGGGATGGCGCGCAGCACGAGATCATAGGCCGAGGGATCCTGCGAGGGGCGGGCGCTGACGCGCTGGGCTTCGATGAGCAGGATCTCGGGGTCGATCTGCGCCACCACCTCGGCGGCGATATCATCCTGCAAGGTCAGCAGGTCATCGCTGTCGCGATCGAACCGCCGGGCCCAGACCATCTGGTTGCCGGCCCGCAGATCGAGCAGGCGCAGCGCGATGCGCAACCGGGCGCCGGTGCGCTGAATGGTGCCGTCGAGCAGGAAGTCGATGTTGAAGTTGCGGCGGATCGAGGTCTCGTCGCGCGAGCCGGCGGCGAAGCGGGCCAGGGAGCTGGACGAGACCACGAACATCCAGCGGAAGCGGGCGAGTGCGGAGGTAATTTCGTCGGCCAGGCCGGTCGAGAGATGCGCCTCCTCCTCGGAGGTATTGACCATCTGCAGCGGCATCACGCCGACGCGGGCGCCGCCGCGCGGGATGGGGGCGCGGCCCTCATTGCGGAATTCGCGCGCCTCGCCACGGGGGGAGCGGGGTTCGGCACGTGGTTCGGTCCGCGGCTCTGGCCGGTTCTCCGGGCGAAGCTGGACTACCGCCGGGCCGGCGGAGCGGATCTCGTTGAGGAGGCGCTGGGTCTCCTCGGAGGGTTGCGCATCGAGCTGGTCGGCCAACACCGCGCGGCAGCGCTCATAGGCCTGGATGGCCATGCCGCGCTCGCCGCGGGCGGCATAGGCCTTCATCAGCGCCCGCCAGGCCCCCTCATGGGTGCGATCGATGCCGAGCAGTTGCTGGGCGGCGGGGATGACCTCGATGGGGTCGGTCTTCTCGGCCAGCAGGTTCTCGGCGAGCCCACGGGCACGGTCGCGCAGCCGCTCGCGCTCGCTGGCGAGCCAGGCATCGAAGCTGGGGTCAACGCCATCGAGGTCTTCCAGCAATTCGGCATCAAGCAGCGACAAGGCGGAGGGCTGGCCGGTCGATGCGCGCAGTACCTCCTCGACATCGACCCACACCGTCCCCGGCCGCAGGCTCAGATGGTCCCGGCTGATGGCGAGGATCTGGCCGCCGACCGGTTCGAGCGCCTCGAGCAGGCGATGGATTTCCTGCCGCAGTGAGGCGCGCGCCTGCTCCTCGGGCCGCCGGCTCCACAGCATTTCGGCGAGCCGCCCACGCAGCACCGAGCGTGGCAGGGAAAGCGCGAGGATGGCCAGCAACGCGCGGGTTTTTCGCCCTGTCGGCAGCACGCTCTCCGAGGTCAGCGTCCAGGCTGCCATCTGGCCGATCAGCCGGAGGCGGACGAGAACCGGGTCGGATCCTGGGGCCATGATTGAACTACCCGGTTTGCGCGGCAATGGGTGGAGCGACATGCGCTATTTCATCGCTGGAAGCGGTTGAGTGCGCAAGGCCATCGGCAACCTTTCCGTGTGCTAACCCCAGATTTCGCCAGATTAGGCGAGTGCCGTGCAAAAAAACTGAGGCCTGACAGTGATCCTGGCGTCAAATAGCCGATTCGGCGAAGATGCGCGTGATATCGCCGTGCCAGGCGTCGTTAAATCGTGACAACCAATGCTCCGCCTGGGTTGGTCCGCCGGTCACGATTTCTTGAAGCGGGCCGAGATATTTGGTTTCGTCCTCCCCCGCCGCGTTGCGGCGCGCGCGGGCGGCAAGCCCGTCCCGCGCGATCGCCACCACCTCGCGCCCGAGGTCGCGCAGCGTGCCGGACTGGAATCGGGTCGCCATCGCGGTGCTGGGCACCTGGGCGCGGAGTGCCACGAAGTCCCGCCAGTCATGGCCCCGCACCAGGGCGGCGGCGGCTTCGAGTGCCGCGTCGTCGTAGAGCAGGCCGACCCAGAGGGCGGACTGGGCGACCATCATCGCGGTGGTGCCGGCATCGGCACCGCGCATTTCGACGAAGCGCTTGAGGCGGACATCGGTGAAGGCGGTGGTCATGTGGTCGGCGAAATCGCCCATCGTGGCGTTGCCGGCCGCGCTGTTGCCGAGCTTGCCGTCGAGGAAATCGCGGAAGGAGCGGCCGGCGACGTCGATATAGCCATCGCGGTAGACGAAGTACATCGGCAACTCGTCGACCAGCCACTGCGCATAGCGCTCGAAGCCGAACCCGTCCTCGAAGAACACCGAGGGAATACCGGAGCGGGCGTTGTCGGTGTCGGTCCAGGCCATCGCGCGATTGGACATCAGCCCGTTCGGCTTGCCCTCGTAGAACGGCGAATTGGCGAACAGCGCGGTGGCCAGCGGTTGCAGCGCGAGGGAAACCCGGAGCTTCTTCACCATGTCGGCTTCGCTGCTGTAGTCGAGGTTGACCTGCACGGTACAGGTGCGGGTCATCATGTCGAGCCCGCGGGTGCCGACCAGCGGCATGTAGCGCTTCATGATGGCGTAGCGCCCCTTGGGCATCCACGGCATCTGCTCGCGGGTATGCATGGGATGGAAGCCCAGCGCGGAGAAGCCGAGGCCGAGCGGGGCAGCGACCGCGCGGACGTCGGCGTAGTGGTCCTCGATTTCGGCGAGCGTGTCGTGCAGCGTCGGCATCAGGCCGCCGGAAAGCTCCAGCTGCCCGGCCGGCTCCAGCGAGACCGAGGCGAAGCCGCGCTTCAGGCCGATCGGGTTGCCGCGATCGAGAATCGGCTCCCAGCCGGTCGCGCCGATGCCTTCGAGGATGGCGCGGATGCCGCCTGGCTCGTAGGGCGGGGAGCTGAAGTCGCTGGTCGAGAAGCCGAATTTCTCGTGCTCGGTGCCAATGGTGAAGCGCTCGGGCGGCTTGCAGCCGACGGCGATATACTCAGCCAGCTGGCGCATCGAGGTGATCGGTGTCTGATCTACATCCCCGGGATTGGACATCGTTGAACGTTCCTTCAGGCGCGGCGGCGCGGTTGCATGCAGTCTTAGCCGCCGGAAGTCGCTTGCAGAAGAGCCAGCCCGACGATGGCTGCCGTGTCGGCCCGCAGGATGCGCGGTCCGAGGGAAGCCGACTGTACAAAGGCATGCCGGGCCAAAAGATCAAGCTCCAGCGGCGTGAACCCGCCTTCCGGGCCAATCAGCAGGGCAATGGCGCCCGTCGCGGGTCGGATCGGCGGCGAGTCGCGGCGCTCCGCGGCGACCACCAGGCGGCGCGTCGCTGGCCAGTCGGCGAGCACCTCGGTCAAATGGCGGGGGGGATGGATGCCCGGCACGCTGAGCCGCTCGCACTGCTCGGCGGCCTCGGTGGCGATCGCGGCGAGGCGTTCGAGATTGACCCGTCCGGCATTGGTCCGCTCGGTGAACACCGGCAGCAAAGCGGCGGCACCCAGCTCGGTCGCCTTCTGCGCCACAAGGTCGGTCGCGTCGCGCTTCAGGGGGGCGAAGAGCAGCCAGAGATCGGGCTCCGCCGTTTGCGGCCGGGTCTGCCGCTGCACGGTGAAGGCGGCCTTGTCCTTGCGGATGGCGGTGATGCTGCCCGCCCATTCGCCGTCGCGCCCGTTGAACAGCAGCAGCGGATCGCCGGCGGCGCGGCGCATCACGGCGCCGAGGTAATGCGCCTGGCCGGGCGTGGCGGCGATCTCCGCGCGCTCGGCGAGATCGGCGGTGACATGGAGGCGGAGCGGGGCGTGCATGGCGCATTCTAGCAGCAATCCCGCCGATACCGAGATGGCCAGCGGTTGACGCCGCTGCGACGGGGCGCGACACACTGCCATGCTCCCGCATACCGATATCATCCGCACCGGCTGGGTCGCGCGGCTGCCCGCGGCCTTTGTGCCCTATGTGCACCTCGCCCGGATCGACCGGCCGATCGGCGGCTGGCTGCTGTTCCTGCCCGGCCTGTGGTCGATCACCCTTGCCGCCCCCGATGCCATAGCGGGCGTGCGGCTGATCGCGCTGTTCCTCGCCGGCGCCTTCGTCATGCGCGGCGCCGGCTGCGTGGTGAACGACATGTGGGACCGCGACATGGACCGCAAGGTGACGCGCACCGCCGGGCGGCCGCTCGCCTCGGGCGCACTCAGGATGCGCCATGCCGCGATATTCCTCGCCGTGCTGCTGGCGATCGGGTTCGCCATCCTGCTGCAACTCGGCCCGCTCGCGCAGGCGCTGGGCGTCGCCTCCCTGCTGCTGGTGGTCACCTACCCGCTGGCCAAGCGGGTGACGTGGTGGCCGCAGCTGATGCTCGGCTTCACCTTCGGCTGGGGCGCGCCGATGGGCTATGCCGCCGCCGCCGGGCGGCTCGATGCCGCCACCGCCACGCTCTATGCCGCGGCGATCCTGTGGATTCTCGGCTACGACACCATCTACGCCCATCAGGACCGCGAGGACGACGCGCTGGTCGGCGTGCGTTCCACCGCCCGGCTGTTCGCCACGCAGACGAAGCCCTTCCTCGCCGCCTGCTATCTCGGCACGCTCGCGCTGCTGGTCGCCACCGGCTGGCTGGCCGGCCTGTCCACCTGGTTCAACCTCGCGCTCCTGCTGCCCGCTGGCCTGCTGGCCCGCCAGATCGCGCGTATCGACGTGAATGACCCGGCGCTGTGCCTCGCTTTGTTCAAGGCCAATCGCGCGGCCGGTTTCGCCATCGGCCTCGCCATCCTGCTCGGCCGGCTGTGAGCGACACGGCGGAATTCGTCCGCGCCAACACGGTGATCGGCCGGCCCGCCTTGGTGCCCGAGATCGCGCTCCACCTCGCCACCGAGATCACCCCGATCTGGCAGGCGACCGAGGATTGGCTGGCGCGGGCCAATATCGCGCCGCCCTTCTGGGCCTTCGCCTGGCCCGGCAGCATCGCCATCGCCCGCCACGTGCTTGACCACCCAGCCACCGTCGCAGGCAAGCGCGTGCTGGATTTCGCGGCCGGCGGCGGGCTGGCGGCGATTGCGGCGCTGATGGCGGGGGCGGCGAGCGCCGAAGCGGCGGAGATCGACCCCTTGGCGATTGTGGCGATCGGCCTCAACGCCGCGCTGAACGGCACCGCGATCAACGCAGAAACAGCCGATATCGTCGGCCAGCCCTGCCGGTGGGACGTCATTTTCTGCGGCGACGTCTGCTACGAGGCACCGATGACGCGCCACATCCTGCCCTGGCTGCGGGACATGGCGCGCACCGCCGAGGTCTGGATCGCCGACCCCGGCCGCGCCTATCTGCCGCGCGAGGGGCTGTCCCCCTTCGCGCATTTCGTGGTGCCGACTAGCCGGGAGTTGGAGGACAACGAGACCCGCAACGTCACGCTGTCCCGCCTCGCCGCCGCTTAGACCACCACGTCGACCAAGACCACTTCGGCATCGGCCGATGCAGCGATGGTGATGCTCTCCTCGCCGGTGACGGTCACCCCGTCCCGCGTGCCTGCCGCGACGCCGTTGACCGAGACCGTGCCGGTGGCGGCGACGAGATAGCCGACGCGGCCCTTGCCCAGCGCGTGGGTGACGCTCTCGCCCGCCTTGATCGTGCCGGCCAGCACCGCGGCATCGGCATAGAGCGGCAGCGCCGAGCCATCGGCGCCGGCGCGGCCATCGGCCATCGCGGTCAGCACGTTGCTGCTGGTGCGGGGGAATTTTCGCGCCCCCCAGCCCGGCGCCACGCCCCGCGTGCCCGGGTGGATCCAGATCTGGAACAGCCGGGTTGGGGTCGCCTCCAGGTTGTATTCGGCGTGGGTGATGCCGGTGCCGGCATGCATCACCTGGATGTCCCCCGCCTCGGTGCGGCCCTCATTGCCGAGGCTGTCGCGATGGGTGATCGCCCCCTCGCGCACATAGGTGATGATCTCCATCTCGCGATGGGGGTGCGGGTCGAACCCGGTGCCGGGGGCGATCTCGTCGTCATTCCACACCACGAGGCCGCCGACACCCTGGCGTGCGGGGTCGCGGTACTGGCCGAAGCTGAAGTGGTAGCGGGCGTTGAGCCACGCATTCTGGAAGCGGCCGAGCCGGTCGAAGGGCTGGATCTGGATCATTGTTCAGTTCCATATTGTTTGATAGTGAACGATAAGCCGCGATGTGGGGAACCTCCGCCCCGCCTGCAAGGGGCTATGGGGTATCCACCGCGAACAACTCGAACCCCGATGCGGGGTCGGTCACAACACGCCGCAGCCAGGGTGGCGGGTCGCCGGCGCGTAGCCGATCGAGCAGGGTCGTCGGCGCTGCCCCGGCAACAATCGCCGAGCGCGGCCCCGTCGGGCAGACCAGCACATAGCGCGCCTTGGTGGCGAGGAGGGCGGGCCCGGGCATCGCGCCCGGCACTTCGCGCCAGGCATCGCGCATGCGCAGGAAAGCCGGCACATTGCGGTGATACAGCGAGGCGACGGTGTGGATGGTGCTGCGGTAGAGCAGTTCAGGCACATCATTGATGTCGCTCAACACCACAGCGTCGCCTAGGGCAGCGAGATGCGGCGCGAAGGGCGCGACGGGGCAGGGGGCCGCCGTCGCCGCGGCCGCGGCCGCCGGTCCCCCGCCGAACGCCGCCGCGATCCCATCGGCCCGAGTCGGGGCCAGGGCGAGGACGAGCATGCCGACGCGGCCGAGCGCCGTCAGGTTCGGCTTGCCAGCGAAGCGTCGGGTCACGGCATTCATAATGGCCGGCAGCACCGCCGCGCCGGCGAGTGTGGCGTAGGTGGCGAAGCGGATGTGCAGCGCGCCAAGTGCCAGCATGAACAACACCGCGCCTGTCGCGTACAGCCACGGCCATGAGCGCCCGCGCCAGGCCACCGCGAGGCAGAACAGCAGCGCGATCGTGCCATCGCCCAGGAACAGGATCGCCTGCACCCAGCCCGCTACCGGCAGCATTTCCTCGATGTTCGCGAACATCGCGGCGGCCTCGGGTGCGGCGGCGTCGGGGCCGCGCAGCACGTCGGGGAAGATCGTCAGCCATATGGCGATGCCGGCGGCCCCGAGCAGCACGCCCAGCCAGCGGCGGTCCGAAAGGCGGGTGAGGACCAAGGCGACGAGGGTGGTGATGGCGGCGAGCAGCACATAAGCGGCGGAGATGCGGTCGAGTTCCATCGCCGCGCGCCCGCCCGATGGCGGGTCGATCGCCAGGGCGAGCAGCGTGACGCTGAGGAACGCGAAGCCGCCGCGCGCCAGTCCGGCGGCGATCGGTTCCGGCCGCGCGGCGGAGAGCCAGGCAACCCCGCCGCCACCGAATGCCAGCAGCGCGAAGGGCATCGCCTCCGGGGACAGCCAGATTCCGAGGCCGGCCGTGCTCCCCAGCAACCATCCCGCGCGCGGTGTTCCAGCCGCCACCCGCCCGGCGGCACCTGCCAGCAGCAGGGCGGCAACGCCGAGGGCGGCGTGATGGTGGGCAACCCCGGGAAACCCGTAGACGATCACCGGCGGCGCCAGTCCGGCGACTGCGGCGGCCATCCAGCGCGTGCCGGCGATGGTCAGTGGTGCCAGCACCCAGGCCGCCGCCGCCCCGGCGCAGCCCACCGAGAGCGGCCCGACCAGCAGCGCTGCCGCCTCCAGCGCCGCATCTCCGGGCATCAGTAGCCGGAACGGCAGGGCCAGCAGCAACAGTACGGCATCGAGCAGATGCGACCAGTGCAGCACCGTCCCCTCGCCCGAGCCGTCCCGCAGGACCGCGTGCAGCGGGGTGCCCGCCGCCATCATATCGCGCAGGCGGACCATGCGCATGTAGCTGTCGGGATTGAGCAATTGCCCATCCAGCACCTGCGGGCTGGACCTCAGGCCCGAGGCGGTATCGAGGGCAGCGGCGACGGCAAAGCACAGCCACCCCTCGGCACGGGAGAGCCTTCCTGGCATCGGGCGCGCCTCGCGGCGGTGCGGCGCGTCAGTCCGCCACGTCGGGCGTCATGCTTTTGATGAGGTTGAACACGCTTTTGCGCTGGTTCGGGTCGGTGATGCGGTAATAGGCGCGCACCAGCTCCCCCGTCTCGCGGCGGTTCATCATGTCGTCGCCGAAGCCTTCCTGCTGCTCGGAGAAGCCGAAGCTGCGGCGGCCCGTCAACCCGCCGGGGATGCTGGCGGCTTGCTGCGCGCTCGCCTCCGGCAGGTCGTCGAAGAAGAAGCTGATCGGCACGTCGAGCACGCGCGACAAGTCAAACAAGCGCGACGCGCCGACCCGGTTTACCCCGCGCTCGTATTTCTGCACCTGCTGGAACGTCAACCCGAGTGCCTCGCCGAGACGCTCCTGGGACATGCCGAGCAGCGTGCGGCGCAGCCGAATGCGCGAACCGACATGGACGTCGATCGGGCTGGGGCGGGACTCGCGCTCGGAGCGTTCGCCATGGCCGTCCGGCGCTGCGCCGAGGCGGGGCAGCGGCGCATCGCCTTGACCTGACATGTGTAGCTCTCCTGAAACCGCCGCGTGTCGGGGGGGTGCGCTCCGTTATGGGAGGAGACGCCGGCCGGGCGGAGGGGTTAATATAAGGTTGAATGGTTAATAGGTCGCACAACCCAAGATCGTCAAGTAAAATAGCGAAAAATGAGTCAATGTCTCTAAATCGATCCATGATTCGTGCCGTGGGCGATTTTTAATCCGGCACCGATGGCAATCAGCGCCAAAATTCCAGGTATCCACAATCCGAACCGCCGCGCGACGGTCGGCGCCAGCGCGCCGGGCAGCGTAAGCGGCAGGCTGCCCGCGACGTTCATGCCGAGCCGCCCGAGTTCCCGCCCGTAGCCGTCGAAGCCGGCGGAAATCCCGGTATTCGCCGCCCGCATCACCGGCAGCCCCTCCTCCACCGCGCGCAGCCGAGCGGCCGCGAGGTGCTGGCGCGGCCCGGTCGAATTGCCGAACCAGGCGTCGTTGGTCACGTTCACCAGCCATTCCGGCCGATCGGCGGCCACCCCCTCGGCGGGGAAAATCGCCTCGTAGCAAATCATCGGCCCCACCGCGGGGATGCCGGGCAGGCGCCAGGTCTGTGGCCCGGGTCCACGGCCAAAACCGTCGCCCGAGACGAAGGCGATGGGGAGCGGGAACCAGCCTGGCTGGTATTCGCCGAACGGCACGAGGTGCCATTTGTCGTAGAGCGCCGCGACAGGACCCGGTCCGTCGATCGCGGCAAGGCTGTTGTAGGGCCGCCGCGCCGCGTCGAAGCGGATGGTGCCGATGAAGGCGGGGCCACCGGCCGCCTCCGCCACGGCGGCGCGGGCCTCGGCATCGCGGTCGATCAGGAAGGGGCTGGCGGTTTCCGGCCACACCACCAGCGTCGGCCCGTCGCCTGCCATGGCGATACCCTCGCGGGTGAGGCGCAAGTAGCGGTCGAAGTTGCGCAGCGCGCGCTCGCGCTCCCATTTGCCCTCCTGCGCGATATTGCCCTGCACCAGCACGACGGTGAGCGGCGAGGAAGGCGGCAGATTGGGGCCGAGGCGTATCGCCCCCCAGCCCGCCCAGGCCGCCAGCAGCACGCCAACGGCGGTCATCCCACGGCGGCCGCCAAGCGGGGCGAAACCGGCCAGCAGCGTCAGCAGGGTCAACCCATGCACGCCCATCGCCGACGCCGGCTGGAGCATCGCATCGCCGACCAGCCCCGGCACCGCCCAGGCGCTGCCCAGCGGGTTCCACGGAAACCCCGACAACACGAACTGCCGCGCGACGTCGAACAACACCCACAGCCCCGCCAGCACCCAGCCTCGCCCGCGCATCGGCGCCAGCCGTGCCAGCAAGCAAGGGAGCAGGATGAACAGCGCCAGCACCGCGGCCAGCATCGGCACCCCCAGCGGCACCAGCCACCAGAACGTGGTGGCTTCGATCAGGATCGCCTCGGTGATCCAGTACAGCCCGGCGATGTGGTGCCCTAGGCCGAAACAGAAGGCGACGCGGGCGGCGGCGCGCCATCCTTCGGCACGGTTCAGCAGGAACAGCAGGCCTGGCAGGCTCAGCCACAGCACCGGCAGGGCATGCATTGGCGGCAGGGCGGCCGCTGACAGGAGGCCGAGGCCGAATGCGACGAGGCCGGGATGTGCCCCGCGCAACGGCGCTTTGGCAACCATCGAAATCATTGATCGTTGGGGTGGCGAGGGAAGCACGCGCCTCATTTTTCCAAAACGAAGCGCTTCCTTCCCTACCTCAGCGACGCATTCAACTTCGCCAAAGCCGCATTCCCAGGCACCAGCGCTTCGTCGCTCATCCCATTCAGCGGCGCCATGGCGGTGCCGAGCGCTGCGTGCATGTCTTCCGCATCCGGGTCCACGTAGAGCAGGCCGGTGACGATTTCGCCGCGGGCGTGGTGGGTTTGCAGGTAGTTCATGGCGCTGATGCGGTCGGTGGCGTCGTAGTCATTCGCGATTTTACGCAGCTTGAGATAGGTGCCGTCGTGCTGGCGGACGATTTCGACGGTGCCGGGGGCGTAGTCGGCGGTGATTTCGTCGCGGGTTTCGATGACGTCGAGGAAGTTCACGGCGGCGTTGTGTTCGCGGACGTAGTCGAAGCTCTTGGTTGACCCGTCGTGGTTGTTGAAGGCGACGCAGGGGGAGATGCAGTCGATGAAGGCCGCGCCCTTATGCGTCAGCGCGCCCTTGATGAGCGGCACGAGCTGCGTTTTGTCGCCGGAGAAACTGCGGCCGACGTATGTGGCGCCGAGCTGCAGCGCCATGCTCACCATGTCGATCGGCTCGTCGTTGTTGGGCACGCCGCGCTTGTTCTTGGCACCCTTGTCGGCGGTGGCGGAGAACTGGCCCTTGGTGAGGCCGTAGACGCCGTTGTTCTCCACGATATAGGTCATGTTGACACCGCGGCGGATCGAATGCGCGAACTGCCCGAAGCCGATCGAGGCGCTGTCGCCGTCGCCGGAGACGCCGAGATAGATCAACTCGCGGTTGGCCAGGTTGGCGCCGGTCAGCACGGAGGGCATGCGGCCGTGCACGGAGTTGAAGCCGTGCGAGTTGCCGAGGAAGTAGGTCGGCGTCTTGGACGAGCAGCCGATGCCGGATAGCTTGGCGATGCGATGCGGCGGCAGATCCAGCTCGAAACAGGCGTGGATGATCGCGGCCGAAATGCTGTCATGCCCGCAGCCGGCGCACAGCGTGGAGATCGAGCCTTCATAGTCCCGGCGGGTGAAGCCGAGGGCGTTGGAGGCGAGCTTGGGGTGGTGGAGCTTGGGCTTCGGCAGGAAGGTCATGACACGGCCTTGCGCAGCGGGACAATCTTGAGGGAGGCGGCGGTTTCGGCGAGCGAGCCCGAGATGAACCGGGCGGTGATCGGCGAGCCGTCGTAATGGAGGACGCGCTGGAGCTTCTTCGGGTTGATCTCCAGCTCGTTGATGATCATCGTGCGCATTTGCGCGTCCCGGTTCTGCTCGACGACGAAGACCTGGTCATGGTCCTCGATGAAGCGCTCGACGTCCTCGGAGAAGGGGAAGGCGCGGATGCGGAGGATATCGAGCGCGATGCCCTGCTCGGTGAGGAGATCGACCGCCTCATCCATCGCGGGGGCGGTGGAGCCGTAGTAGATGGCGCCGAGCCTGGTGGGTTCTTTCGCGTCGCGGCGGATCGGGCCGGGGACGATCTTCGCGGCGGTCGCGAACTTGTGGAGCAGGCGCTCCATGTTGTCCTGGTAGGCGGCGCCTTCCTCGGTGTAGCGGGCGAAGCGGTCGCGCGAGGTGCCACGGGTGAAGTAGCTTCCCTTGGTCGGGTGGGTGCCGGGATAGGTGCGGTAGGGAATGCCGTCCCCGTCGACATCGAGGTAGCGGCCGAACACGCGGCCGGACTCGAGGTCCTCGGCGGTCATCACCTTGCCGCGGTCAAGCTTGCGGCTGTCATCCCACACCAGCGGCTCGCAGAGCCGGTCGTTCATCCCGATATCGAGGTCGAGCATCACGAAGATCGGGGTTTGCAGGCGGTCCGCGAGGTCAAACGCCTCGGCGCCCATGGTGAAGCACTCGTTCGGGTCCTCGGGGAAGAGGAGCACGTGCTTGGTGTCACCGTGGGAGGCATAGGCGGCCGAGAGCAGGTCGCACTGCTGCGTGCGGGTCGGCATGCCCGTCGAAGGCCCGGCGCGCTGCACATCGAACAGCACGGCAGGGATCTCGGCGAAATAGGCGAGGCCGAGGAATTCCTGCATCAGCGAGATGCCGGGGCCGGACGTGGCGGTGAAGGCGCGGGCGCCGTTCCAGGCCGCGCCGATGACGATGCCGATGGAGGCCAATTCGTCTTCGGCCTGCACGATGGCGAAGCGCTTCTCGCCGGTCTCGCGGTCCTTGCGGAAGCGCTCGCAGTATTTGGTGAAACCCTCGGCGAGCGAGGTGGAGGGGGTGATGGGATACCAGGCGCACACGGTGGCGCCGCCATAGACGGCGCCGAGGCCGGCGGCGGCGTTGCCTTCGAAGAAGATGCGATCGCCCACCTTGTCGGACTTCTCCAGGCGCAGGCCGATGGGGCAGGGGAGGTTGGCGAGCGCGTAGGAATGGCCGAGCGCGAGCGCGTGGTAGTTGGCCTGGATCAGCTTGTCGCGGCCCTTGAACTGGTCGGCGAGCAGGCCCTTGATGGCGTCCGTGTCCATGTCGAGCAGGGCGGCCAGCGCGCCGACATAGATGATGTTCTTGAACAGCTGCCGCTCGCGCGAGAGCGTGTATTCCGCGTTGCAGATCTGGGTCAGCGGCATGCCGATGACGTTGATGTCGGCGCGGAACTTCGAGGCCGGGATGGCCCGCGTCGAATCGTAGAAGAGGTAGCCGCCGGGAACGATCGACTTGATGTCAGCGTCCCAGGTCTGCGGGTTCATCGCCACCATCAGGTCGGTGCCGCCGCGGGCGCCCATGTAGCCCTTGTCGGAAATCCGCACCTCATACCAGGTGGGTAGGCCCTGGATGTTGGAGGGAAAGATGTTGCGCGGCGTCGCCGGCACGCCCATCCGCAGCACGGCCTGGGCGAACAGCTTGTTGGCCGAGGCGGAGCCCGAGCCGTTGACGTTGGCGAACTTGACGACGAAGTCGTTGACGGCTTGCAGCTGGCTCACGCGAGCGCCTCCAGTTTAGCGGACACGGGATTCACCTGTGCCATATCCAGCAGGAAGCGCTGCATGTCCCACGCGCCGGTGGGGCAACGCTCGGCGCACAGGCCGCAATGGAGGCACATGTCCTCGTCCTTGGCCATGATGCGGCCGGTTTTCAGCCCGTCGGACACATAGATGTCCTGGGTCATGTCGAGCGCGGGGGCGTTGAGGCGGGTGCGCAGCTCCGCCTCCTCGCCGTCATCGGTGAAGGTGATGCAGTCGACGGGGCAGATGTCGACGCAGGCGTCGCACTCGATGCACAGCTTCGGCGCGAACACCGTCTGCACGTCGCAGTTGAGGCAGCGATGCGCCTCTTTCAGCGCGAGCTCGGGGTCAAAGCCCAGCTCGACCTCGGCCTTGATGTCGATCAGCGAGAGCTTCTTTTCGCGATGCGGCACCTTGAAGCGCAGGTCGATCGAGACGTCATTGTCGTAGGACCACTCATGGATGCCCATCTTCTGGGACACCAGGGTGACTCCGGGGGCCGGGCGGTCGGCGATGTCCTGCGCCTGGCAGAACTTGTCGATCGAGATCGCGGCCTGGTGGGCATGCGCCACGGCCCAGATGATGTTCTTGGGGCCGAACGCCGCGTCGCCGCCCGGCGCTTCCTCAACGTCGAAACCCCCTGGGGCGAAGTCCGCATGAAGATCACCGCGCACGGCGCCACACCCGAGTACGACGATTGCCGCGCCCTGGCCGAAGCCCGCGGCGTCCCGCTCAAAGACGTCCTCGCCCAGGCCCAATACGCCTATCTCAAAGAGTTCTAAATGGATACGTACTACCTCACCACCCCCATCTACTACGTCAACGCCGTGCCCCACTTGGGTCACGCCTACTCGACGATCGCTGCAGACATATTGGCTCGCCACCATCGCCAGCGTGGCGAGGATGTTTTCTTCCTGACCGGCACCGATGAACATGGAGAGCCGGTTGTGCAGGCAGCCGAGCGTGAAGGTGTAACTCCCAAAGAGCTTGCCGATCGCAACTCTCGCCGTTTCGAAGAGCTGATGCCTCGTATTGACGCGAGCNNCAGCGCATCTACGACAACGGTCACGTCTACTCGGGCACCTATGAGGGTTGGTACTGCCCTGCATGCGCGGACTTCAAGACCGACGTCGAAGTTGGTCCCGACAACAGCTGTCCCGTGCATAAGGCGCCGCTGGACTGGCACAAGGAGGAGAACTGGTTCTTTCGGCTATCGGCCTTCCAAGAGCGCCTCGAGGCTCACTACGCACAACAGCCGGACTTCGTCATGCCGCGCACGCGCTTCAACGAAGCGATCTCCTTTATCCGTGGGGGGCTCCAAGACGTATCGCTGTCGCGTTCGCAGCTCACATGGGGCGTGCCGGTCCCTTGGGATCAATCTCAGGTCTTCTACGTCTGGTTCGACGCACTACTCAACTACTACACGGCACTGTCCTTCGCGCGGCCAGGAGAGGACCTCACAGAGCAGTTCTGGCCCGCCAGCCTGCACCTGATCGGCAAGGATATCTTGAAGTTCCATACGGTCTTCTGGCCAGCGATGCTAATGGCCGCCGACCTGCCGCTTCCCCAGCGTGTCTTCGTCCACGGCTTTCTCCTGATGGACGGCGAGAAGATGTCAAAGTCTTTGGGCAACGTGCTCGATCCATTTGAGGTGATGGAGCGCTTCGGGACCGACGCCTTGCGCTACTACTGCGCGCGCGAGGTCAACTTCGGCCAGGACGGCTCAGTCTCGACTGCCGGCTTCGAGGCTCGCTATGAGGGCGAGCTGGCTAATGAGTATGGAAACCTCGCCAGCCGCACGCTTGCGATGGTCGCCCGCTATCGCGACTCAGTGGTCCCCGATGGCGAGCCAGACCCCGCCATCGCTGCGGAGTTTGATGGTCTCGCCGAGCGTGTTTGTGAACTGCTCGATCGCGCCGAGCTAACGGCAGCATTGGATGAGATCTGGCAGCGCATCCGCCGCTTGAACCGTTTCGTGGAGGAGCGCGCGCCGTGGAAGCTGGCCAAGGACCCAAGCTCTGGTGATGAGCTAGATATCACGCTCTACACACTGATCGAGGGCATCCGGGTTGTCACCGTGCTGCTGCACCCCTATCTTCCCGAGACATCTAAGAAGCTGCTGAGCGCACTGGGCCGCGAAGGCCTAGATCTGGCCGATGCCCGTCTCGTTGCTGGCGCAGGCGGCGCGACAGTAACCCCCGGTGATCCGCTCTTTCCGAAAACGTGATCGACAGCCACACTCATCTCGATCACTGCGATCAGACGCCCGCACAGCTAGTAGGCGCAGCAGACGCGGCCGGAGTATCGAAGATCGTCACTATCGGGATGGACGGCCTTGGCTGTCGGACCGCCCTTGCCCACGCTGAGGAGTTTCCCCAGGTCTTTGCAGCCGTCGGTCGCCATCCCAACTCGGCAACTGGGTTCGACGATGGCGACCTCGCAGAGATCGCCGCGCTAGCCGCCCACCCGCGCTGCGTTGCAATCGGAGAGACGGG
>JAPLOH010000327.1 GCA_026400845.1 Alphaproteobacteria bacterium
TCGATGACCCTGCTCGGCGCCGGTCTCCTCGGCCTCGGCGCCATCGCCCGCCGCCGCGGCAAGAAGGCCTGAACCTTCCTGCAAACCCGATATGGAAACGGCGGCCTGCGGGCCGCCGTTTTCGTTTGGGGGTCAGCCGCGCCGCTGCACCGGATAGCTTGGCGGGAAGATCGTCTCCACCGGCGGGTGCTTCCAGGTGCGCTCGGGATACTTGGCCAGCAGCCCGTCGAACTGCGTCTGGGCGCGGGCATGGGCTGTGGCGAGGTCGAAGCCCGGGAGTTCGCCGTTCCGCACCACATGCCGCCCGGCGACGAAAACGTCGCTGACGTCGCGGCCCTGGCTGCCGATCAGCAGGGTCTGGATCGGGTCGATCACCTGGCCGATCAGGGGATGCGACATGTCGAACACCGCGATATCCGCCTGGGCGCCGGGCATGAGGCGGCCGAGATCGGCGCGTTGCAGGGCATCGGCGCCACCGATGGTCGCCGCGTCATAATAGTCCGCGGCGCGCACGCTGGCGGCCGTGCCCTCCATCACCCGGCACAGCAGCACGCCCGCCTGCATATTGGCGAGCAGGTCGGCCGGCCAGGTGTCGGTGCCCAGGCCGATGGTGAGGCCACGGGCGCGATACTTGGCGAAACTATCGAGCGCCCGCCCGCCGCGCGCCGAGACGATGGGGCAATGCACGATCGACGCGCCAGATGCCCCGATGATGTCGAGATCCCGCCCCGGTCGGTCAATGCCGCGCGAGCCGGAGACCCAAATTCCGTGCGGCAGCAAAGCGCGGGGCGAGAGGAAGCCGAGGCTTTCCAGCCATTCCGGCGGGCTCATGCCGTGCTGCTTCAGCACCAGCTCGTATTCCACCTTTGACTGGCAGCAGTGCAGCCGCACCGGCACATCCATCTCGCGCACCGCGGCCGCCGTGCGGCGCAGCAATTCGGCGGTGCTGGTCTCGATGCGGTCGGGCGCCAGCATGGTGCGCACCAGGCCGCCCCTCGTGTTCTCGTGGTCGCGGCAGAAGCGGATCGCGTCATCCAGCCCGGCCAGGCCGCGCGGTTCGTCGTAGAAGGTGTCGATCACCCCATCCTCGCGAATGAAGGTGTTGCCGGTGCGGTAGGCCGGGCCGAGATAGGCGCGGATGCCAAGCTCGCCGGCGGCCTCGGCGGCGGCGGTGAATTCCTCTACCGTCTCGCCCCAGGTGCGATAGAACAGCGAGGCGATCGGCAGCGCGGTGGTGATGCCGTGGCGCAGCAGCATGGCGAAGGCGTAGCGCTTCTGGAACGCCAACTCCTCGGCTGAATACATCTCGTACGGCCCACGATCCATGTAGGTCTGCGGCCAGATGCGCCCCTTCTCCCAGGCCGGCTGGTTGTCATAGCCGAGGATGGTGGTGTCGAGGTCGGACAGCGCGTCGAGATCGATCAGCCCGGGTCCGATCAGCGACAGGCCGAAATCATGGCGGACATCCACCTCGCCCGGGAAATCATGGCCGACGAAGACGATGCGATCGCCTTCAATCACCACTTCGCCGTTTTCCAGCAGGCAGTGTCCGCCATTGGCGTGGCCCACCACGTGGCGAGCGGTCAGGAGGGTGCGCATTACGGCACCTGGAAGGCGGCGGCGCCGTTGCGCGCGGTGATGCGGCCGCGCTTGAAGGTGATGCGATCGACCGGGCGGGAGACCACCGCCTCGGTGAGGCAGGAGCCGGGCAGCAACACGAGATCGGCGGGCTTGCCGATCGCGATGCCGTAGTCGCTGATCCCCATCATTTTCGCCCCGCCATGGGTACACACGTCGAGCGCCTGTTCCACCTCGGTGTCGTGGCGGAGGTTGTTGCGCATGCCCAGGATCTTCGCGCGCTCCAGGATATCGGCGTCGCCATAGGGGCCCCAGGTGTCGCGAATGCCGTCCGAGCCGGTGCCGACCACCACGCCGGCGGCGCGCGCGCGCAGCAGCGGCGGCACCGGGCGGGAGGGGGTGCCGAGGGTCAGGATCGCGATCTCGGCGGCCGCGAGATCGGCCAGCAGCCGATCCACCGCGGCGACATCGGGCATGCCGAGGCAGAAGGCGTGGCTGATCACCACGGATTGCCCGCGCATGCCGAGCGCCTTCGCCCGCTCGATGATGAGATCCATCGAGAAGGCGCCCATCTCGCCGGGCTCATGCAGATGGATGTCCACCCCCTTGCCGTGGCGCTGGGCGAGGCCGAACACCGCATCGAGATGCCCCTTGGGGTCGCGGTCCATCGAGCACGGATCGATGCCGCCCACCGCATCGGCGCCGAGGCGCATGGCGGTGTCCATCAGCTCCAGCGTGCCGGGCCGGCGCAGCAGGCCGGATTGCGGGAAGGCGACGATCTGCATGTCCACGTGATCGGCATGTGCCGCCTTGGTCGCCATCACCCCCTCGATGGAGGTGACGCCGCATTCGGTATCGACGTCGACATGGGTGCGGATATGGGTGGTGCCGTGGCCCACCGTCAGCGCCACCTGCCGGGCGGACTGGCGATGCGCGTCGATGCCGAGCGTCCGCTTGCTCGCCCGCTCATTGTCGATCTTGTCGAGCAAAGCGGGCCCGACCTTGTTCACGTACCAGGGCATTCCATACAGCGTCTTGTCGAGATGGGCATGCGCCTCGACCAGGCCGGGGATGGCGAGCAGCCCATGGCCGTCGAACACCTTCAGGCCGGGTTCGGCCGGGCCGCCAATGGCGGCGATCCGGCCGGACTTGATGGTGATCGAGGTTTCCGCCCCGCCATGGGGGCGGATATTGGTGATGATCAGGTTGGGCATGTCGCTCACTTCATCCGCGTCAGCCAGTGGCGCGGCTTGTTGTCGGGCAGCTGCACCACCTCGGTGACGGTGTCGCGCGTCGCCCAGATCATCGGCTGCTGGTGCAGCGGCAGGAACAGCATCTCGCGCTTGGCGATCATCAGTGCCTGGTCCATCAGCGCGAGGCGCTTCGGCCGGTCCATCTCATTGGCCGAGGCGTCGATCAGCCGGTCGATCTCGGGGGTGCTCCATTTGCCCCAGTTGAACACGCCGGCCGCCATGGTCTTGCTGTGCACGACCTGGAGCAGGATCGAATAGGCGTCGATCGCCGGCTCGTTGGCCCAGCCGAGCGGGGTGATATCGAAGGCGCCGGCGACGCGCTTCTGGGTGATGGTGGCGCGCGGCCCAATGGTCAACGCGACTTTGACGCCGATTTTCGCCCACATCGCCGCGGTCGCCTGGCAGATCGGCTCCTCATTGACGTAGCCGTCATTGGCGCAGAGCAGGCCGAGGGAGAAACCGTTGGGGTAGCCGGCCTCGGCCAGCAGCTTCTTCGCCGCCTCCACGTCGAACGGCGCGCGGGGCTCCTGCGCCGCCGTGTAGCCGGGGATGGTGGGATCGACCAGCGCGCCGGTGTTACGGGAATAACCGCGCATCAGGTTCTTGCGGATCGCCTCGATATCGATCGCCTGATCGAGCGCGCGGCGCACCCGCACGTCCTTCAGCGGGTTGCGGTCGGTGATGTCGGAGGCGGTGAGCTTGTCGCCGAGGTTCAGCGCGTAGAACACCGTGCGCAACTCGCGCGCCGGCAGCAGTTTCACTCCGCCGGCGCCTTCAAGCCGGCTGACCGTCTGCAGCGGCACGGCGTTGGTGTAGTCCACCTGCTCGCTCATCAGCCCGGCGAGACGAGTCGCGTCGGACGTGATGGGCATGAACTCGATGCGCTTGAGGTTGTGCTTCGGCTTGTCCCACCAGTTGGGATTGACGTTCATCGTGGTCTTCTGGTCGGCAACGCGGCTGTCGAAGATGAAGGGGCCGGTGCCGTTGGCGTGGCTGGTGGCGTAGCCCTCGATGCCCTTGCCGACATCGGTCGCCGCTTCCGTCTTGTTGGTGACCAGCCAGGGCTTGGAGAAGATGAAGATGTTGGTGAGGTCGTTGAGCAGCAGCGGGTAGGGGCCGGTCAGCTCGACATCGACGGTGAGGGGATCGACGGCGCGGGCGGTCTTGTAGGCGGAGAGATTGCCTTTCAGCGGCGAGTTGTCGTCGGTGGCGCGCTTTAGCGAGGCGATCACGTCATCAGCGGTGAGCGGCGCGCCGTCATGGAACTTCACGCCGGGGCGCAGATGGAAGCGCCACACCGCGGGCGAGACCAACTCCCACGAGGTCGCCAGCGCCGGCTCCACCTTGAGCTCGGCGTTATAGCGCACCAGCCCCTCGTAGATGTGGTTGAGGAAGGCGAGGGTGAAGGTGTCGCCGAAGCTGTCCGGATCGAGCGAGCCGATGTCGCGCTGGCCGGCCCAGCGCAGAGTCTGCGCCTGCACGGGCTGCACCAGGCAAGCGGCGGCGATGGCGAGGGCGGCGAGGCGGGTGGATAGGCGCATGCGGGGCGTCTCCGGTCGCGGAAGGAAGCCGCCACGCTAACCGGCAATCCCGCGCGGCCGATAGTGCATATCAACCATGCGGCGGAGAAATTTCGCCGATCAGGACAATGTCGGGTCCAGCCGGTCGCGCAGCCAATCGCCCACCAGGCTGACGCTGAGGGTGGTCGTCACGATGATGACGCTCGGGGTCAGCAGGATCCACGGCGCGCGGGTGAGGTATTCCCGCCCGTAGCCCACCATGTTGCCGAGCGAGGTCATCGGCGGCTGCACACCGAGGCCGAGAAAGGAGAGGCCGGATTCCAGCAGCACCACCTCGGGGAAGGAGAGCGTGGCGGCGACGATCAGGGTCGCGGCGATGTTGGGCAGGATGTGGCGCAGATAGATCCGCCCCGGCCGCGCGCCGAGCTGGCGGATGGCGGCGGCATAGCCCTGCGAATTGGCGGCGGCCGCAAGCCCGCGGGACATCCGCGCATAGCGCTCCCAGCCGTACAGCCCCATCAGCCCGATGAACAGCGGCAGGGAGTTGCCGAAAAACGCCAGCACCGCGAGCGCGATGATGAGGAATGGCATGCTCGCCTGGAAATCGACCAGCATCAGCACGACCTGCTCCACCCAGCCGCGGAAATGGGCGGCGATGAAGCCGAGCGTGGTGCCGAGCACGGCGGCGATGATGGTGGCGCCGAAGGCGATGGTGACGGACATGCGGATCGACACCATCAGCCGGCTCAGCACGTCCCGCCCCAGTTCGTCGGTGCCGAGCGGGTGCGCCCAGACGCCGCCGAACAGCACCGGCGGGCGCAGCCGGGCTTTCAGGTCCATCTGGGTGATGCCGTAGGGCCGCAGCAACTCCGCCAGCAGCGCGATGGCGAGGATGAAGCCGATCCACCCCATCGCCACCATCACCGCCGGCGGGATGGCGCGGCGGCGGATCACCGGGGCTGCGGTTGTGATCACAGCGGACATCAGGATTTCCTCGCCCGCATCCGCGGGTCCAGCACGCCGTAAAGCAAATCGACGGTCAGGTTGGCCGCCACCATGGTGCAGGCCACCAGCAACAGGATGCACTGCACCACCGCGAGATCGCGGTTGCCCACCGCCACCACCAGCAGGCGGCCGACGCCGGGCCAGGAGAACACGCTCTCCACCACCACGGCGCCCGCGATCAGGCTGCCGACCATGAAACCGACGATGGTGACGGTGGGGATGGCCGCGTTGGGCAGCGCATGGCCGCGCACCACCTGCGGCCAGGGCACGCCCTTGGCGCTGGCGGTACGGATGAAGGGTTGGCCGAGCACTTCCAGCATCGCCGAGCGGGTGAAGCGCGCCAGCACCCCGGCGCCGCCGAGCCCCATGGTGATCACCGGCAGGATGGCGCTGCGCCAGCTCTCCTGCCCGCCCGAGGGCAGCCAGCCCAGCTGCACCGCGAAGACCAGCACCAGGATCAGCCCGAGCACGAAGCTTGGCACGGTGAACCCGGCCACCGCCATTGTCATCACAGCGCGATCGGTGAACGAGTTGCGGTGCAGCGCCGCCTGGATGCCGGCCGGCACGCCGAGGCCGACTTTCAGGATGAAGGCGGGGATGGTGAGCATCAGAGTCGCTGGGATGCGCTCCAGCACCAGCACGATCGCCGGCCGCCCGTCACGCATGGACTGGCCAAGCTCGCCTTGGGCAATGGCCCCGAAATAGCGGAAATACTGCACCCAGATCGGCTGATCGAGCCCCCAGGCGCGGCGGAAGGCGGCCAGCGCCTCGGGCGGCGCCTCGGGCGACATGATCGCCACTGCCGGGTCGCCGGAGAGGCGCAGCACGATGAAGGCGAAGGTGACGACCAGCACGATGGTCAGCGCGGCGCGGCCGAAGCGGATGGCGAGGAAGCGGAACATCAGGCGGCGATCCGGCTCGGGGTCTCGGCGAGATGGCAAGCGACGGCGCGCCCATCGGGCAGGGTGGTCACCGCCGGGTCCTCCGCCGCGCAACGGGGCATCGCCTGCGGGCAGCGGGGATGGAAGGCGCAGCCGGTGGGGCGATTGGCCGGATTCGGCGGCTCGCCCTGCAGCACGATGCGCGCCCGCTGGCGATGGCCGGGCACCGGCACGGCTGAAATCAGCGCCTGCGTATAGGGGTGCGCCGGGGTGGCAAACACGATATCGGGGTCGCCACGTTCCACCACGCGGCCGAGATACATCACCGCGACGTCATGGCTCACCTGGCGCACCACCTTGAGGTCATGACTGATGAACACCAGCGCGACGCCCCGCGCCGCCTGGATGTCGGCGAGCATGTTCACCACCTGGGCCTGGATCGACACGTCGAGTGCCGAGATCGGCTCGTCGCACACAAGCAGCGCCGGATCGGTGGCGAGCGCGCGGGCGAGCACGGCGCGCTGGCGCTGGCCGCCGGACAGCTCATGCGGATGCTGCGCCGCCTGGTCCGGCCGCAGCCCGACGTCGCGCAGCAACGCGGCAACCCGGTCCTGCCGCTCCGACTTCCCACCGATGCCGTGAATATCGAGCGGCTCGGCGATCTGTGCGGCGATGGTCAGCCGCCGGTCGAGCGCGCCCAGCGGGTCCTGGAAGACGAGCTGCATGTCGCGCCGCATGGCCCGCCAGGGGGCCGTGCCGGGGGCGGGAAGGGGGGCGTCGCGAAAGCGCACGCTGCCTTCGTCCGGCGCCTCCAGCCCGAGAGCGAGGCGCCCGGTGGTCGATTTGCCGCAGCCGGATTCGCCGACGATGCCGAGCGTTTGCCCGGGCGCGACGTCGAGGCTGACGCGATCCACCGCCCGCACCAGGCTGCCGCGGCCGAACATCCCGCCGCCGGTGCGATAGACCCGGCTGACGCCATCGAGGCGCAAAAGGGGCATCATGCCCGCACCGTCATCGGGGTCGAAGCGGCGGCGAATACGCCGGGCGTGCTCGGTTGCAGGCACGCGACCTCATGTCCGTCGCCGATGCTTGCGCGCGGCGGTGGCCCCGCATCGCATAGCGCACTGGCGATCGGGCAGCGCGGCGCGAAGGCGCACCCGGGCGGCATCGCCCATGGCTCCGGCACGAAGCCGGGAATGGCGGCGAGGCGGCGGCGCGGGCCGTCAAGCTCCGGCAAAGCAGCGAGCAGGCCCGCCGTGTAGGGATGGGCGGGGGCCGCGAACAGCCGATCCGCCGGCGCCTGCTCAACGATGCGGCCGGCATACGTCACGCCCACCCGGTCGCACATGTCGGCGACCACGCCGAGATCGTGGCTGATCAGCACCAGCGCCATGCCGGTCTCCGCCCGCAGGCGGCGCAGCAGGTCGAGAATCTGCGCCTGGATGGTGGCATCGAGCGCGGTGGTCGGCTCGTCCGCCACCAGCAATTCCGGCTGCCCGGCCAGCGCCATGGCGATCACCACCCGCTGGTTCTGCCCGCCCGACATTTCATGCGGGAAGATATCGATGCGGCGCCTCGGGTCGGGGATGCCGACCTGCTCCAGCAGCCTGATCGCCTCCGCCCGTGCCGCCGCGCCGGTGATGCCGCGGTGCAGGCGCAACGCCTCCTCGATCTGCTTGCCGATGCGGTGCACCGGGTTGAGAGCGCTCACCGGGTCCTGGAAAATCATCGCGATCCGCCCGCCGCGCACCGCATCGAGCCGCGCCGGCGGCGCGCCGAGCAACTCCTCATGCCCCAGCGTCACGCTGCCGCTGACCTTGGCGGTAGCGGGCAGCAGACCGAGGGCCGCAAGCCAGGTGACCGATTTGCCCGAGCCCGACTCGCCGACCAGTCCGACCGCCTCGCCCTTGCCGACATCGAGATCGATCCCGCGCAGGGCGGGCACGCCGTTGAACGCGACGCCGAGCCCGCGAATGGTAACCAGATTATGTGTCATACCGGTCAGATTGCGAAGTTTCCGGGGCGGAAGTCCATCGCGAAGCTCGGCGCGGCCTTCCAGCGGATCTCCTTGCGCTTGGCGGTGAAGGTCGCGTTCTGGTGCAGCAGCGTATAGGCGGGGTCCTCGCGCTCGGCGATTTCCAGCATGCGGCGGAAGGCCTTGCGGCGCAGCGGCCGGTCGCCGCTGGTCTCCAGGATCACGCACATCTGGCTGAACTCGGCGTTGCGGTATTCGCCAGCCTGCTGCCCCGCACCGTTCGGCCCGAAATTGGAGACGATGGCGCCGACCGGATCATTGAACGGCGCGCCGGCCGACCAGTCCCGCACGCCGCGGGCGGTGGAGCGGTCGCGAATCTGCGTCCAATTCTCCTTCATGGTGATCTCGACGTTGACGCCGACCTGCCGCCACATCTCCACCAGGATCTGCGAGGTGGCGACCTGGTTGGTGTAGTAGTTGTTGAGCAGCCGGTAGGGGATCGGCTCGCCCTTGTAGCCGCCCTCTTTCAGCAATTGGCGGGCCTTGACCGGGTCGTATTCCGGCACCCGCCAGTCCGCCACGAACATGTCGTCATAGAACTCCCACTGCATGCCCTGCGGGACGCGCGTGCGCCCGGCCCACAGCCCGTCGATGATCGCCTGGCGATCGACGGCATGGGCGAGGCCGAGGCGGACGCGGGGGTCGCGCAGCACCGGGTTGGAATTGTCGTAGGTGGTGATGCGGTGGTTGAGGATGGTGCCGCCCACCACCTCGAACCCGGCATTGCCCTCCACCACGCCGATCTGATCGGGCGGAATATCGCAGGCGAAGTGGTATTCGCCGGCCAGCAACCCGTTGATGCGGGCGGATACTTCGGGAACTTCGAGGATACGGATGGATTTAACCGGCGGCCGGCCGCCCCAGTAATCATCATGCGCGTCGAGGATCAACGAGACATCCGGGCGAAATTCGCGGATCTTATAGGGCCCGGTGCCGATCGGCTTGCGGGCATAGGCGAGCCAGGACTCCGCCTCGTCCACCGCCCGGCGCGAAACGATCTCGGCCCCGGCGGCCGAGAGCCGCCCTTCCAGCGTCACGTCGGGGGTGGCGTTGATGAAGCGCACAGTCCGGCGATCCACCACCTCGACGCGATCGAGCCCCGGGAACAGGCGCCGCGCGACGGGAGGGATTTCATCCGGCAGCTTCTTCGAGCCCTGGCCGACGATCGCCGAGAAGGCGTGCGGCAAGGTCTTGCCATCCACCACCGGGCGCGTATCGCCGAAGGCCAGCGCCGGGCTGAAGCGGAAGGCGACGTCCTCGGCGGTCAGCAGATCGCCGTTATGGAAGCGCACGCCGTCGCGCAGCGTGAACTCCAGCGTCTTGTCGTCGATCCGCCGCCAGCTTTCGGCGAGCCCCGGCCGCATCGCGAGATTGCCCCGCCAATCCATGTCGATCAGGCGCTCGTTGAACATCAGCAGCGTGCGCTCGCCCACGTTGGACTGCTCGCGCAGATTATCCAGCGTGTTGGAATTGGCGATGCGTTGCACGGCGATGGTGATCGACGGGCGCTGGTCAGCCTGCCCCACCGCGATCCGCGGTAGAGCAACGACCGAGCTGGCAAGCAGGGAGCGGCGGGGCAGGCGCATGCTCAGGCGCCCCAGTTGCCGGCGCGGAAGTCCATCGCGAAGGAGGGCGCGGCCCGCCACTTGATATCCTTGCGCTTGGCGGTGAACGTCGCGTTCTGGTGCAACACCGTGTAGGCGGGGTCCTCGCGCTCGGTGATCTGCAGCATGCGGGTGAAGACCAGCTTGCGGCGCGCGCGATCGGTGCTGGTTTCCAGTTCCAGCGACAGGCGGTTCATCTCCTCATTGGTCCACTCGCCATACTGCTGCTGCTCGCCATTGGGGCCGTGCTGGCTGACGATGGAGGAGACCGGATCGTTGAACACCGCGGAGTTCGACCAGTCGCGGATGCCGCGCTCCGGCCCGCGCTCGAAGATCTGGGTCCAGTTCTCCTTCATGCTGATCTGCACGTTGAGCCCGGCCTGGCGCCACATCGCCACCAGCGCCTGCGCGGCGAACGCCTGGTTGGTGTAGTAGTTGCTGATCAGGCGATAGGTGATCGGGTCGCCCTTGTAGCCGCTGGCCTTCACCAGATCGCGCGCCTTGGCGAGATCGAACTCCGGCACGGTCCAGCCCTGGACGAACATGTCGCCATAGAACTCCCATTGCAGGCCGGCGGGTACCCGAGTGCGGCCTTCCCACAGGCTCTCGACGATGGATTTGCGGTCGATCGCATGCGCCATGGCGAGGCGCACGCGGGGGTCGCGCAGCGGTGGGTGGTTCTTGTCGAAGGCGGTTATGCGGTGGTTGGGGATGGTGCCGCCCTGCACCTCGAAGGCCGGGTTCTTCTCGATATCGCGGATCTGGTCAGGCGGAATATCGCAAGCGAACTGGAACTCGCCGGCGAGCAGGCCGTTGACGCGGGACGACACCTCGGGAACCTCGACCAGCCGCAGCGTCTTGATCGGCGGGCGGCCGCCCCAGTAGTCGTCATGCGCGTCCATGGTGAGCGATGTGTCGGGCTTGAATTCGCGCACCTTGTAGGGGCCGCTGCCGACCGGCTTGCGCGCATAGTCGAGCCAGGAAGCCGCCTCGTTGAAGGCGCGCTGGCTGACGATACCGGCGCCGAGGGCGGAGAGGCGGCCTTCCAGCGTCACATCCGGCGTCGCATTGATCACCCGCACGGTGTGCTTGTCGATGATCTCGACGCGGTCGAGGGCGGGGAACAGGCGGCGCGCGACGGGCGGGATTTCGCGCGGCAGGTCCTTGTTGGCCGTCGAGGTGATGATCTGGCCGCTGAGCGGCAGGGTCTTGCCCTGCACGGTCGGGCGGGTTTCGCCGAACATGCGCTGCGGCGAGAAGCTCGCGGCGACGTCCTCGGCGGTGAACTCGTCGCCGTTGTGCATGCGCACGCCCTTGCGGAGCGAGAATTCCACGGTCTTGTCATCGATCCGCTGCCAGCCGGTGGCGAGGCCGGGCTTGGGTTCCAGCTTGCCCTGGAAATCGAGGTCGATCAGCCGCTCGACGAACATCGTCATCATGCGGGTGCCGACGTTGGACTGCTCGCGCAGCGCGTCCAGCGTGTTGGAATTGGCGATTTTCTGCACCGCGACGGTGATGGTCGGGCGGGTGTCGGCCTGGCCGATGGCGAAGCGCGGCAAGGCGGTGGCTGCGGCGGCGGTGAGGCCGGCGCGGCGGGTGATGCGGGTCATGTTGGGGGCTCCGTCCTGGGCACGTTGTGCGTCGGAGGGGAGCCCTATCATCGCCGGGCAAAGCGGCGATGACGGTTACGCTTCAGTTTGATGACATCGCCACCCGGAGGCGAATTAGCCGCGGAACTGCTCGGCCACCCGCTCGGCAATCGCGCGGGCGGCGCCCACCTCGAGGTCGCCTACCACGAGATAGGCGAACTGACCGTCCGACCACATCGCGACCCGTTGACCGTTCTTGCGGTCGATGCGGAGGTCCTCCGCCGCCCCTTCGAAGCGGGCGATACAAATGGCGACCGGGCCGCCGCGATCGCGCGTATAGATCAGGTCGGCGACCGGCTTGCCGTCGATCACCAGCATGCGGGCGCCGGCGAAGGCCAGCCCGGCCGGCGAGAGTTCGGGGATCTCAAGCCGCCGCTCCAGCCGGCGGCCGAGCCAGCGGCGGATCTCGTCGGCTTGCTCCGCCGGGACCTCGACGAGATGGGTCGTCTCGTGGCTGAACACGTTGTGATATTCGGTGGCCTCGTCCATCAACACGACGCGCGGATTGACGTCCTGGACGCTCCACAACACGCCGCCGCCGAAGCCGATCACGCAGGCCACAACCGCCGCCGCCGCTGCCCAGGCCGCTGGCCAGCCGGCGCGCGCCGGGCGCGGCGCGATCAACCGTGTCGCCCCTTCGGCGAAGAAGGTGTCGGCGAAGGCGGCGCGCAGCAGACCCACCGTTTCGCGTTCGCGCTCGACATGCCGGCGTGCCTGCGGGTCGAGCGCGAGCAACTGCTCGACCTCGGCGACGCCCTCGGCATCGAGTTCGCCGTCCACATATGCGCTGAGCAAGGTTTCGATATCCCGTGTCATGTCATTCATCGTCCACCGCGGCGGAACGGGATCGGCGCGTTGGCGCCGCCCGTCTCGCGCGCCGACAGCCGCTCCTGAAGTTCCTGGCGCGCCCGCGACAGCCGGCTCATCACCGTGCCGATGGCGATGCCCAGCGTATCAGCCGCTTCCTGGTAGGTGAGGCCGTCGACGCAGACGAGCATCAGCAGGGTCCTGCGGTCCTCCGACATTTCGGCAACCACCCGGCGCACCGCGGCGAGGGTGATCCGCCCCTCCACCACCGCCTCGCCGTTTTCGCCCACCACATCAGCTGCGGCCGACAAGTCATCGTGCCGCCGCACCTTGCGAAAGCGCAATTCGTCGATCCAGAGATTGCGCATGATGCCGTAGATCCAGGCATCCATGCGCGCCTGGTCGCGCAGTTGATCGCCGCGCGTCAGCACCCGTTCGCACGCGGCCTGCACCAGTTCGTCGGCGTCATTGCGCGAGCCGGTCAGCGACAAGCCGAACCGCCGCAGCCGGGGCAGCAGGGCGGTCAACGCAGTGCGCATCTCGATATTCAGGTCACGTCTCGCACGACAGTTCTCCGGGCTGGACCCGGCCATATGACGGCCGATCCGGCGGGGTTATTCCCCCGCCGGCCAGGAGTCCATAAGTTCGCGGCGGCGGGCGGTTATTTTGCCGCCTTGCGTGCGGCGTCGATACCCCAGGGGCCGCCGCCGGCGATGGCGACATAGAGGAAGATGAAGCAGAACATGATTGCCGCCTCGCCGCGGTTGACCTGCGGGAAGAAGCTCTGGCCGGCATGGCCCATGAAATAGGCGAAGGCCATTTCGCCGGACATGATGACCGCGGCGATGCGGGTGAACAGCCCGGCGGCGAGGAGCACCCCGCCGATCAGCTCGATGGCGGCGGCGAACCCGATCAGCGACATCACCTGGAAATTGGCCGGTGCCGCGGCTGGCCAGGCGAAGAACTTGGACAGGCCGTGTTGCAGGAACAGCAGTGCCGTCATGATGCGCAGCACGCTCAACATGCGCGGTGCCCAGGCGGCCAGCATGGCATCGTTGATCATCGTCGTTCTCCCCCGGTCGCGCGGCGCGGCGCCGGTGATCGGCGCTCGTTGATGACGCGACTCGACGCGGCAAAGATGCGAGCATCTCGGCCACGTCGATGGCTATTACGTACGATTGCGTATGCGGCGCTCGCAACCGGTGCCGCGCCTCAGCGCGGACTCAGCACCATCACCATCTGGCGGTTTTCCATCCGCGGCATCTGCTCGACCTTGGTTGCGGCCTCCATGTCGGTGCGAACCCGCTCGAGGACTTTCACGCCAAGTTCCTGATGCGCCATTTCGCGACCACGGAAGCGCAGCGTCACCTTGACCTTGTCGCCCTCTTCGATGAACGACTTCATGGCACGCAATTTCACCTGATAGTCGTTCTCGTCGATGTTCGGGCGCACCTTGATCTCCTTGATCTCGATGACCTTCTGCTTCTTGCGCGCCTCGTTCTTTTTCTTCTGCTGTTCATATTTGAACTTGCCGAAGTCGAGGATCTTCACCACCGGCGGATCGGCGTTGGGGCTGATCTCGAGCAGGTCGAGCCCGACCGCATAGGCCCGCTGGATGGCCTCCCGGCCGGACATCACGCCCAGCATTTCGCCGTCCTGGTCGATCAGGCGAACCTGTGGATTGCGGATGTCTTCATTCACGCGAGGCCCATCGCGGGTCGGTGCGGCGGGCATTGGGGGTCTGGCTATCGTGGTCTCCTGTCATAGTGGCGTGTCGCTGACCCGCACGGAAACCCCGTGTCAGCGCAGCGCGCCCTATAGTCGCGCGAAATGCCCTTCGGTTTCAAGCGGGACGCGTCGTCGCCGCGCGCGCACGTGCAATGTCCGGCGGCATGGCCTCGGCGGCCAGCCGAGCGACCGCCGCATCGAGCGGCAGCAGTTCCTGCGCGTCGCCTCCGAGGCGGCGCAGCGCGACTGTACGGTTCTCAGCCTCCTTGCGCCCGACCACCACGATCGCCGGCACGTGCTGCACCGAATAGAGACGCACCTTGGCGTTGATCTTCTGGTTCGTGGTGTCGAGCACCACCTGCAATCCAGCGGCCCGCAGCGCGTCGGTGACTTCACGGGCGTAGTCGTCGGCGTCCGAGACGATCGTCGCCACCGCCACCTGCACCGGGGACATCCACATCGGGAAACGCCCGGCATATTGCTCGATGGTGATACCGAGGAAGCGCTCGAAACTGCCGAGGATGGCACGATGCAGCATCACCGGGCGGTGGCGCATGCCGTCCTCGCCGACGTATTCGGCATCGAGCCGTTCGGGGAGGATGAAATCCACCTGCAAGGTGCCGCACTGCCAGTCCCGCCCGATAGCGTCACGCAGCACGAACTCCAGCTTCGGGCCGTAGAAGGCGCCCTCGCCGGGGTTGATGGTGTATTCCACCCCGGCATCGACACAGGCCCGCTCGAGCGCGCTTTCGGCCTTGTCCCACACCTCGTCCGTCCCCGCCCGAACGTCCGGCCGGGTGGAGAATTTCACGCGGAAACTCTCAAAGCCGAAATCGGCGTAGATCGAGGACAGCAAGGCGACGAAGCGGATGGTCTCTGGCCCGATCTGGTCCTCGGTGCAGAAGATATGCCCGTCATCCTGCTGGAAGGCGCGCACCCGCATGATGCCGTGCAACGCCCCGGAAGGCTCGTAGCGATGGTCCTGGCCGAACTCGGCGAGGCGCATCGGCAGGTCGCGATACGAGCGCATGCCGGTGCGGAACACCATCACCGCGCCCGGGCAGTTCATCGGCTTCAGTGCCAGCGTCTTTTCGTCCTCATCGACGCGGACCAGGAACATGTGGGCGCGGTAATTGTCCCAATGGCCTGACTTCTCCCACAGCACGCGATCCACCAACTGCGGGGTCTTGATTTCCTCGTAGCCGTTGGAATCGAGCCGGCGGCGGATATAGCGCTCGGCGGTTTGGTAGAGGCGCCAGCCCTTGGGGTGCCAGAAGATCGAGCCCGTCGCCTCCTCCTGGAGGTGAAAGAGCTGCATGTCCTTGCCGATGCGGCGATGGTCGCGCTTCTCCGCCTCCTCCAGCATGTGGAGATGGGCGTCCAGCTCCTTCTGGTCGCGCCAGGCGGTGCCGTAGATGCGGCTCAGCATGGCGTTGCGGTGATCGCCGCGCCAATAGGCGCCGGCTACTTTCATCAGCTTGAAGGCGGTGCCGACATCGCCGGTGCTGCGCATATGCGGGCCGCGGCAGAGGTCGATCCAGTCGCCCTGGGTGTAGAGGGTGATGGTCTCGGTGCCTGGCAGGTCCTGGATCAGCTCGGCCTTGTACTTCTCGCCCTTGGCCTGGAAGAAGGCGATGGCCTCGTTACGGTCGATCACGCTGCGCACGAAAGGCGCACCGCGGGCGACGATCTCGCGCATCTTGGCCTCGATGGCCGGGAAGTCCTCGGTGGTGAAGGGCTCGTTGCGGGCGAAGTCGTAGTAGAACCCGTTCTCGATCGAGGGGCCGATGGTCACCTGGGTGCCGGGGAACAGCTCCTGCACCGCTTCGGCCAACACATGGGCGGTATCGTGCCGGATCATCTCCAGCGCGACGTCGTCCTTGCGGGTGACGAACACCACCGCGGCATCGTCGGCGATCTCGCGCGACAGGTCCGACAACGCGCCGTTCACCTTCATGGCGAGGGCGGCGCGGGCGAGGCCGGGGCCGATGGCGGCCGCGATCGTCGTGCCCGTCACCGGCCCGTCGAACTGGCGGACGGATCCGTCGGGCAGGGTGATCGCGGGCATGGCGGGGTCTCCTTTGTGGGGTCGCAGCAGCGCTTAATGCCGCCCCGCCGCCCCCGCTGCAACCCCGCCCACCGGGAGCCTCCGGCGCATAGTCGAGGAGCGAGAAAGGAAGGAGTTCTTTTTTGAAAAAAAGAACCAAAAACTTTTTATCCGTTTGCTCCGCACTCTCCGTGGGGAGGGCGAAGCCAACGGATAAAAAGTTTTTGCTTCTTTTTCCAAAAAGAAGCGCTTCCTTCCTGAACACCCGCAATGCTCAGCCAGGCGGCGGGGCGAAGACGCGCAGCCGGTGCCCGTCGGGGTCGGCGGCGAGGAAGGTGCGGCCGAAATCCATCTCGGCCGGCGTCTGGAGGATGGTGAGGCCGCGCGCCGACCAATCGGCGAAGGCGGCATCGACGTCGGGCTGCACGAAGGCAAGCTCGCCGCCGCCGGGCGCGCCGGCCGCCGGCGCCACCCCGTCGCGCCCCCACAGGCCGAGCATGACGCCTGATTTGAGCGCGAACATCGCGAAAGTTGGCGAGGCCTCCACCGGGGGATGGCCGAGCAGATCGGTGTAGAACGCCGCCGAGACGGTGGGGTTGGCGACATAGAGAAGAATGAAGCTGGGGTCGGACATCGTATGGCTCCTGTGCCGGTTGCGATGCGCAGGAGATAGCGGGAGGGCGTGACAGATTCCGTCAGCAGCGTTCAGTCCGGATCGATCCCCTCGGCCTCCCGCCATTCGCGCAGCAGCACGGCGCGGCGCTTGGGGTAGCGGGCGGCGGTGACCTCCAGTCCGGCGACGCGATCGGGGCGAAAGTGGCGGAAATCCTGCCGCAGCTCGCACCACGCCACCACCACCTGGGATGTGTCGAAATAGCCGACCGCGAAGGGCCAGATAACGCGGGCGGTCGGATCGCCGTCGCGGTCGCGATAGGTGATGTGGACCTTGCGCTCGGCCTGGATCGCCTCGCGCAGCGTGGCGAGGATGGTGTCGGCATCGGCGGGGCGCTGGCTCGGCCCGACCAGCAGCGGGCTGGCCTCCACGTCGCCCTGCCGCTCCGCCGGCATGACGGCGGTGATTTTCGCCAGCGCGTCCCGTGCCGCCGCGGTGAGGCCGGGATCGCCGTTCGCAATCACCCAGCGCGCGCCCAACGCAAGCGCCTCGCTCTCCTCGCGGCTGAACATCAGTGGCGGCAGCGTGAACCCCGGCCGCAGCAGGTAGCCGATGCCGGCCTCCCCCTCGATTGCCGCGCCCTGCGCCTGAAGTGCTGCGATATCGCGATAGACGGTGCGCAGGCTCACGCCCAACGCCTCGGCCAGAACCTGGCCGCGCACCGGCCTGCGATAGCGCCGCAACGCCTGCATCAGCTCAAGCAGGCGACTGGCGCGGGACATCTCCTACCAGTCAGCCAGCCTTGCCGTTGAACATCGCCCCAACCCGAGGCAGCACCTCGGCAATCAACCGCGCGGTCTGCGCCAGGATGTGCGCGCCGCCGGGGAGCATGGGGCGGAGGATGAATTTCTCGACACCGACGGCGACGAAGGCGCTGACGCAAGCGAGGATGGCGTCGGCGTCGCCGATGGCGAAGGCTCCCGCAGGGTCGCGCCCCGTGCGTTTGCGGAAGGCGTCCTGGGCCGGGCGCAAGGCGGGGTCGTCGGGGTGGCCGAAGTGAAAGGCCATGCCGGCGCCGTAGTGGTCATCGTCGATGCGGCGGCCTTCGACGGCGCAGGCCGCCTTGATGGCGGCGACGATGCGGCCGGCCTCTTCCGGCGGTTCGGAGCCGGCGATCCAGCCGGTGCCGAGGCGGGCGGTGCGCTGGATGGCGGCTTCGGACGAGCCGCCGATCCAGATCGGCAATTCCGCCTGCACCGGGCGGGGCAGGATGGAGGCGCCGCGGAGTGTGGTGAATTTTCCCGTGAAATCAACGCTCTCCTCGCGCCACAGGCGGCGCATCACCTCCAGCCCCTCATCGGTCCGGCGGCCCCGCGTCCCTGTATCGAGCCCGAGCGCCTTCCATTCCGGCGACAATGGGCTGCCGATACCGAAGGCGGGCAGCAGGCGGCCACTGGAGAGGAAATCGATCGTCGCGCATTGCTTGGCCAGCAGCACCGGGTCGCGAAAGGCGATCGAGACCACGTTCATGCCGAACTTGATGCGCCGTGTCCGCCCCGCCAGCGCCGCCATGGTGGTCATGCTTTCGAGGATGGGCGTGCGGCTGATGATGCGGTCGGTCTGCCACAGGCTGTCGACACCGCCCGCCTCGCACATATCCACCCAGCGCCAGAACGCGGCTGCATCCTCGAAAGGGAAATCCATCAGGCCGAGACCGATCGAGACCGTCATATTTATCCTCCCGCGTTCGCCAAGCTTGGCGCGGCGGCCGGCTCCTGGCAATGTCATCCCACGAAGTCAAAAGGAGCGAAACGATGCTGATCGGTGCCTCGATGTTTTTCACCGACTATTCGATGTCCCCCGCCGCGCTGGCACGCGCGATGGAGGAGCGCGGGTTCGAATCCGTGTGGGCGCCGGAGCACTCGCACATCCCGCTGACCCGCAAGAGCCAGTGGGGCGGCGGCGGCGAGTTGCCCAAGCGCTACTATGACGCGATGGACCCCTTCGTGACCCTCACCGCGGCGGCGGCGGCGACCACGACGCTGAAGATCGGCACCGGCGTCTGCCTGGTCAACCAGCGCGACCCGATCCAGACCGCCAAGCTGGTCGCCTCGATCGACCAGTTGTCGGCCGGGCGGTTCCTGTTCGGCATCGGTGTCGGCTGGAACGAAGACGAGATGAACAACCACGGCACCGATTTCGCCACCCGCGCCAAGCTGACGCGCGAGCGGATCGAGGCGATGAAGGAAATCTGGACCAAGTCCAAGGCCGAGTACCACGGCGAGTTCGTCAATTTCGACCCGATGATGGCCTGGCCGAAGCCGGTGCAGAAGCCGTATCCGCCGGTCATCATGGGTGGCGCCTATCCGCAGGGGGCGCGGCGCGCGTTGCGCTACGGCAATGGCTGGATCCCCATCGCCGGGCGTGCGGGGCTCGACATGGCCGACGTGATGGGCAAGTTCCGCCAAATGGCGGCGGAGATGGAGCGCGACCCCGCGGAAGTGCCGATCTCGCTATTCGGCGCGACCGAGGACGTCGACACGCTGAAGCGCAATCGCGATCTCGGGGTGGTGCGGACCACGGTTTCGCTGGATTCGGAAGGGCCCGACAAGATCCTTCCGATCCTCGACCGCTGGGCAGCGATCATCCGCCAGCTCGCGGGGTAAGCCTCACCAGGCGGCGATGATGTCCTTCACGGCAGGCACCGCCAACGCGGCGAAGGCCTGCAAAGTGGGGACATCCGCCGCGCCGTACCAGTGGGCGTCGTGCAGCAGGTTCATCATGCCGATGGTGGTGCCGCCCCAGCGGATCGGTACGTTGACGCAGCTTTCGCAGCCGAGCGAGCGGATCAGCGCGTGATCGAAGAACACCGCCTTGATCTCCTCGTAGTCGTTGAGGAAGCGGCATTCGCCCTCCATCAGGCGGGCTTGCAGCTGGGCGGTGATGGGCTTGCTGCCGCCGACGAGATAGGCGTCGGGCATGTTGGAGTAGTAGCGCTGGTTCTCGCCGCGGTCCCAGTTGAGCACCAGAACGGTGAACAGCTTGTGGCCGATGGTGGCTTTCGTCGCGGCATCAAGGGCGGCGAGCCGGGTGGCGGTGGTGTCGGCCAGGCTGGCGGCGATGAAATGGGGCGTGGAATCGGGGCGGGTCATGTGGATCTCCTGGGGGTTAGGCGCGGACATGCCGCGACGTCATGGTACGCAGGCGCTCCGCAAGCCCATCCATGATGGCGCGGCGCGCGTCCGAGGTGAGGCGGGACCAGGCAGCGATCTCCGACCCGCTGCGGCCGCAGCCGATGCACAGGCCGGTCACGCGGTCGAGCACGCAGGTTTTGATGCAGGGGCTCTCGATGGTCACGCGCGCAGGCGCCCGCCGTTGGGGTCGTGTAGTGGGCGGGCGGTGATGGTGGCGCGGCATTCGGTGCCGAGAACGTCGATGAGGAACTCCCCGCCATCGGCCGCGAGTTCGGCGGGGACATATCCCATGGCGATCGACTTGCCGACCGCGTGGCCCCAGCCGCCGGAGGTGACGTGGCCGACCGGCTTGCCGTCTTGCAGGATCACCTCGTAGCCGACGACGTCGGCATGCGGGGCATCGACCACGAAGGCGCAGAATTTGCGCGTCGGCCCAGCGGCGCGCTCGGCCAGCACCGCATCGCGGCCGATGAAATCGGGCTTGGCGAAGTCGATGAACACATCGAGCCCGGTTTCGGCGGGGGTGTAGTCGGGTCGGAAATCCTTGTTGAAGGAGCCGTAGTTCTTCTCGAGCCGGAGCGAGGAAATCGCCCGACCGCCGTAATGCTTGAGGCCGAGCCCCTCGCCGGCGGCGAGCAGGTCCTCGTAGAGTTGGCTGAGATAGTCGGGCGTTACCCAGATCTCGTAGCCCAATTCGCCGGTGAAGCCGCAGCGCTGCACGATGGCCGGCGACAGGCCGACCGCCATTTCGCGCACCGCGAAGAACTTGAACCCAGAGTTGGACACGTCGCCATCGGCCAGCCGTTCCAGCAGGGCGCGGGAATTCGGCCCCGAGATGGCGAAGCCGGCCAGCGTCGAGCACACCGAACGCACCTGCGCGGTGGCCGGCGGGTTCTGCGCCTTCAGCCAGCGCAGATGGAACGCCTCGGCGAACCCGGAGCCGACGATGAGGTAGCGCTCCTCGCTGAGGCAGGCGATCGAAAGATCGCCCATGATCCGCCCGCGCGGATTGAGCATCGGCGCGATCGCCATGCGGCCCGGCTTCGGAATTTTGCAGGCGAACGCATGATCGAGCCAGGCGCGGCTGCCCAGGCCGGTGACTTCGTACTTGCCGTAATTGGAGGTCTCGTAAAGGCCGACGGCAGTGCGCACCGCGAGGCACTCGGCCTTCACGTGCTCGAACGCGTTCGAGCGCCGATAGGTCGGCGTCTCAACCGGCTCGACGCCCGGGGGCGCGAACCACAGCGCGTTCTCCAGCCCGAAATTGGCGCCGAACACCGCGCCCGCCGCCTTCAGCCGGTCGTAGACGGCGGTGCGGCGATAGGGCCGGGCGGCCGGCATTTCCTCGTTGGGATAGGCGAGGCGGAAGCGGCGGCGGTAGTTCTCCTCCACCTTGATGTGGGTGTATTTCCGCGTCGCGAACACCCCGTAGCGGGCGCTGTCCATCGCCAGCACGTCCTGCCCGGGGTCGCTCTCGGTCATCCAACGCGACAACACGAGGCCGATGCCGCCGCCCTGGCTGAACCCGGCCATGACAGCGCAGGCGAGCCAGAAATTCGGCAGCCCCGCGACCGGGCCGACCAACGGATTGCCGTCCGGCGAGAAGGTGAACGGCCCGTTCACCACCTTCTTGATCCCCACGCGGCCCACGGCAGGGAAGTGGCGGAAGCCGCGCTCCAGCTCCGGGGCGATGCGCTCGAGATTATCGGGCAGCAACTGGCTATGGAAATCATCGGGCGTGTGATCGGGCGACCACACCCGCGTGTCCTGCTCGTAGGTGCCGAGCAACACGCCCTGGCCCTCCTGGCGGAGGTAAATCTCGCCGGTGAAATCGGTGGTGTTGATGATCTCGCGCTCCTGTCCCGCGAGTTCCGGCACCGGTTCGGTTACGATGTAGTGATGCTCCATCGCCAGCACCGGCAGATCGAGCCCGACGAGGCGCCCCACTTCGCGCGCCCACAGCCCGCCGGCGTTGACCACGTGCTCGGCGTGGATGGTGCCCTTGTCGGTCACCACATCCCATGTCGAGTCGGGGCGCTGGTTCAGCGCGATGACACGGGTGAAGCGGTTGATTTCGGCCCCCATATTGCGCGACGCGGTGGCATAGGCCTGGGTGACCATCCAGGGATCGACATGCCCGCCATCCTCGCGCCACAGCGCCGCCTTGAAGAACTCCTCGGCGATCAGCACGTTGCGCTTCTTGGCCTCGGCGACCGAGATCAGCTCGGTCTGCATGCCGAGATAGCGGGCGCGGGAGTGGATCAGCTTGAGGAAATCCATCTGCCCGTCGGAGGAAGCGAGGTAGATGCCGCCGTTGTGGTGGATGCCGCAGGAGAGCCCGGTGACGGCCTCCAACTCGCGGTAGAGATCGAAGGTGTATTTCTGCAGGCGCGAGACGTTGGCGTCCGAATTCAGCGTCGTCACGCCCCCGGCCGCATGCCAGGTGGAGCCCGAGGTCAGCTCGTTCTTGTCGAGCAGCACGAGATCGGTCCAACCGGCCTTGGCCAGGTGATACAGCACGGAGCAGCCGACGACGCCCCCCCCGATGATGACCGCGCGCGCCTGCGTTTTCATGCCGTGTTCCTGCTTGCCATGCCTATGCCACGGGATAGCGCAGTTCCGCCGCCGCTTCAAAACCTGCGCGCCATGCCCCATGGTGGCGCCTTGAAATTCGGAGTCCCCCCATGTCCCTGCGCATCGCCGTCGGCGGCTTCATGCACGAGAGCCATTCCTTCGCCCCGCGCCCGACGCGCTATGCCGATTTCCTCCGCCCCGGCGGCTTCCCGCCGCTGGTGCGCGGCCAGGCGTTGTTCGACGGCGTGCGCGGCACCTCGGTGCCGATCGCCGGGGCCGTCGAAGTCGGCGAGGCCCGTGGCGCCAAGCTGGTGCCACTCGCCTGGGCCTTCGCCAGCCCCGCCGGTCCGGTGGAGGATGAAGCCTTCGAGCGCATCGCCGCCCTGATCTGCGCCGAACTCTCCGCCGCCCTCGATGCCGGCCCGCTCGACGGCATCTACCTCGATCTCCACGGCGCCGGCGTGGCGGTCAGCTTCCCGGACATGGAGGGCGAGCTCCTGCGCCGGGTCCGCGCCATCGCCGGCAACCTGCCGCTCACCATCAGCCTTGATCCCCACTGCAATCTCACCCGGGCGATGGTGGATCTGGTCGACGTGCTGGTGCCCTTCCGCACCTACCCCCATATCGACATGCGCGCCGCCGGCGCCCAGGCGATGGAGCTGCTGCTCGCACGCATCGCCCGCGGCACGCCCTGGGCGCGGGCCTTCCGGCAGATCGACTTCTTCCTGCCGCTCACCACCCAATGCACCATGGTCCCCCCCATGCTGCCGGTGATGGACGAACGGGCAGCACTGGCCGAGCGCAGCCAGGCCGCCGAAATCGGCTTCTGCTTCGGCTTCCCCTACGCCGATTTCGCCGATTGCGGCCCGGCCTTCGCCGTCTACGCCGACTCCCAGGAACAGGCGGACGTCACCGCCGACGCCTTCCTCTCCTACATCAACGCCCGCGAGGCGAGCTTCCTGCTCAACGTCATCCCCGCCGAGGCCGCGGTGCGCGAGGCGATGGAACTCGCCAAATCCGCCACCAAACCGGTGGTGATCGCCGACACCCAGGACAATCCCGGCGGCGGCGGCCATGGTGACACCACCGGCCTGCTCGCCGAATTCATCCGCCAGGGCGCCGAAGGGGTGGCGATGGCCCTGATCAATGACGCCGAAAGTGCGGACGCCTGCCACCGCGCCGGCATCGGCGCCCGGGTGCCCCTCATGCTCGGCGGCAAATCCGACAACGCCCCCCTGCAACTCACCGCTACCGTGCTGAAACTCACCAACGGCAAATTCACCCGCACCGGCCCGATGGCCGAGGGCAACCCGGCCGATCTCGGCCCCACCGCCCTGGTCGAGGTCGCACCCGGCATCCGCGTCATCGTCTGCTCCCGCAAAATGCAGCCGCATGACCGCTCGGTGTTCCGCCATGTCGGCATCGAGCCGTCGGATTGCCGGATTCTCGCGGTGAAATCCTCCGTGCATTTCCGCGCCGACTACCAGCCCATCGCCTCCGCGGTGATCGTCGCCGCGGCCCCCGGCCCGGTGGTGGCCGACAGCTCGGCCCTGCCGTTCCGCCATCTCCGCAAGGGCATGCGGCTGCGGCCGATGGATAATCGAAGCTTTCCCGGCTGACCCCAGCCCCCATAAAATCAGGAGCGAAACACCATGAAAATCGGCTTCATCGGCGTCGGCAACATGGGCGGCCCCATGTGCCGCAACATCATCAAAAACACCAACCACGACGTGGTGGTGTTTGACCTCAATCGCGCCGCCATGGCCGCCTGCGAAGGCGCCCGCGCCGGCGCCTCGGTGGCCGAGGTCGCCGCCGAATGTGACGTGGTGATTACCTCGCTGCCCATGCCGGCGATCGTCGAAGCCGTCGTTCTCGGCGAAGCCGGCGTCGCCGCCAACATGCGCCCCGGCACGACCTTCATCGACCTCTCGACCAACGCCCCCTCCACCGCCCAAAAACTCAACGCGGCCCTGGCCGCGCGCGGCGTCACGATGCTGGAAGCCCCGGTCTCCGGCGGCGTTCCCCGCGCGGTCGACGGCTCCATCACCATCATGGTCGGCGGCGAGGACAGCGTGTTCGAGGCCCAACGCCCGCTGCTCGCCTCCTTCAGCGGTGCGGTGGTCCATGTCGGCGCCATCGGCATGGGCTCCACGGCCAAGCTCATCAACAACATGCTCGCCTTCGCCAACATGGCGACCGCCTCCGAAGGCATCATGATGGGCCTCGCCGCCGGGATTGATCTCGACAAGCTCGCCGAGGTGGTGAAAGGCAGCTCCGGCGCCTCCTCCGCCTTCATCGGCCTCTGCGCCCGCGCCCTCTCCGGCCACCGCCAGGCCGCCTTCGCGCTCGATCTTGCCCACAAGGACCTCCGCCTGGCCCAGCAACTCGCCGACGAGGTGGGCGTCCCGAGCCCGATGGGGTCGGCGACCCTGAACCTGCTGCGTATGGCCCGTGGAATGGGGCTCGGGCCGTCGGACGTGTCGGCGATGATCGGGGTGTATGAGTCCGCGCTGGGGAAGGTGGCGAAGCTCGGGGGGTGATGTGGCATCTCCGTTTCATGCCGACCTCGCCAATCGAACCAACCGACCCGGCCTTGATGCGGTTGTTCGGCATGTGCGGGCCGAAAAATCGGCATGGTTGCGTTCGGCGTGGTTTCCGGCGAAGATGGGTGGTTGCAGTGAACGCGCACACCGTGCGCCGTGCGACTCGATTGGCAAGAGGCGGAGCAGCAGGCGTGCGGTGGGGCGATTGCACAGTTTTGGCTCGGATGTCGCGGCTTCGCGTGCTGCTGGTGCTTGGCGTCGTGTTGTTGCTGGCCGGCTGCACTTTCGGGCCGGACCCGGTGGCCATGCGCGGGCAGTATTCGGTGAAGGTCGCTGACGCGGCGCTGGCTTCGGGTGCGCCCGAGATGGCGCTGCGGGTGTCGGAACTGATCATCGAGCGCGATCCGGCGAATGTCGCGGCGATGGTGAGCCGGGGCGATGCGTTGTATGCGCTCGGGCAGTTGACCAAGGCGCGGGCCGCCTATCGCACCGTGATCGAGCGCGATCCGGCTTTCGTGGCCGCCCATATCGGGCTTGGGCGGACGCTGGTGCGGTCCGACTCGCGGGCGGCGGAGGCGGCGTTTGCCGCCGCGGTGGCGCGCGATCCGAGCAACACCACGGCGCTCAACAATCTCGGCATCACGCGGGACCTTCTGGGCCGCCGTGTGGAGGCGCAGGATGCCTACCGCGCCGCGCTGGCGGTGGCGCCGGAGATGGCGGATGTGAAGGTCAATCTCGGCCTTTCGCTGGCGCTGTCGGGCCGGGCGGCCGAGGCGGCGGAGATGATGCGCCCGCTGGTCGAGCACACTGACGCGACGGCGCTGTGGCGCAACGATGTGGCGGTGGCGCTGACCCTGGCCGGGGACCGCGATGGCGCGCGCCTGGCACTCGACGGGATCGACGGCGGCAAGCCCGCGCTCGCCGCGCCGCCGCTGCCGGCGGTTGCCATTCGCACCGCGCCGCGTGTGCAGGTGGTTCGCCAGGACATGCAGGGCGCGCCGGTGCCGCGCGATATGCCGGCCAGCCTGCCACTGCCGGCCACCCCGCCGGTGCTGGCCGCGCTGGATACCGCGCCGGCGAAAGCGGTGCAGGCGATGCGCGCGGCAGGGCAATCGCCGCGGATCGACTGGTCGGTGCTGCGGCCCGGCGGCGCATCGGCGGTGCGCGAAAGCCGTGCGGCACAACCGGCTTCCCCGGCGCCAGTGGCGGCGCCGGTGCCGGTGGTGAGCCGGGATTCCGCCACACCGCGGGAGATGGATGGCGCCAATGTTCAGCTCGGGGCGGTCGAGCGCGAAATCCTCGCCATGCTGTTGTGGCAGCGGCTCGCGTCGCGCCTGCCGGACATGCTGGAGAACCGGGCGCCGGAGATCTCGCGGGCCGACGTGCACGGGCGGACGTTCTGGCGGGTGCGGACCGGCGGATTCGTCTCGCGGAGCGAGGCGAGCGCGTTCTGCGAGCAAATGCGTGGCCGCGGCGCGGCGTGCTGGGCGATCTGAGCCGGTTCAGGCCGGCCGGAAGCTGCGGCGAAGGCACAACGCGATCAGCGCGAGATCGACCACGAGGGCGATCGGCGCCTTGAGCCCGATCGCCAACACCGGCGCCATCAGGGTGAGCGGATAGGCCGCGACGATCACCAGCTTCTCCCAGCCGTGCAACCCCGCTGGGCCGGCCGCGCGAAGCAGCCAGGCCAGCGCGAGCACCGCGATCATCTGGTCGTAAAGCAGCACCAGCGGCACTGCGAGCAATGTCGCCGAGAGCAGCGCCGCCTGAAGCTGCGCGCCGGAGAGCGGGCGGCGCCAGGCCAGGAACACCACCGCCGCGCAGGCCAGTGTCGCTGCCGCCTGGATTACGTAGGCCGGTGTGACGGCGATCTCCATCAGCCGCAGCCCGCCGAACAGCGACACGAAGCCGGCGAAATTGATCCGCCCGGAGGTATAGGTGGCGTCCGCGCCCGCCATGGCGGCAAAATAGGCCTCCCAGGTTTCGCGCCCCAGCAGCAGCACCGACAGCAGCACGAGCAGGATCGCCATCAGCCCCGCGGCGATGAATGCCCGCCAGCGCCCGGAAGCGGCGAGGGCAATCGGGGTCAACAACGCGAGGTGCGGCTTGAAGCACAGCGCGCCGAGGGCCGCTCCGGCGGCGTACGGCCGGCGGTCCAGCAGCAGGCCGAAGGTGCCGAACAGGGCAGCGGTGAGGAACGCGTTCTGGCCCTGGCCGAAGTTCCAGAACGTGGCGGGGAAGGCGATCACCGGGATCAGCCATGCCCGCCCGCTCTCGCCGAGCACCCGGCGCAGCACGGCGGCGAACAGCACGAAGGTGACGACCTCGAACACCAGGAAGGCGGCGCCGTAGGGCAGGGTGGCGAAGCCGGCGCAGAGCAGCAGGAACACCGGGGGGTAGTAGAAATAGACGTAGGGCACGCCGGGCGCGGTGGCCTGCTGCTGGGCGATGTAGTGCGCCGCCTGATCATAGGCGAGCGCCGGGGTGCCGGCGAGCACGAGCTTGCCGGCAGCGTAGAAGCTCAGGAAATCGATCGACGACTTGCCTATGCCGAACGCGATGTTGGTCTGCTGGAGCACCAGCAGCACGAAAATTACCAGCTCCACCGCGAGGAACACGCTGCTCCAGGCGATGAGGCGCTGGCGGGTCAGCCAGACGTCCGGCGGGGCGTTCTCCGACCCGGTGTTGTCTGGCGCGCTCACGGTCAGTAGGTGATCTTAGTGGTGTCGGTGAGCGTGCCGGTGAGCGCGGCCCAGATCGGAGAAAACGCGGTGAACTGGTAGGTGGCGGTCACCGTGATGGTGATGGGGGTCGATGAGGGGAAGCGGTTCTGCGTGATCGACAGCGTTAGCAGGCTCGGGTCGAGGAAGGGAACGATGTTGGTTAGCGATGCAACGCCGGTCTGGCCGCTCACGATGCCATTGGCGGACAGCGAGTTATCGACCAGCGCGGCGCGGGCGGCCTCGCTGGTGAAGGCGCGCAGGGAATGTTCGATGATGTAGTAGCGGCCGAGATCCATGCAGCCGATCACCAGCGTCATGAAGGTGACCGCGATGATGGCGAATTCGAGGCTGGTGACCCCGGAATTGCCGAGCCGGCGGGGGCGCCTATTGGACGCGGACGACATAGGTGGTGCTCACGGAGTTGAATGTGGCCGTCGGCAGGAGCAGCGGTTCGAATGGCCGCGTGACGGACAACGCGATGAACCGCTGGTTGACCTGGCCGATCGGGCAGATCGGGTCGCTCGTGCAGTCGGCCGCCGTCACCGTCCCGCCGGTCGCCCAGCACGAGCAGGACGCCACGGGGGTGCTGACGGTCACGTCGGTCCAGCCGGTGGGCAGCGCCGCGGTGACCGCGGTCTGCATGCCTGTCAGGCTGGTGGGGTAGGACATCGCGTAGATGCCGCCGGCGAACTCCATCGCCGAAACGCCGCGGCGATCGGCAATTGCGGCCCGCAGCCGCGATAGGGCCCGCTGGATGCTACTGGACAAAGCTCACCGCCTGCATTTGTGCGAGTGTCGTTCCAAGAAGGCGGCAGCTCGTCGAGGCGATGTTGGTGCTGCTCGCCAGCGTTATCGTCTCGGCAACCAGTACTATACAGGCCGTCACGCCGGTGGTTCCGCTGAACGTCAAGAGTGACTTCGGAAAATAAATTCCGCCGCCAAGCGGTTGTCGACCTCCGGTATTCGAAGCGCAGATTCTCGCATTCGCGACCCCGCGGCCGTAGAAAAGCACGCCGTTGAGGGCACTGAAGCTGGTATTGGTCTTCAGTGCGATCACGCTGAACGAGCCGCTGGCGCCGCAGCTGCCGGTGCCGTAGTCAACAGAGCCGATTGCGCCGGTACTGCCGGTGAATATGAAAGTGGAGCCGAACGGCCTACTCGACGTGCAGGTTACTTCGCAGCTTATCGAGCCGCCGTTCATCAACAGCGAGGCGTTGTTGAAGAAATAGGTGCCGCTCGGTACCAGGACGGGCGCCGCGGTCGTGACCGACAAATTCTCGCAATAGGCCCGCGGTGAGGCCGGGTTATACGGCACAAGCAAGATGACGCTGGTTCCTCGGAACAAATTGTTGGAACCATTATAGACGGCCGGCGCGGGAATAGTGTCGCATTGGCTCGCATCGAAGGTGGGGAAGGCAAGTGCGTCTGCCGCCACGTACGGATTGCTCGTCGCTGGATGGTATGGCGACGACGGCTTGCCGGACGTGGTGAAGGAACCACTCCCGCAGCAGCCGCCTACCGAGGTGGCGGTGGTCAACGACAGCGTCGACACACCCGTCACGTTGATCGCCGTTGAGGACGTGCTGTTGGAGGCGAAGGCGCAGCCGCTCGTGCTGGTGCCACTGATGGTGAGGTCACCCGAGGTCGACAGCACGCAGGCCGACCCGGTCGACTTGATCTGCGCGGCGGCAATGGCGCCAACGGTGGTCGGGGTGGGCGTGAACAGCGCGGAGATGTAGGGCGTCATCTGCTGGCTCACAGTGACCTGCACCTTGGCGGTCTCGGTTGTGGTGGCGGCGGTGAAGTTGACGGTGACCGATGTATTCCCGGTGTTGGGAAAGCCGTTGCTGGCGGCGGAGTTGAGGGCGGCGGTGGTCGCGTTGGCGTTGTAGGCGGCCGCAAGGGCCCCGGCCACGGCCGCCGCATCGGCGGCGTTCTGCGTATTTCTGCGGCCGAGATACCAAAGCCCGCCTTCCGTCGCGAGGCCCACGAATCCCATGATCGTCATGGCACTGGCGGCGAACGCGACGGCGCTCGCCCCCCGCCGATCCCGCCGGAGCGCATCGGCGGCGGTTCTCAGGGTCGACAGAAATTCACATAAAATGCGACAACACGGCCCGGTTGTCTTAAAATACGAGACATTTTGGGTCACTTCGCGTCTCTTTCGTCTCATTTTGTATGAAATTGAAATTTTATCTTTTCAATTGTTATCAGATGGGTTACATAGGGTCAACAGATTGCGAACGACCTCACATTTGCGTGAACGATTGTAATCTGTGAGGCTGAGATTTCCCGTGGCCGGTGGGGCCGCTACAACCGTGAGAAGGAGTTTCACTATGATGCATCTTATGACGAAGGCCTTCGTGAAGGTCAGCGTTGCGATGGGCGACCGCAAGGGCGTTACCTCGCTCGAATATGGCGTCGTCGCCGCCGCCCTGATCGCCGCCGTGACGGCGGGCATGTCGGTGCTGTCGAGCAACCTGGAAGCGGCGTTCACGACCCTTGGGCTCGCGATCAGGTCCGCGTTCTGATTTATCGCCACGTCGGCGATTGGCCCGCGGCGGTGCCGCTGGCCCTCAGATGCCTTTTCGCGATCAGTCGTGGGCCATGGTCCGCGCTGATCGCGGGAGGCGCAGATGATGAGTGTATTGACTGAGTGCGTCGCCGTCACGTCTGTGGCAGCGACGCTCGGTCTGTTGTGTTGGGCCGCATGGACTGATTTCGCGGTCCGGCTGATTCCGAATGCGGCATGTGCCGGGGTTGCGGTCTTCGGCCTGGTGCATCGCGCTACGGCTGGGCTCGAGGCGGTGCTGCTGTCATCCGGCGTGGCGCTCGGCGTGTTCGTGTTGCTGGTGGTCATGCACGCGCGGGGTTTGATGGGCGGCGGCGACGTGAAGTTGATCGCGGCCGTTGTTCTGGGTTTCGTCGCATTGGTGCATCTTGTTTCGCGGCATTTGCTTGGCCGGCGGCCCTGGTTGTTGTTGTCTTCGGATTTATCCGGACGCGGCGCGCACATCTGGCATCGAGTGGCCGCGATTGAGGTCTGGCGCGTTCGCCGTCATGGATCGCTACCATATGGTGTCGCGATCGCCAGCGGCGGGGCATGGGTTTTGTTGACGGGTTCGGGGGGTTAGCGGCCGATGCGTCTGATCATTGTCATTCTGATCCTGGCCACGGTGGGGGCGCTCGGGATGATCGCCTACCAGATCGCCGCCCCCAAGCGAGATACGCAGGTTGCCGCCCCGGTGGCCGGGCCGGTGGTGGCGTTGCCGGTGCGCGTCCTGGTCGCCGCGCGCGCGCTGCTGCCGGGGACACTGGTGCGGGACGCCGATATCGCGATCAAGCCGATGCCGCGCGAGATCCTGGAACCGGGTTCGCTCGCCGATGACGATGAGGGGCGCGGCATTGTCACTGGCGCGCTGGTCGAGCGCACCATCGAACAAGGCAAGCCGATCACGGCCGCGAGCCTGCTGCGGACCCGCGATCGCGGGTTCCTGGCATCCGTTCTGGCCCCCGGAACGCGGGCCGTTTCCATAGGTGTTGACCCGATCACGGGTGTTGGTGGTTTAATTTGGCCTGGGGATCATGTTGACGTCATCCTGACCCAGGAGATTGACCGTGGAACAAATGCCGCGACGGCTGGAGCGGGAAAGCGCGTCATTGGTGAGACCGTGTTGACCAACATCAGGGTCATCGCGATCGACCAGGACATCGTGCAAGGCGCGCCGCGCGGCAGCAACGTCGCGGGCAAGCTGGCCAGCACGGTGACGTTGCAGGCAAGCACCGACGAGGCCGAGAAACTGGCCGTTGCGGGCCGGTTGGGGCATCTTTCGCTGGCAATCCGCGCGTTCGGCGACAGCCTGCCCGGCGCCACGGCGGCAAGACAAAAGCCGACGATCTCCGGCGACGACGTTTCCCCCGCCTTGTCCATCTCCAACGGGGCCGGGCGAACCAAGGTTCAGGTCATCCAGGGCGACCAGCGAAGTGAAGTGATTTTCAGGTGATGCGTTCAATCTCATCGGCCATCGTTCTAAGTTTTTGCCTCCTCGGCGCGGGCGCGCATGCGCAGACCCGTCCGCCGGTGCCGCAGGCGATCCCCGCGCCACCGCCGTCGCCGGACATGGTGAGCTCTCCGTCGCAGCCGGTGACGGTCACCGCCGGGATCGGGGTGCTGTTGCGGCTTCCTCAGCCGGCGGGAACGGTGATGTCCGCCAACCCCGGGGTCGCGCGGGTACAGCCGACCTCCCCGACCAGCCTGTTCCTCACCGGCGTCGCCCCTGGCCGAACGACGGTGCTGGTGACGTCGGACAATGGCGCCCCGGTCATCCAATATGATGTGACGGTGGTATCGAACGAGCCGCAAGCGGCGGCAATTCCGCCGCCGGCTCCGCCACCGGCCGGGCGGGGGGGCGCGTTGCTACCCTCGATCCTCGATCTCACTGATGGGACGAAGCCCGGCGCGGGGCCCGTTTCGGCGGCGACCGCGGCGGCGGCGCAAACCGCCGTGGTGCGCTCGGTGATGGGCGCCGGCTCCGTCAAGGTGCGGCCGAACGGCAATGGCATCGCGGTCAGCGGCACGGTGCCCAATGCGGCAGCGGCGGAAACGGTGATCGCCATCGTGCGCGCGCATGTCGCCGACAGCGTTCCGATGCTCGACAGCCTGGTGGTGCTCGGCAGTATCCAGGTCAACGTCCGGGTCCGCATCGCCGAGATCAGCCGGCAGGTGACGCGCCAACTCGGGTTCAACTGGCAGGCGCTTGGTGCGGTCGGCAATCGTTGGAGCATCGGCATGCTGACCGGTGCCGCGGCCTCGGGGACGATCAATCCGCGCACGCCGCTTGGTCTGGCGCCGCTTGCGAGCGCGGCGGCGAGCCAGTTCGGTGTCGGCTACACGTCCGGGCGGTGGGACGTGAACGGCATCATCGACGCGCTCGCGTCGGATCAACTCGTCAGCATTCTCGCCGAGCCCAACCTGACCGCACAATCCGGCGAAACGGCCAGCTTCCTTGCCGGTGGTGAATTCCCGATCCCGATCGCCGCCGCCGGCGCCGCCGGGTCCACCTCGATCACGGTCGAATTCAAGCAGTTCGGTGTGAGCCTCGCGGTGGTACCAACGGTGCTGTCGCCAACTCGGCTGAACCTGCGGGTCCGGCCGGAGGTGAGCCAGTTGTCCAGCAACGGGGCGGTGAACGTTCCGATTGCCGGAGGCGGCACGCTGACCATTCCGGCGCTGACCGTTCGGCGCGCCGAGACCACCGTCGAGCTCGGCAGTGGCCAGAGCTTCGCCATCGCCGGGCTGCTCCAGCGGACCAGCACCCAGGTGAGCAACGCGCTCCCCGGCATCGGTGAACTGCCGGTGGTCGGCGCGCTGTTCAAGTCGAACGACTTCCAACGCGGCGAGAGCGAATTGGTGATCATCGTGACTCCCTATCTGGTCAAGCCGGCGCCCAGTCCCGATGCCCTGCGTCTCCCCACCGACGGTTTCAAGCCGGCGACCGATCTCGACCGGATTCTGCTGGGCCGTCAGGCAGCGCCGGGACCGAATGGCACGCCGCTCGACGCCGGGTTCATCCTCAAATGAGAAGTGCGATGCGATTTGCAGCCCTGCCAATCCTGTTCGCCCTCGCGGCCTGCGCGCAGGATCCGTTCGATCGCCCGGGCACCTGGTCGGTGCCGTTGGGAACGCTGGGCGCGAACGACGCCAATCTGCGCACCATGATCGCCGACCCGCGGGACCTCACCGCTGGAACCGGGGAGGAGAATAGTGCAGGCACATCAGCGGTGATCCCGGTGCGGCGCCTGCTGACCGGCCGCCGGCCGCAACTGCCGCAGTCCGACGTGTCGTCGTTGCGTGCCGGTGGCGGTGGTGGCGGCGGCGGCGGTCCGCAACCACAGGTAGGTGGCGCCGCCGGCGCTCCGCTGGAGTAGCAGTACAATCATGTCGGGCTCGGACGATATTTCGCCGCTGGGGCAGTTGGACGGTGGGCGCAAGGTTCTCGCCTTCGTGGGAGATGCCGACAGCGTCGAGGCGCTTCGGGTCGGGTTGCAGGCGCTTGGCGGCGGGATCGATCTTCGACGCGGCACGATCCGCCAGGCGATCCGCTATCTCGAGAAGGAGACACCGCCGCGTGCGATCGTGGTCGATGTATCCGATGCCGAGAACGCCCAATCGGCGCTCGACGATCTGGCGCGGGTCTGCCCGCCGGACGTGCAGGTTTTTGTGGTCGGCGACAACCACGACATCAATTTCTACCGACTGTTGGTCGACGACGTCGGTGTCACCGAGTATCTGCCGAAGCCGCTGACCCGGGATTCCGTTCAGCGTCAGTTGCTGAACCGGCTTTCGCCCAACCAGACCGACGCCGCCTCCCCGCGTGGCGGCCAGGTGATCTCGGTTTTCGGTGCGCGCGGCGGCGTCGGCGCGACCACGATCGCCTGCGGGCTGGCGATGGAACTCTCCAATATCGCGAAGGGCCATGTGGCGTTGCTCGACCTGCATCTGCAGGGCGGCGCGATGTCGGTGATGCTGAACGGCAGCCCGGGCGGCGGATTGCGCATGGCGCTGGAGGATGCGGAGCGCGCGGACGCGTTGTTCCTCGAGCGCACCGCGATCGCCATCGGCCCGCGCCTTCAGATGATCGCCGCTGACGAGCCTTATGACGCCGAGCCGCAGGTCACCGCGGCGGGGGTATCGCGCCTGGTCTCGCTGCTGCAGCGCAAGTTCAACTACGTCATCATCGATATGCCGGTACCCTTGCCGATGGTGATGTCGCCCGCCGTCGCGCTGTCACGCCACGTGGTGATCGTGATGGGGCCGGATGTGGTGAGCCTGCGTTCCGGCAAGGCGCTGCGCAATTGGGCGACCGGATTGACCGGGACCAACCGGACGATCTCGGTGATCAATCGTGGCGACAGCAAGGGCAGCATCAACGCCCAGCTGGTGGAAAAGGCGCTCGGCGGCAAGCCGGACATCATAATTCCGAATGCCGGCCGCAAAATGATCGAGGCGGTCAACCTCGGCATCCCCGCGGTTCAGCATGTCCCGGTGCTGAAGCGCCACTTGCAGCCTTTGGTGCGTGAAGTCTCCGGCCTCGCGCCGGCGCGCGACGGCTCGTTCCTGCGCCGATTCTTCAGGGGATGAAGCGGTTCGGCCGCCGCGACGAGGAGGGCACCCAGCGCGCGCCGGGCGTCGAGCGCGTCGTGCCGCCGCCGGTAGCAACCCAGGTTCCGCCAACCGCAGTCGTCACCGCTGCCCGCGTCGCCGATCTGCGCAGCCGCGTGTTGCGGCAGATCGATGCGGCGGCGGCGGTCGACCTGCCGACCGCGGTATTGCAGCGCCAACTCGAGCAACTCGTCCATGATATCGCGACGGAACTGCGCTATGAGTTGACGGCGCGCGAACAGGCACGACTCGCCGAGGAACTGGCGAATGACATGATCGGCTACGGTCCGCTCGAGCAGTTGCTCCGGGACGATTCCGTCAGCGATATCATGGTCAACGCGCCGAACAACGTCTACGTCGAGCGCCGCGGCCGGCTCGAACTGACCGACGTGCGGTTTCGTGACAACGAGCATATCAGCACGATCGCGCAGAAGATCGCTGCCCGGGTCGGCCGCCGGATCGATGAGTCGAGCCCGATGGTGGACGCACGGCTGAAGGACGGCAGCCGGGTGAACGTGATCTTCCCGCCGCTCGCGGTGGATGCGCCCTGCATTTCTATCCGCAAGTTTTCGCGCCACCGCCTGGATTTCGCCGGCCTGGTGCGCAATGGCTCGATGACGACGGCGGTGGCGGAACTGCTGCGGATCGCCTCGCACTGCCGGCTCAACATGCTGATCTCCGGCGGCACCGGTTCGGGAAAGACGACGCTGCTCAATGCGATGAGTCAGGCGATCGACCATGGCGAGCGGATCGTCACGGTGGAGGACGCGGCTGAACTGCAACTGGTCCAGCCGCATGTGATCCGTCTGGAGACACGCCCCCCGAACCTCGAGGGGACCGGCATGATCGCCCAGCGCGACCTGCTGCGCAACGCGCTGCGGATGCGGCCGGACCGGATCATCGTCGGCGAGGTGCGCGGCGCCGAGGCCTTCGACATGTTGCAGGCGATGAACACCGGCCATGACGGCTCGATCTCTACGCTGCACGCCAATACCGCGTATGACGCGATCACCCGCATCGAAAACATGGTTCAAATGGGGCAATTCAATTTGCCGGTCCGGGCGATCCGCTCGCAGATTCTTTCCGCGGTTGACCTGATCGTACAGGTCGAGCGGATGCGCGATGGCATACGCAGGGTCACGCAGGTCAGCGAAATCGGCAGGCTCGACGGCGATGTTGTTGAGTTGCACGACATTCTGACGTTCAATTTCGAACGCATGGATGAAGATGGCCGCATCGTCGGGCAGTATGTCGCGTCGCCGAAGCCGGCGAGCTTCATCAAGCGGCTCAGCTACTTTGGGCTTGATGGTGCCTGGACGACAGCAATCGGGGGAGTGTGAAGGCCATGGATCCGATGGTCTATCCTGTGTTGTTATTGATTGTGGTTCTGATCGCCGCGGTCATCGCGGTGATTGTCGACAGCCGCAACACAAAGCTGCGCCATCGCATCGAGGCGCTGGCCGGCCCGGAGGATTCCGCGGCGGAAGAACCGTCGCTCAGCATTCGGGTGGCGCAGCAAAGCGAACTGCGGTTCCTGTCGGTGTTCGCGCGGCTGCTGCGCATCCCGCTCGATGTGCCGGGGGCACAGAAGATTGCTCCTCATTGGGTGTTCGTCCTTGGCCTCATAGTCCTTGTGGGCGGCACCATGCTCGCGGAGCGGTATGCCGGCGTTTCGTGGGCAATGGCCGGAGTGATCGGGTTGATCGCCTCCGTTCTTGCCCAAAGAGTTGTGTTCGGCATGCAGATGTCGAGCTACCAGTCGGCGCTGCAGCAGCAGTTGCCGGATGCGGTGGAAATGGTGGTGAGCGCGATCCGCGCGGGCTTGCCGGTCGGCGAGGCTTTTCGGGCTTTGTCCGTCGAAAGCCCCGCGCCGACGAAAGATGAATTCGTGCGTGTGGTAAACGAGATCGCGCTCGGCGCCTCGGCAGACAAGGCGCTGTTGAACGTGTTCCACCGCACCCAGTTGACCGAGTACGCGATTTTCGCGGTCACCATCAACGTTCAATCCAAATCGGGCGGGCGCCTGGTGGAAAGTGTGCAGCGACTGGCGGAGACCATCCGGCAACGGCTCGGCATGATGACGCGGGCAAAGGCGCTTGCCGGCGAAGCGCGGGTTTCGGCGATCATTCTGGGCTCGCTCCCCTTCGTCGCCGGCGCGGCCCTGAGTGCGATCCGGCCGGGCTATCTCGACCCGCTGTTCAATGATCCGCGTGGCACCAAGATGCTGGGGTTTGCGTCGGTGACGCTTCTCCTTGGGATCCTGTTGATGCGGCGGATGATCCGGAAGGCGACGGCAGAATGATCGAGGAGCCCAACACCCTTCTCGCGCTGCTGGTCGCCGGCATGGTTCTGTTGCTGCTGGTCGCGGTGATGCTCCTGATGCGGGAGTTCGCGTCCGACCGGATGGAGCGGCGGGTGCTTGCCACCGTCGGGATGGAGGCGGTGGCGCGCAGCGCCGCGACGGCGCCGCTTGGCGCATTCGGGCGCGTGTTGCAGCGGCTGGGGGGCCGCATCCGCAGCAAGTCCAGCCTGTACTCCGAGGAGGACCTGCTGGCGCTCGAAACCGTGGTGGCGGCCTCCGGGCTCAATGCCAACCGCGTGCTGCCGATGGTGCTGGGCGCCAAGATGGTGTTGACGTTTCTCATTCCCGCCATCGCGGTGATCTACGGCCTTGTGGCCGGTTTGACGGGGATGCAGTTCCTGCTGCTCGTCAGCCTGACCGTGCCAATTGGTCTCCTGGGCCCCGATTGGATACTGCATTTTGTTCGCAAACCTTATGTCGCAGCGCTGCGGCGAGGCCTGCCGGATGCGCTCGATCTGCTGGTGATCTGTACCGAATCGGGCATGGGCCTCGAACTCGCGCTGGAACAGGTCGCCCGCGAGATCGCGGTCTCGAACAAGGCGATATCGGTCGCGCTGTCAAAGCTGCTGGACGAACTGCGCGTGCTTCCCGATCGGCGCGATGCGTTCGACAATTTCGGCCGGCGTTCGGGCATCGACGGGTTCCGCCGGCTGGCGGCGATGCTGGGGCAGACGCTGCAATACGGCACGCCGGTAGCCGAAGCCTTGCGATCAGTGGCGGCCGACCTGCGGCGCGACCGGATGGTGCAGCTCGAAGCCAAGTGCACGAAACTCCCGGCCCTTCTGGTGTTGCCGCTCATCATCTTCATCATGCCGGCGCTTTTCGTGGTGCTCGCCGCGAGCCCGATCCTGAGGGTGCTCGACACGCTCCGCTTGATGGCGACCGGCCATCAATAGGGCCGTGCCGCGGTGGCGACGCTTCGCGGTGGCGGCGTGGCTGTGCCTTGCTTTGGCGTCGTGTGGCGCGGCGGGCGGTCCCCAGACTGAACTGAACGCGGAGTCCCGGCTGCGTGTCGGCGAGGCGGCCGAGCGCTCGGGTGACAAGGATACGGCGATTGCCATGTATTCTGCCGCCGCCGAGAGCGCTCCCGAGGATGCCTCGGTGCAGGTGCGGGTGGCCAACGGCCTGGCCCGCAGCGGCCGGTGGAGCCAGGCACGGGATTTGTTGCAGGCCAGGCTGAAATCCCGGCCGCGGGACCCTGATTTGCTGCGCGCCCTGGCGTCGATCCATGTCATGGTCGGCCAGACACGCGTGGCTATCGCCCGGTTCGACGAGGTTCTCGCCATCCTTCCCCTCGATATCGGCGCGCTGACCGGCAAGGCCGTGGCACTGGACATCCAGTCGCGCCACGCCGAAGCGCAGGCGCTTTATCGGCGGGCGCTGGCGATCGCGCCGGACGACCCGGTTATCAGCAACAACCTGGCTTTGTCGTTGATGATGGATGGGCAGTTGAACGCGGCTCAGGTGGTTTTGGCGCCTTTTGTTGATGCGGATGACGTGCCGGAGCGGTTGAAGATCAACCTCGGTATCATCCTCGCCGCGAACGGAAATATGGAGATGGCCCGGGCGCTGCTCAACGGGCACCTAGGGGATGCCGAGCTTCTTGCATTGACCCGCGCGGCATCGCGTCCCCGCAAAGCTCCTGCGATAGTTCCATAGGTAGCGGCTGAGGATCTGCGTGCGTTTATCGAGCCGCTGGCTCACGGGTATCGTGGTCTACGGCGTTGCAACATCTGCCGGTTCGCGTATCCGTGCTGCTGTCGGGCACGATGCGCCCGCGCGCGACGCAGGCCGGGCGATGGCACGACGCCGCCAAATCGCCGGTGGCGAATGGTGCGGCATGAGCCGCGCACCCCGATCCACGGCCGACCATGTTGCCACGGCCGGCAATGCACGCCAACGTCTCTCGGTAAGACGTGACAGTGGTCGGAACGGCCCAAACAAACCGTAGGCGGAACGCATAATGGCACAAATTGACCAATTCCTCTTTGAACCGATTGAGGCATGGGAGCAGCTTCCGCGCGATGTCGTGCTTGGCGATGTCGCCGGCATCGCCATTGACTCGCAGGATCGGGTCTACCTCTTCAATCGCGGCGACCACCCGGTCGTGGTGCTGGACCAGGCCGGGACCTTCCTGACCTCCTGGGGCCAGGGGGTGTTCACGAACGCGCACGGCGCCAGCATCGGCCCGGATGACAGCCTGTATCTGACCGACAACGGCGACCATACCGTCCGGAAATTCACCCCCGATGGCAAGCTGCTGCTGCAAATCGGCGTGCCGAACCAGCCCGCGCCGTTCATGAGCGGCGCCCCGTTCTGTCGTTGCACCCATACCGCTCTGTCCCCGACCGGCGACATCTATGTCTCGGACGGCTACTCGAACGCCTGCGTGCACAAATTCTCGCCCGACGGGAAGCTGCTCAAGACCTGGGGCAAGCCGGGCACCCGCGCCGGCGAGTTCAACCTGCCGCACAATATCTGCTGTGACGCGGCGGGGCTGGTTTATGTGGCGGACCGCGAGAACCATCGTATCCAGGTGTTCGATGGCGAGGGCAATTACCTTCGTCAGATCAATAACCTGCATCGGCCGTGCGGGTTGGCGATCACCAAGGGCGCGTGTCCCTGCCTGCTGGTGGGTGAACTCGGGCCGTATATGGCGGTCAACCATGCCACGCCCAATCTCGGGCCGCGGCTGCTGGTACTCGACAACGAGGGCAATCTGATCAACCGGCTGGGCCTGGAGAAGCCGGGCACCTCGCCTGGCGCTTTCGTGGCGCCGCACAGCGTGGCGCTTGATTCGCGGGGCGATCTTTATGTCGGCGAGGTGATCGCCAATGACTGGGCGGCGGTTTTCCCGGGTATTCCCCGCCCGGACAAGCTGCGCCGCATGCAGAAGTTCCGGCGCATCGCCGCCTGACGCCATACGCGGCCCGCTCTGACCCGCCGGACCACTGCAGCAATCCGGCGGGGAGGGGAGCGATGACCATCTACACCTGGAGCAGTGCCGGATCGGGTCAGTAGACCGACGCCGGCAGTATCACCATCGCCGCCGGGCTGACGGTCGTGTCATCCAGGCTGCGGGAGCGGCAAATTATCCGAGGAGTTGAAAAAAATCGTTGACTTGATCTGACGATGGTCCTATAACCGGCGCCATGAACACAGCGCCGCATGCCCCCGTCCCGAGCCTGCCCGAGCAGCATCCCGCGATGCTGTTGGCGGAGCTTGTCGGCTTGATTCTGGGTGCGCTTGGCCGCAGGTTGTGGCTGTGGCGGTTGTTTCCCGGCGGCGCGGCGCTTTGGGCGCAGCTGCAACAACTCGGACGCGATTTCACCGCGATCATGCAACGCGTGGCCGCCGGAGTGGAGGTTCAACCGGTCGTCGCGGGGGCATGCGTGCCGTCCACGCGGGTGGCGCGTGCGGGGCGCGCGACGCCCCGTCGCACGCTGTATCCCCTCGCCCGGCACACGCCCGCAGGTGGCGCTGCCGAACCTTCGTTGCGCCCATCCCCCGCGGTCCTGCCGTCACGCGAGCTTTTGTTTCTTGGTGGGGCGATCCGCGACGCGGGCGGCGTTTCTTGTGGTAACGTATCGAGCTGGGCGGTCTGGCTTTCGAAATCGCGTGTGGCCGCGGGGCCGATTTGCGACTAATTTGTTGCAATTACAGAATTAAATGTATCTTGAGTGCAACTACAAGGGGAGGAGGGAAGGCAAGCGGTTCTTTTTTGAAAAAAAGAACCAAAAAACTTTTCGCGCTTGTATCGTGCTCGTCGGGGCCGAGTGTGAAGCAAACGGGGAAAAAGTTTTTGCTTCTTTTTTCAAAAAGAAGCGCTTTCTTCTCCCTTTCCGCCAATGGTTTCAATTCACCAGGTGGCACGAGGCGATGCGTTTCTCCCCGACCGGGCGGAGCAGCGGCGGCTCGGTGTGGCACCTGGCGACGGCCAGCGGGCAGCGCGGGGCGAAGGCGCAGCCGGGCGGGGTGCCGAGCGGGCTGGGCGGATCGCCTTCGAGGATGGGGCGCTTGAGGCGTGCGATCGCCGGGTCCGGCACCGGGACAGCGTCGATCAGCGCGCGGGTGAAGGGATGGTGCGGTTGCCGCCAGACCTCGGCGGCGGGGCCGATCTCGACGATGCGGCCGAGATACATCACCGCGATGCGATGGGCGAAGGTCTCGACCAAAGCGAGATCGTGGGAAATCACCAGATAGGCAATCCCGAGCTCGCGCTGGAGATCGGCGAGCAGGTTGATCACCTGGGCCTGGATCGAGACGTCGAGTGCGGAGACCGGTTCGTCGCAGACGATGAGGCGGGGGGTGAGGGACAGCGCGCGGGCGATGCCGATGCGCTGGCGCTGGCCGCCGGAGAATTCGTGCGGCAGGCGATGCCCCCATTCCGGCCGCAGCCCGACGCGGGCCATCAGCCAGGCGACCCGGGCGTCGCGCTCGGCGGCAGTGCCGATGCGATGCACGTCGAGCGGTTCGCGGATGAGCTGGGCCACGCGGCGACGCGGGTTGAGGGAGGCGAAAGGGTCCTGGAAGACGAATTGCACGGCGCGTCGTGCGGCGAAGCGGGCGGTTCGGTCGGCTGTGGCAAGGTCCTGCCCTTCGAGCAGGATGCGTCCGGCTGTGGGGCGGACGAGGCCGACGATGGATTTGGCCAGCGTGGTTTTGCCGGAACCGGATTCGCCGACCAGGCCCAGGGTTTCACCGGCGGCGACTTCGAGCGAGACACCGCGCACGGCGTGCAGCGGTCCCCCCGGGGTATCGAAGCGGCAATGCAGGTCCTCGATGGCGAGCAGCGGTATCATGGCGCGACAAAGTGGCAGGCGGCGAAATGGCCGGCGTAGACGCTGGCCAAGGCCGGCTCGCTGCCATGGCAGCGAGCTTCGGCAACGTCGCAGCGCGGCGCGAAGGGGCAGCCGGGCGGCAGGTCGAACACCGAGGGGACGAGGCCGGGGATTTCCGCCAGCCGCGATTGCGCGTGCCCGGGATGCGGGGTGGCGGCGAGCAGGCGGCGCGTATAGGGGTGCAGCGGCCGGGCGAAGAGGGGCTCGACCGGCGCCTCTTCCACCTTGCGCCCGGCATACATCACCATCACCCGGTCGGCGGCTTGCGCGACCAGGCCGAGGTTGTGGGTGATCAGCATGATGGCGATGCCGAGCGTCTCGCGCAGCCCGGCCAGCAGGGCCATGATCTGCGCCTGGATGGTGGGGTCGAGCGCCGTGGTCGGCTCGTCGGCGATCACCAGGTCCGGGTTGCAGGCGATGGCGATGGCGATCACCACCCGCTGGCGCTGGCCGCCGGAAAGGCGGGTGGGGTAGGTGTCGATGATGCGGGCGGGGTCGGGCAGGCGCACGAGGGCCAGGAGTTCGAGAGCGCGGGCGCGGGCGGCGGCCCTGCGCAAGCCGAGATGGGCGCGCAGCACCTCGGTGATCTGGTCGCCGATGGTGAACATCGGGTTGAGCGCGCTCATCGGGTCCTGAAAGATCATCCCGATGCGCCTGCCCCGGAGTTCCGCCGGGCGCAGGGGCGCGCCATCGAAAGCGAGCGTGCCGGCGGCGATGGCGAGGCCGTCCGGCAGCAGACCGGTGAGTGCCAGCGAGGTGACCGTTTTGCCGCAACCGGATTCACCGACCACGGCGAGGATTTCGCCGCGCGCGATATCGAACGAGAGATTGCGCACCACGCGTCGGGTGGGGTCATCGGAGCGGGCGATATCGAGGCCGGCGACGCTCAGCAGGGGCTGGTTCATTGCCGGCGTAGCCTTGGGTTGAGGGCATCGTTCAGGCCCTCGCCGAACAGGTTGAGGCCGAGCGCGGTGACCAGCAGGGCGCAGCCGGGGATCACCACGATGTACCAGGCCTGGCGCATCTGGTCCTTGCCCATGTTGATCATGTGCCCCCAGGTCATCACGTTGGGGTCGGACAGGCCGAGGAAGGACAGCCCGGCCTCCATCAGGATGGCGGTGGCGACCAGCACGGTGGCGGTGACGATCACCGGGGCCAGCGCGTTGGGCAGGATCTGCTGGAGGATGATGCGGGCGTCCGACATGCCGATCACCCGGCAGGACTGCACGAATTCGCGCTCGCGGAGGGAGAGGAATTCGCTCCGTACCAGGCGGGCGACGGCGGGCCAGGAAACCAGCGCGATGGCGGTGACGATGGTGGCGAGCGTTGTGCCGAGCACCACCAGCAGCACGATCGCCAGCATGAAGGGGGGGATGGTCTGGAACAGCTCGGTGAGCCGCATCAGCGCGTCATCGACGAGCCCGCGATAATAGCCGGCGAGCGCGCCGACCACGATGCCGATGCCGACCGCGGCGGCGGTGGAGGCGAGCCCGATCAGCAGCGAAGCCCGCGCGCCGTGGAACAGGTCGGCCATGATATCGCGCCCCAGGCTGTCGGTGCCGAGCGGCAGGCCAGGGGTGCCCGGCCACAGCAGCGGCTGGTCGATCATCGCGAAGGGGTCTTCGGGGAAGATCACCCCGGCCAGCCCTGCCATTGCGACCACCGCGAGCAGGATCGCGCCACCCACCCACAAGGCGCCGTGGCGGGTCATCGCAGCTCCACCGCCGGGTTGATCACCACGTACAGAATGTCGACGACGAGATTGGCCAGCACCACGAATACCGAGGACAGCACGAGGATGCTGAGCAGCAGGTTGATATCGCGTTGGAACACCGCATCGAACATCAGCCGGCCGATACCGGGCCAGGAGAACACCGTTTCGCCCAGCACGGCGCCGCCGAGGAAGGTTCCGACATTCATACCGACCATCGTTATCAGCGGCGGCAGGGCGTTGCGCAGCGCATGAACGAAGGCGATGCGGCGTTCCGGCATGCCCTTGGCGCGAGCGAAACGGATATGGTCGAGCCCCAGCACCTCCAGCATGGAGGCGCGCAGCAGGCGGGTGTAGACGGCGAGGAAGAAGCAGGCCTGGGTGGCGGCGGGCAGGATGAGATGCTGTCCGATGTCCAGGACATGGGCGAGGCCGGTGGCGCGCACCCGCATGTCGTACATACCGCCGGCGGGCAGCCAGTCGAGCCGCACGGAGAACAGCAGGATCAGCATCAGCCCGCTCCAGAACATCGGCGTCCCGTAGAGCAGCAGCACGATCAGGGAAATCACCCGGTCCACCGCGCGGCCAGCGAAGCGGGCGGCGGTGACGCCGAGCACGATGCCGCCGATCACCGCGAGGGTCATGGCGGTGCCCATCAGCAGCAGCGTCGCCGGCAGCCGTTCGAGGATGAGGCTCGCGACGGACTGGCCATAGCGCGACGAATACCCGAGATCGAAGGTGACGAGCCGAAGCAGGAAGTGCCACAACTGCACCGGCAGCGGCTGGTCGAGCCCGAAGCGCGCGCGCAATATTGCGAGATAGGCAGGATCCCCGGCACCGGCCTCACCGGCCAGCGCGTCCGCGGCGTCGCCGGGGGCCATATGCAGCAGGACGAAGTTGCAGACGGCGATGCCAAGCACGATCAGCAACGCCAGCGCCAGGCGGCGGGCGAGGAAGCAAGCGCTTCTTTTTGAAAAAAGAAGCCAAACCTTTTTACCCGCTCGCTCCGTACTCTCCGCGGAGAGCGCGGAGCCAACGGATGAAAGTTTTTTGGTTCTTTTTTTCAAAAAAGAACCGCTTCCTTCCCTTATTCGACCCAAAGCTCCGCCCCATTTGCGCGCAGCCCATCCGCCCCGGCAATGAAATTATGCACCGTCTTGCTGGCAATGGAAATGCTGAGCGGCATGGCGAGCGGGATCAGCGGCAGGTCGCGCATGGCGATTTGCTGGAAGCGTTCCCACTGGGTGCGCCGCTTGCCGGCGTCGGTCTCGATGGCAGCGGCGTCGAGCACGGCGTCCATCTCCGGGTTGGCGTAGCCCGAGGCGTTGACCAGGAAGGTGCCTTTGCGGATGGCCTTGGAGTCATAATAGCGCTGCAAGCCGATCGTCGGGTCGGCGGTGACCGAGGCGGGCAGCAGGCTCAAGTCGAAATCGTACTCGGCGTAGATGCGGCGCAGGAAGCTCGGCACGTCGGAAATGCGGATTTCGACGTCGATGCCCGCGGACCGCAGGGACTGGCGGAGGAATTCGGCCTCGCGCTGGTAGACGTCGCTGATCGAGGGCACGTCGAGCCGGATTTTGAAGCGCATGCCCTCCGCGCCGCGTGGCGCGCCGGCGGCGTCCAGCATGGCGGCCGCCTTGGCGGGATTGTAGGGGTAACGGGGCACGTCGGTGCTGTGCCATTTCGTCAGCGTACTCGGGATCGGGCTGATCAGCGGCATCGCGAGGCCCGACCATACGACGCGAACCATGAGTTCGGAATTGATGGCGTGGCGGATCGCCTGGCGCACCTCGAGCTTGCCGAGCATGGGGTGGCGCAGGTTGAACTCCATGATGTCGAGGCTGTTGTTGAGCTCCTCGCCGCGATCCTCGACCTGGAATTTCGGGTTGGCACGGAAACTGGCGACCTCGCTGAGCGGCACCGGGGTGGTGCCGGCAAGTTGCAGTTCGCCGCGCTCGAAGGCCGCCGCGCGGGCGCCGGCGTCGGTGAAGCTGCGCACCACGAGCCGGTCGAGGTAGGGCTTGCCGGCGTCCCAATAGGTCGGGTTGCGCTCCATCTCGATGAAATTGCCGCGCTGCCATTGGGTGAGGCGGAAGGGGCCGGTGCCGATCGGGTTGTTGTTGCGCGGATTGGTGAGCGGGTCGCTGCCCTCATAGATGTGCTTCGGCAGGATCGGTGCCTCGGAGCTCGACAACGCGCTCATGATCGCCGGCGCCGGGCGGGACAGGCGGAAAATCGCGGTGTGATCGTCGGGCGTATCGACCGCGGTGACGGGCGCGAGGGTGCTGCGGCCGCGCGGGTGGAACTTCTTCAGGAGTTCCATCACCGAGTAGGCGACATCCGCCGAGGTGAAAGGTTTGCCGTCATGCCAAGTGACGCCCTGCCGCAGGGTGAAGCTGATGGCGAGCCCGTCGGCGCTGACGTTCCAGGCGGTGGCGAGCAGGGGTTTGGGATTGATGTCGAAATCGTAGGACAGCAGGCCCTCGACGAATTTTGGGCCGATCACCGTGAGGGGGGCGGCGGTGTTGAAGGCGCAGACCAGCGATGCGGGCTCGGGGATGATGCTCATCACCAGCGTGCCGCCGCGCTTGGGCGCCTGGGCCTTGGCGCCGATCGTCGTGGCGCCTGTCGTCGTGGCGGCGAGGGCGGCGCCGAGCAGGACATCGCGGCGGGCGACGGAAGCGGGGCGAGCGGCGGCCATGGCGGGGAAGCTCCTGTGCGATCGGCCGGCGTCCTGCCCGCCGCCGCAAAAACCGTAACACCCGGCCCGTCGCTATACAACGCCGGGCAGCGCCGATAGGGTCGCGCGGAACGGTACGCACCGCAGGAGATCGCATGGCCCGCACCGGAGCGGATATCCTCGCCCAAAGCCTCGTCGCGGCGGGGCTGACGCATGGGTTCCACGTCCCCGGCGAGGGGATTCTCGATCTCCTGGACGCGCTGGAACACCGCCATCGCGGAATCACGCTGGTGCATGGCCGCCACGAGGCCGGCATGGCGTTCGCGGCGATCGGCCATGCCCGCGCCAGTGGCGGCGTCGGCCTGTGCATCGTCGGCCGCGCGCCGGGGGCGCTCAACACCTGCCTAGCGCTGCATACCGCCTGGACCGATGCGGTGCCGCTGCTGCTGATCATCGGCCAGGCCGCTGCCGCCTTCGCCGGGCGCGAGGCGTTTCTCGATACCGCGTTCCATCAGGTGTTCGCGCCATTGGCCAAGCTGGTGGTGCAGATCGACGATCCTGCGCGAATTCCGGAAATGCTGAGCCGGGCACTGCATGTCGCGCGTAGCGGACAACCCGGACCGGTGGTGCTGATCGTGCCGGAGGAGACGTTCCGCGCCACTGCCGATCCGGCGATCCTGTCGCCGGCGCCGCCCATCGCGCCGGCGCCGGGGGCGGGCGATATCGCCGCAATCGGGCAGGCATTGGCGGCGGCGGAGCGGCCGTTGCTGGTGTTGGGTGGCGGCGGCTGGAGTGACGCCGGGCTGGCCGCCGCCCGGCGCTTCGCCGAGGTGCAGGGAATGCCGGTACTGGTCTCCTACCGGCGGCGGGATTTGTTCGACAATTCGCACCCGAACTTCATCGGCGAGCTTGGCATCGGGCTCGATCCGTCCCTTACCGCTCGCGTCGGGCAGGCCGATCTTCTGCTGGTGCTGAACATGCGGCTCGGCGAGTTGAACACCATCGGCGAGGGGTTCCACGGCTTCAGCCTGTTGGCGGCGCCGCGGCCGGCGATGCGGCTGATCCATATCCATGGCGATGCGGCGGAGTTGAACCGGGTCTACCAGGCCGATCACGCCGTGCTCGCGGCACCCGAACAGGCCGCTCTGGCGCTGGCAGTGCTGCCGCCGGGGCGGGATCGCGCGGCCTGGCGGGAGGCAGGGCGGGCGGCGTATTTGGCGCATCACACCGGCGGCGCCTGCCCGGGGCCGCTCGACCTCACGGCGGTATTCGGCGAATTGCGCGCCGCCCTGCCGGCCGATGCCATCCTCACTGTTGGCGCCGGGGCCTATGCGCTGTGGGCGCAGCGCTATTTCCCGTTTCACCGCCCGCGCACCCAGCTCGGCCCGAAAAGCGGCGCCATGGGCTACGGCCTCCCGGCGGCGATCGGCGCGGCGCTGGCTTGCCCGATCCGCCCGGTGGTGGCGCTGGCCGGGGATGGCTGCTTCATGATGACCGCCGAGGAACTGGCGACCGCCGTGCATCACCGGTTGCGTCTGGTGGTGCTGGTGCTCGACAACGCCAGCTACGGGGCGATCCGCCTCGGCCAGGAACGCGCCTTTGGCCGCCCGACCGGGGTGGCGCTGACCAATCCCGATTTCGTCGCCTTCGCCCGCAGCTTCGGCGCCATGGCCGAGCGCGTGGCCGAGACCGCCGCCTTCGCGCCGGCGCTGGCGCGTGCGCTCGGGCATGACGGGGTGAGCCTGCTGCATCTCGTGGTGCCGCCGGAGGCGACGCGGCCGCCCCGATGAACCGACGTGTCATCATCGTCGGCGCCGGAATCGCCGGGTTGTCGGCCGCGCATGCGCTGGCCAAGCGCGGCATTGCGGTGCGCGTGCTGGAGGCGGCCGACCAGCCGGGCGGGCGCATGGCCGAGCGGGTGGACGGGCCGATCCGGTACGGCACCGGGGCGCGGCTGGTATATCCGTTCAGCCGCTCGTTTTTTCGCCTGGTGCGCGAGATGGGGCTCCAGGCCGATCTCGTCCCGATGCGCGGGCTGGCGGCGACCGGCACGGCGGAGGGGATCGATTTTCGCATCCCCCTGCTGCCCGAGGCCGGCTTGCTACGCTCGCCGGTGCTCGGCTGGGGCGACAGGGCGCGGCTCGGGTTGCTGCTGGCCGATCTGCTGCGCCGGCGCTTCGGCAGCGACGCCGACGACCTCACCAGCGGGCCGGATGACGAAACGCTCGCCGACTATATCGCCCGCCTCGCCGGGCGGCGCTTTCTCGAGCGCTACATCGCTCCGGTGTTTCGCGGCACGCGGAGCTGGAACGTCGATGAGGTCTCGGCGGGGTTCTTCACCTCCACGACGTCGCGGCTGCTTGGCCATTCCACTGTCTATGGGTTTCGCGGCGGCATCGGGCAGCTCACCGCGGCACTCGCGGCGCAAACCGATGTCACCTACGGCGCCGAGGTGGAGCGGATCACGCCGCGCCCGGGCGGCGCGCGGGTGCTGTGGTGGGCCCGCGGCGCCCGGCACGATGCCGAGGCCGATGCGGTGATTTGCGCCATCGAGGGGGCGAAGGTGGCGGAGATCACGGCGCTCGATGATGCGCAGGCCGCGTTCTTCGGAGCTGTGCGCTACAACCCGGTCGGCATCGTGCACTACGCGCTGCGGGAGGATGTGGCGCCGATGCTGCGCTTCTTGCCACCGGAGATGGGCGGCGCGATCGCCACCTACCAGCAAGGCCCCGGCGCGCGCCTGTTCTGCCAGCTCACCCCCGAAGCCTCCGCCGCCGCCCTGCGAGACGGGCGGACCGGCGATCTCGACGGCATCATCCGCGCCGATCTGCGCCGCCTGTTCCCCGCGATCGACGCGCAGGAGGCCCATCGCGTCAACCAGTGGATCGCCCATAAGCTGCCGGTTCCCTATCCCGGATATGCCACACGGCTTGCCGAATTCCGCGCCCATCAGGAGTCGGAGCGGCAGGCGATCTATTTCGCGGGGGATTATATGGCGCAGGCGCTGGTCACCGGGGCGTGTCGGAGTGGGCTTGAAACGGGCGCCTTGATCGCGCGGCATTTGAAGGAAGGGGTTCTTTTTTGAAAAAAAGAACTAAAAGACTTTTGCTCATTTTTCTTTGTGCGGCGCCACCGCAATGAGAGCGGCGCGCATCGGTGTCGATATCGGCGGCACTTTTACTGATTTCGTGCTGGAGCATGGCAGCGCGCAGATCTGCCTCAAGCTGCTCACCACGCCCGAGGCGCCGGAGCGCGCGGTGATCGCCGGCGTCGCGCGGCTGCTGGCCGAAACCGGGACGGCGGCGGCGGACGTCGCCATGGTGGTGCATGGCACCACACTCGCCACCAACGCGGTGATCGAGCGGCGCGGCGCCAAAGTCGGCTTCGTCACCACCGAAGGGTTCCGCGATACGCTGGAGATGGCCTACGAGCACCGCTACGACCAGTATGACCTGCTGGTCGACAAGCCACGCCCGCTGGTGCCACGCCGACTGCGGGTGACGGTGCGGGAGCGCATCGCGGCGGATGGGCGCGTGCTGACCCCGCTCGACCACGCCGGGCTCGCCGACGTCGCCGCCGTGTTGCGCGAGGAAGCGGTGGAGGCCGTGGCGGTGGGGTTCCTGCACGCCTATGCCAACCCGGCCCATGAGCGTGCTGCGGGCGCGTTTCTGCGTGTCGCGCTGCCGGGCGTGCCGATCACGCTGTCGAGCGATATTTCGCCGGAAATCCGTGAATACGAGCGCTTCACCACCGCGGTTGCCAACGCCTATGTGCAACCTTTGATGGCGACCTACCTCGCCCGCCTGGACGACGCCCTGCGCAAGCTCGGCATCGCCGGGCCGTTGCTGCTGATGCAATCCAACGGCGGCCTGTGCGACGTCGCGACGACGCGGGCCGCGCCGGTGCGGCTGATGGAGAGCGGGCCGGCCGGCGGGGCGATTTTCGCCGCCGCCTTCGCCGCCGAACTCGGGCTCGATTGCGCCATGCTGCTGGACATCGGCGGCACCACGGCGAAGCTGTGCTTTCTCGATGATTTCCGCCCGGGCGCCGCGCGCAGCCTGGAGGTGGCGCGGCTCGACCGGTTCAAGCCGGGCAGCGGGCTGCCGCTGCGGCTGCCGGTGATCGAACTATGCGAAATCGGCGCCGGCGGCGGGTCGCTGGCGGCGGTGGACCGCCTCGGCCGCATCACGGTGGGGCCGCGCAGCGCCGGCTCGGTGCCGGGGCCGGCCTGCTATGCGCTCGGCGGCACCAGCCCCACGGTGACGGATGCCAATCTCGCACTCGGCCGCCTCGATGCCGCGCGCTTCGCCGACGGTGCCTTCGCCTTGCAGCCCGGAGCAGCCGCGGTGGCGTTGCAGCGCGATGTCGGTGCACCGCTCGGCATCGATGCCACCGAGGCGGCGATCGGCGTCATCGAGGTGGTCAACGAGAACATGGCCCGCGCCGCCCGCGAGCACGCCATCGACGCCGGGCGCAGCCTCGCCGGGCGCACCATGATCGCCATTGGCGGTGCCGCCGCATTGCACGCGGCCGATCTCGTCGCCCGCCTCGGCATGGTCGCCGCGATCGTGCCGAGTGCGGCGTCGGTGGGATCGGCGGTGGGGTTCCTCCGCGCGCCGATCGCCTTCGAGAAAACCTGGTCGCATCACCAGCTGCTCTCCCGCTTCGATGCCGTCCGTGCCGGCGATACGTTGCTACGACTGATCGCGGACGCCACGGCGAGCCTCGCGGTGGCAGGGGAAGCGGGTGCGCCGGTGCAGAGGGTGACGGCGCAAATGCGCTATCGCGGCCAGGGCGGTGAGTTCACCGTGCCGCTCGGCCCCGATCACCTCGACGCCGTTTCGCTGCGCGCGGCGTTCGAGGCGGTGTACCAGGCGCTGTTCCGCCGCGTGCTGGAGGGCGATGTGGAGTTGCTCGGCTTCACCGTGCGCCTTGAGCACCCCTCGCCGCCGGGCGTCGCGACGTCCATCAGCGCCGCGCCACGCCCGGCTGCGCCCTGGCGCTTCGTCGATCAGCGCAGCGGCATGGCAGTGGAGGCGATGCGGCTTGATCGCGCCGCATTGCCTGCCGGGGACGTCGTCGCCGGACCGGCGATCATCGTCGATGCCGGGACCACCATCGTGGTGCCGGCCGGCTTCACCGCCGCGGCCCTGCCCGGCGGCCATATCCGGTTGGAGGCCGCACCATGACCACCCAACTGGGGCCGCTGCGCCGGCAGATCATCTGGAGCCGGTTGATCGCGGTCGTGGAGGAGCAGGCGCGCACCCTGATGCGCACCGCCTTCAGCCCGACCGTGCGCGAAGCCGGCGATCTTTCGGCGGGGGTGTTTGATCTTCGCGGGAGGATGGTGGCCCAGGCGGTGACCGGCACGCCCGGCCATGTGAACTCGCTGGCGGCGGCGGCTCGCCACTTCCTCGCCGCCCGGCCGCCCGAGACACTGGCGCCGGGCGATCACCTCATCACCAACGACCCCTGGATGGCCTCGGGCCATTTGCATGACATCACGGTGTTTTCACCGGTTTTCCGCGACGGGCAGCCGGTCGCCTTCTTCGGCTGCACCTGCCACCAGGTCGATATCGGCGGCCTCGGCATGGGGCCGGATGCGCGCTCGGTGTTCGAGGAAGGGCTCTATCTGCCGATCCTGCCGATCATGCGCGCGGGGGTGTTGAACGCGGACGTGATCGCCATCATCCGCGGCAACGTCCGGGTGCCCGACGCGGTGATCGGTGACATCATGGCCTACATCACCGCCAACGAGGCCAGCGGTCGGCGCCTGGTGGCGCTGCTCGACGAGTTCGGCCTCGCCGACATCGAGGCGCTCGCCGACGACATCATCACGACCTCCGAGCGCGGCATGCGTGCGGCGATCGCGGCACTGCCGGACGGCATTTGGCGCAACCGCATGCGGCTCGACGGCTATGAGCGCGAGGTGGAGCTTGCCGTTGCCCTCACCATTGCGGGCGACGCTGTCACCATCGATTTCGCCGGCAGCGCGCCACCCAGCCGCTACGGCATCAATCTGGTGATGAACTACACCGAGGCCTATGCGAGCTACGGGGTGCGCGCCGCGATCGCGCCCGAAATCCCCAACAATGCCGGCTCGCTGGCGCCGATCACGGTAAAGGCGCCACCCGGCAGCATCCTCAACGTCGCCCGCCCGGCGCCGGTTTGCGCACGGCACATCATCGGCCAGTTCCTGCCCGAGCTGGTGCTGGGCTGCCTCGCCGAGGTGATGCCGGAGTTGATCCCGGCCGAGGGGGCGGCGTGCAACTGGGGCATCCAGCTGCGCGGCAATGCCGAGGGGCGGGCGTTCGAGATCCTGTTCTTCAATGCCGGCGGCTCCGGCGCGCGGCCCTCGCGGGATGGGTTGTCGGCCACCGCCTTTCCCAGCGGCATCCGCTCCATCCCGGTCGAGATTTGCGAAACGGTGGCGCCGATCGTCATACACCGCAAGGAACTGCGGCCGGGCTCGGGCGGCGACGGGCGGCAGCGTGGCGGGCTCGGGCAGACCGTGGAGGTCTCGACGATCGACGGCTCGGCGTTCCAGCTCTTCGCGGTATTCGACCGGGTGGCCAACCCGGCGCGCGGCCGGGCAGGAGGGGAGGACGGCGCGGCCGGGCATCTCGCGACGTTGAAGGGCGGGAAACTGCGGCCCAAGGGATTGCAGGATATCGCGGCCGGCGATGGGGTGCGGCTCGATTTGCCGGGCGGCGGCGGGTTCGGCCCGCCCGCGGCGCGCGATGGCGCGGCACGAGCGGAAGATGCCGCGCAGGGCTACGACATCACCCCCTGAACTTGCGCCACTGCCTATAGAGCACCCCCNNNNCCACCACGCCGCCGATCACCTGGGAGGGCAGCGGCACCACATCGTAGAACAGCAACGATATCAGCACCGCGAACACCGGCACCATGTTCTGCCACATCGACCCCGCGGCGATGCCGAGCCGCGCCACTCCGGTATTCCATGCCACCGTGGCGATGCCGGTGCAGAACACCCCGGTGATTGCCAGATCCCGCCAGATCGCGGCACTTTGCGTGAGGTTCGGGGGCGGCGCGAGATCGGCGAGGCGGGCGAGCACCCAGAAGACGATCAGCACCGGGATCGCGCCAATCGTGGTGAGGTAGGTGCGGCGCAGCTGGGACACGCTGGCTGGGAACCAGCGCTGCGCGAGGATGGAATAGACCGTCCAGCAGCCGATCGCCATCAAGGTGAAGATCTCGCCGCCCCGCAGATCGAGGCCCTCGCCGCTGGCGGTGGCGCGGCCATAGACCGCAATGCCCGCGCCCAGCAGGGTCAGCACGCAGGCCCCGGCGAACCCGCGCTCAAGCCGCGCGCCCACCATCACCCGGGCAATCGCCGCGACATAGACGGGGGACCCGGCGATCACCGCGGCGACGGTGATGGGGTGCGAGAACCGCAATCCGAAGTTGAACAGCACCAGGAAGCAGGCGACGCACAGGCCCAGCGCCAGCACCCGCCAGACCGGCACCGGCGTGCCCAGATGCGTCCAGCCGCCGGCGGCCACCGCCCAGATCCCAAGCACCACGCCGGCGATGAGATAGCGGATCGGCGCGATGGCGAAGGGGTCGAGATGGCGCAGCAGGGCCGAGGTGAGCGGGATGTTCCAGCCCCAGAACACGGCGGCGAACAAATAGCCGCCGGCTCCCACCATCCCGGTTCCCACGAGCCGGGCCGCCGCGACCTGCTTCACGCCCGGTGCTTCAGGGCCAGGAGCGCGACGATCTCGAAGGCCATCATGGCGCCGACCTGGGCGGTGACGGTGGTGGCGTCGTATTGCGGTGCCACCTCGACCACGTCGCCGCCGATGATGTCGAGCCCCGCCAACCCGCGCAGGATATGCTGCGCCTCGCGGGGCGTGAGACCGCCGACCTCGGGGGTGCCGGTGCCGGGCGTATAGGCCGGGTCGATCGCGTCAACGTCGAAGGAGAGGTAGAACGGCCCGCCGCCGATCACCTCGCGCGCCTTGGCGATGACGCCCGCCAGGCCGATGGTGTCGACCTCCTCGGCGTGGATCACCGTCATCCCCGAGACATAGGAGAACTCGTAGAGCATCTCGGCCGAGCCGCGGATGCCGATCTGGATGGTGCGCTCGGGGTCGAGCACCCCGTCGAGCACCGCCTGGCGGAACGGGCCGCCGTGGTGGAAGCGGCTGCCTTCGAGCTCGCCCGAGGTGTCGCAATGGGCGTCGATATGCACCATGCCGACGGGACGCTCGCGCCCGAGTGCGCGCAGGATCGGGTAGGAGATCGAGTGGTCGCCGCCGATGCTGACCGGGATCACCCCGGCGGCGTGCAGCTTCGTATAGAAAGTCTCGATGTCCGCGATCGAATCCGGCAGTGAATAGCGGCTGCGGAACGGCACGTCGCCGACATCGGCGACCCGCAGCTCGGCCAGCGGCGCGAGCCGATGGACGTGATGATACGGCCCGATCCGCTCCACGCTGCGCACCGCGCGCGGCCCGAGGCGCGAACCGCTGCGGTTGGTCACCGCAAGGTCCATCGGCACGCCCACCAGCGCCACCTGCAGTCCGCCATAATCCGCAAGCTCCGGGGCGTCGGGGCGGTAGGGCGCGTCGAGCAGGGTGGAGACGCCGGAATAGGGGAAGGCGCGCCGTCCATCGGGCTTGAAGATCAGCGAGATCGCCTTGCGGAAATCCGGGTTCTCGGCCTCGTCGCTGCGGCCATTGGCATAGCGGGCACGCAGCGCCGCCAGTTTCTCCTCACGCGTCATCACCGCCTCCTGCCTTCTGGGCTGCTCCAGCAATGCCCGTCCTGCCGCGCGCGATCAAGCGCTGCGACGCGGCCGGGATCAGGCGGCGAGGTTTTGCTGCCAGGCCGGCAGCAGGACCGCCATATCCGGCAGGATGCCGGTCACGTCGGCTCCGGCAACGCCGAACATGGCATAGGTGGTGCCGAGCGGCATCAGCGGGTCGGTAAAGGGTGTGCCGTCATCGAAGGTCACGGTGAAGTCGCCGGCGGCCGTCGGGTCCCGGTCGAGGGCGGCGATGGCGGATTGCACGGGGGTGGGCGGGGCCAGGCCCAACGGCTGCGGCGCGGCGGCGGCCAGGACCCAGCCGGGTAAGTCGGGGTCCGGGATGGCGGTGCCGAAGGTGGCGGCAGGCGGGACATAGGTGGGATCGCGCAGCACGATCGCCCGCGCAATGGCATATGGCGCCTGGATCAGCCCGGCGCCCCATTGCGCCGAGGAGCCCGCCAGCGGCAGCGCGGTCTGTTCCAGAATGGTCATCATCTCGGCGGGCCGCAGCCCCGGGTCCGCCTGCAGCATCAGCGCCGCCACCGCGGCCGCATGGGGCGCCGCGGCGGAAGTGCCGTAGAACTGGTTGAACACCGAGGTCGCCACCCCGTCCGGCGCCACGAAATCCACCTTGTGGCCGGTGATCGGGGCAGCGATGCGGCCGCCCTGGGGAGCGCCGCGATGGCGCCCACCGAATGGGCGCCGTCGGTGAGGGCATGGCCGATCACCGTGCCGGAGCCCTTGCCGGCAATTGGGTCGTTGATTGTCACCCCGCCGCCATAGACGATATATTTGAACAGATTCGGCGCCACGTTGCCGCCATTGGTGACAATGCCGAGGCTGAAGGCGCTGCTGGCGCTGCTATTGGTAAAGCGCAGCACCTGCACCGGGTCGCCGTTGGTGCGGTTGATCGAGGCGGTGGCGACGATGTGGTTGTTTGCGTCATACAGCACCATCGCCAGGCTGTTGGCCGAGGCATGGCCGATGCCGATGGAGGCGAAGGGCTGGTCCCATTGCAGGTCGATGCTCACCGCCGCGCCCAGTGCGACGGTGAGGCTCTGGGTGCTGAGCGGGGCAGAGGGGGTGCCGAAATTCATGGTCTGGTAGGTGCCGCCGAGCCCGGGCAGGGGCGCGGTGATGCCGTTGAAGGTGCTCTCGTAGTAGTTGGCGCCCTGGTTGCCGGCAGCGGTGAAATAGCTCACGCCCTGGGCGACGACGCCGGCCACCGCATCGGCGATGATGCCGCCCATTTGGAAGAAGGGCTCGTCGAGGTAGGTCACGTCATCGACGATGATATTGGCGCCGGCCGCTGCCAGCGCGTTGATGCCCTTGGCGAAATCGGTCTTGCTATAGAAGGCGCTGTAGAACATCAGCTTGGCGCCTGGTGCAATCTGGTAAATGAGCTGCGCCATGGCGCGCCCTTCGTCGGTGCCGCCGGTTGGCCCATCGCTGAGCACGGAGATGTTGGCCGGCAGCGCGCCGCTGATTTGGTCGGCCGCGTAGCCGCCGCGCAGATTGAAACTGTCGGAGAGGATGCCGACGGTGACGCCGGTGCCCGAGAGGGCGAAGGCGCTGCGGGCGATATTGGCCAGCACCGCGCGATCGCCGAGATTGCTGACTGGGTTGGTGCTCGGCGTCGAGACATCCGGCTTCCGGTCAAGCTGGGAGGCGGACCCGGGATCCGTGGCGCCGGGGTCGCCGGAACTGGGGGGGCCGGTTTCCGTCGGGTCGAGGCCGCCGCCCTGACCGTCCGAGGCGGCGGCAATCATCAGCCGCTCCGTCTTCAGCAACGGCATGGAAAACCCGGCATCGCTCGACTCCAGCGGCACGCCTACTCAAGGACACGGAACCTTTGGTCCACACTCCCCAGCCCGGCGCATTGAAAATGGCATTACCAATTGAACGGTAACTTCGACGCCGCTCGATATGTCATTACGGAGTGACCTCATATAATACTAGGGCGTGTCGATAATTCAGTCAAATAATTTTTACGACCAGATGGACTGCGGCGAGGAAGTTCCTGGCGGTCATGTCGTAGGGAGTGGCGATGGCACGGAACTGTTTGATGTTGGCGAAGATAATCCCGATCAAGTGGCGTGTTTTGAACATGATCGGCAAATACGCAACTATTTCGTGCGATGCCTGTAATAATAAGTTAATTACACAGTAAGCTTCCATTAATTTCATAGACCGCGTGGCATCTCCGTCAATTCGTGTAGGATTGCTGCCAATCCGGGATGATCGCGACGGTCCCGAAGGCGTTGTTGGTGTAGGCGAAGGCAGTGCCGCCGGTCATGCTGTGGTCCGCGATGTCAGAAGCGCTGATGATCGCCACCGAGAAATCCCCCGCGGCGGTGGGATCGCTCGCGATCGCGTTGATGGCGTTCAGCACGGCGGTGACCGGTTGGGTGTCACTGGCTTCCACGGTGATCCATGACGGGGAGGCGGCGCCGGGGATTGCGGTGCCGAAGCTCTGCGGTGTGACCGCCGCCGCGGTGGTGACCCGGGAGGACAATGCCTGCTGAATGGCGGCGGTGGCCTGGATCAGGCCGGCGCCAACCTGCTTCACCGTGCCGGGTAGCGCAACCGTGGTCTGCTCGAGGATGGCGGTGACCCGCGCCGGTGACAGGTTCGGCGCGGCCTGCAACATCAGCGCCGCCACCGCTGCCGCCTGCGGCGCTGCCGCCGACGTGCCGTAGAAGGTGCTGAATACGCTGGTGGCCACGCCGTCGGGCGCGAGAAAATCGACCTTGTTGGCAGTGCGCGGTGCCGCAATGCGGTTGCCCGCCGCATCGAACATGAAAACGCCCGTCCCATAGGCGGAGAACGCCTCCGCTACGCCATTGCCGCCAAGGCTGGGCGCATTCACCGCCGCGATGGCACCGACCGCGTTGGCACCATCGGTGAGGGCATGACCGATCACCGTGCCGGACCCCTTCCCGGCATTCGGATCGTTGATCGTCACGCCCGAGCCGAACACGATGTACTTGAACACATGCGGCGCCACGGCGCCGCCATTGGTGATGATCCCGAGATGGAACGAGGTCCCGCCGGTGGAATTGGTGAAGCGCAGCACCTGCACGGGGTCGCCGTTGGTGCGATTGGCGACCGCACTGGCGACGATCTTGTTGCGGTCGTCATAGAGCACCAGCCCCAGGCTGTTGGCGGCGGCGTGGCCGGTGCCGATGCTGCGAAACGGCTGATCCCATTGCAGGTCGATGGTGATCGCGGCGCCGGTGGCGATGGTCAGGCTCTGGGTGGGGGCGGGGTGATCGGCAGTGCCGAAATTCATCGACTGGTAGCTGCCGTTGAGGCCCGGGAGCGGGGCTGAGATGCCGTTGAACAGGCTTTCATAGAAGGTTTTGCCCTGGTTGCCGGCCGAGCTGAAGTAATCCACCCCCTGGGCGACCACATCGGCGACGGCGAGCGAAATTCCCCCGCCCTGCTGGAAGAAGGGTTCGTCCAGATAGGTCACGTCATCAACGATGATATTGGCGCCGGCGGCGGCCAATGCCCTGATCCCAGTCGCGAAATCGGCCGAGCTGCGGAATGCGGTGTAGAACATGAGATCGGCATCGGGAGCGATCTGGTGGATGAGCTGGGCCATGGCACGACCCTCATCGCCACTGCCGGCCGGCCCGTCCGCGAGAACCGTCACCCCGGCCGGCAGGGCTCCGCTTGCCACATCCGCCGCATAGCCGCCGCGGATGTTGAAGCTGTCCGAAAGGATGCCGATGGTGATCCCGGCGCCGGACAGCCCGAAGGTGCTGCGGGCGAAATTGGCGAGTACGGCGCGATCACCGGTGGTGCCGACCGGGTTGGCGGTGCCGGTCGTGCCTGCAAGTATCGCGGCAGGTTGCGTCAGGGCAAACAGCGCTGCCGGCCCGGGCCCCACGTTGTCGAGGGGCGCCGACAGGTCGGTGTCAAGGGTGGTGGGGAACGTTATCGCGGCGCTGCCCGGTAGCAGGCGCACCGAGGGGAGGCCACGCGATTGAAGCGTTGACAGGGGACGACTCCGCGCTCTCGCGAGCTGAAATCCGGTCTGCGGCGCGTTTCACACCTTCGAGCGCCCAACGGATCGGGCGGGTCTACTGGTTGCGACACGTATCTTGGCCGTAGATAATGGGCCGGAAACTGTTCAATTGCCCTGTTTTTGGACTGCGTCCATTTTTCGGGGACGGAGATGAACAAAACCCTTCCCGGTGTCGCAGAAACTGCGACATATCGCGTCACGGCGCCCGAATGCGCGGCGTGCCCTGAGCCATCGGCAGTGGCGAGACCGCACCAGCCCCTCGCGTGCTTGACCTTTGTCGCCCGATCAGTGCGTGCTCCGGTGCATCCGGCAGCGCCGGACAAGCGACGGACAGGAGAGGCAGATGACCGGAATTTTCGCACTCGACGGCAAGGTTGCCCTGGTGACCGGCGCGTCGCGCGGGCTTGGACGTGCCATGGCGCTCGCGCTGGCCGGCTGCGGCGCGCATGTGGTGGTGAACGGCCGCAACGAGGTCGGCATCGCTGCAACCTGCGCGGCGATCACCGCGGCCGGCGGCGCGGCCACCGCGATGGCGTTCGACACCACCGATGCCGCGGCCGCCAACGCCGCGGTCGACCGCATCGAGGCCGACCTCGGCCACCTCGACATCCTCGTCAACAACGCCGGCTACGGCAACGGTCGCACCGGCAGCGAGACCAGCGACGCCGAATGGGACGAGATCATCAACGTCGATCTCAACGCCTGCTTCCGCCTCGCCCGGCGCGCCTCGGTCGGCATGATCCGCCGCGGCTGGGGGCGGATCATCAATATTTCCTCGATCAACGCCCATATCGCCCGCGAGGCCAACGCCAACTACTGCGCGGCCAAGGCGGGGCTGGAGGGGATGACTCGGGCGCTGGCGGTCGAGTGGGGCCCCGCCGGCATCACCGTGAACGCCATCGCGCCCGGCTACATGATGACGCCGGACAACCTCGACACGCCGTTGCGGGCCGATCCCGCGCATCGCGAGCGGTTCGCAAGCCGCACCGCACTGCGCCGCTGGGGCCAGGCCGATGAGCTCGATGGCGCGGTGGTCTTCCTCGCCGGCAATGCCTCCGCCTACTGCACCGGCCACGTGCTGATCGTCGATGGCGGGATGAGTGTGAAGATCTGACACCCCGCGTCAGAGGTATTGATCCGTGCGGTGGCCTACTGGCGCAATCCAAGGGCGGGCGCTATGGCGTTCGCATCATGTCCGTAAGCATCACGAGTGCCGGGGATTCCGCCCCACCTTATTCCTTCTCCGCCTCGCCCGGCCTTGCCGCGTGGCTGCACCAGGAGAACGTCGCGCTCGCACTGACGACCTACCAGATTGGCAAACTGTTCCTGGTCGGCGCGCCGACGCCGGAGCGACTGGTCGTCACCGAGCGGACCTTCGAGCGTTGCCTCGGCGTCGCGGTGAGTGGCAGCGCCCTGGTGCTGGCCGGGCTCAACAACATCATCCGCTTCGATAACGTGGTTCCCCCCGGCCAGTCGTTGGAGGGGCATGACGCGGTCTACGTGCCGCAGGTCGCCTGGTATACCGGCGACGTGTTCGCGCATGATGTCGGCATTCTGCGTTCCGGCCGGCCGGTGTTCATCAACACGCTGTTTGGCTGCCTGGCGACGGTGGATGAGGAGACCAGCTTCCGCCCGGTCTGGATGCCGCCGTTCCTCACCGCCCTGCGCCCGGAGGATCGCTGCCATCTCAATGGGTTGGCGATGGAGGATGGCCGCCCCCGCTTCGTCACCGCGGCGGCTATGAGCGATACCGCCGGCGGCTGGCGGGAACTGCGGACCGGCGGCGGCTGCGTGATGGATGTCGCCTCAAGTGCCATCGTCGCGACCGGCCTCTCCATGCCGCACTCGCCCCGCCTCGCGGATGGCCGCCTGTTCCTGTGCAATGCAGGTACCGGGGAGCTTGGCGAGGTGGATCTCGCGAGTGGCATTTTCATCCCGATCGCCTTCTGCGCCGGTTTCGCGCGCGGCCTCGCGCTGCACCGCGGCCATGCCGTGGTCGGCCTCTCTTTGCCGCGCCAGCACAAGGACTTCTCCGGCCTGCCGCTCGATGACCGCTTGAAGGCGGCGGGGCGCAATCCGGAATGCGTGGTGCAGGTGATCGACCTCGCGCGCGGCACGGCGGTCCATTGGCTGCAGATCGGCGGTGTGGTGCGGGAATTGTACGACATCGCGCTGATCCCCAACCAGCGTTCCCCGATGGCGGTGGGGTTTGCCCAGGGCCAGATCAATCGGCTGATCAGCCGCGGCGCGCCGATCACCCTCGATGACCTCGAACGCCACTGACCACCTGAAGATCGACCCCAACCGAGCGGACGCCGAACAACTCGGCCTCGCCGCGCGGGTGCTGTTGGAGCAGGGCAGGGTGGCGCTGGCCCGGACCATCGCCGAAATCGCCCTCGCGACCGACCCCGCGATCGGCAATCTGCACAGCGTGATTGGCGGCGTGCTGGAGGCGGACGGGGAAGCGGTGGCGGCCCTGCCGCACTGGCGCGAGGCCGCCCGGCTGATGCCGAACGCGCCGCAACAGCGGCTCAACCTCGCCCTGGCGCTGCTCGCGCACGGGGATTTTGCCGAAGGGCTGCACGCCTACGAGTCGCGGCGGGACAAACCGGACTGGATCGCCATGGCCTCGGCCGAGTCCATGCGGGGCTCGCTCGCTCGCACGCTGCGGCCCGGCCAGGATGTCGCGGGGCGGCATGTGCTGGTGCTGACCGAGCAGGGGCTGGGCGATGGCATCATGTTCGCCCGCTTCCTCCCGCCGCTGATCGCCTGCGCCGGGCGCGTGACGGTGGTGTGCAAGCCGGCGCTGCGGCCGTTGTTCGAACGCATGGAAGGGATCGGCGACGTCGTCGCCCCGCCGCCTGACCAGCCCCACGCGCGGATCAACCTGAAGGCCGTGAATTTCGATGTGTGGGCGCCGTTGATGAGCCTGCCGCTGTGGTTCGGCACCGCGCCCGATGCCCTGCCGCCACCGATCCGGCTGCACGCCGACCCCGTGGCGGTATCGACTTGGCGCGCTCGCTATGCCGCGGCCGGGCGGCCCGGACATCGCCGCGTCGGCCTGGTGTTCCGCGCCAACCCCGAGAGCGGGTCGGCCCATCGCCGCTCCATCGCCATCGGCGATCTCGCGCCGCTTGGTACCGTATCGGGCATCGATTTTGTCAACCTTCAGCCCGGCCCGGAGGCCCGCACGCTCGGCGCGGTGCTGCCCAACGCGATCGAGGCCATGGACATACCCATCCCGCTCGACCAGTTCGCCGCCGCGGTGGCGGCCACTGACCTGCTGCTGAGCGTCGACACCATGGCGGTGCACTGCGCCGGCGCGCTGAACCATCCCTGCTGGATCATGCTGCCCCGCATGCAGAACTGGTACTGGCCGGACGGCATTGCCGCTTCACCATGGTATCCTGCAGCGCGGCTGTTCCGGCAGGCGGTGCTCGGCGACTGGCGGGCGACAATCGACGCGCTGGCGGCCGCTCTCGGCGCCTGGCCGGCGCCGGCTTATACCAACGCTCGTTGATCGGGACCATCAGGCAAGAAAGCCAGGGGCGCTGCCCCTGGACCCCGCTGGGAGCTGCGCCCCCAGACCCGCATCCGTTTAAGAGGGTTTGGAATGAGGGAGGGGGCCTACTCCGTGGCTGCAACGACCGAGTAGGCCCCCCGCCCTTCCTTCCGATTGGTCTCAGTCACCGAGCGTTGGTATTAGGCTGCGCCGGATCGCTGCGCTCACCTGGCCCGCAGATTGCCTGGCTCGGCGACCTGTCAAACGAACTGCGCGCGACGAAGATTGTGCCGTTCCATCCGATAGCGCAGCGTATCGCGACTGATCCCGAGCGCCTCGGCCGCGACGGTGACGTTGCCGGACGCCTTTGTCAGCGCCTGCCCGATCAGTTCAAGCTCGGCGGATTGCAGGCGTATGCCGCCATCCGGCGCGGACCCGAGCGGCGGCGGCTCACGCAGGCTGAGGTCCCCGGGCTCGATGCGCTCGCCAACCGTCAGCAGAGCGGCCTGCTCCATCGCATTGCGGAGTTCACGCACATTCCCCGGCCAGCGATGGCGCGTGAGTGTCGCGGCTGCGGCCTCGCTCAGGGACAACTCGGCGCGCCCGTAGCGGCGCCGGTGCTCGGTGAGGAAGTGCTCGGCGAGGAGCACCACATCGCCGCCGCGTGAGCGTAGCGGGGGTGTCTCGATGGCGACACCGCGCAGCCGGTAATAGAGGTCGGCGCGGAAGGCCCCGGAGGCAGTTCGGTCCTCGATCGCCGCATTGGTGGCGGCGATGATGCGGATGTCGACCTGGCGTTCCCGTGTGGCGCCGAGCGGGCGGACCCGGCTGTCCTCCAGCACCTTGAGCAGCTTGGCCTGGGCGGCGAGCGGCAGCTCGCCGATTTCATCGAGAAACAGCGTGCCGCGGTCGGCCGACTGGATCAGGCCGACACGGCGCTCCTTGGCATCGGTGAAGGCACCTTTTTCATGGCCGAACAACTCACTCTCGATCAAATGTGCTGGCAGGGCCGCGCAATTAAGCTCGACGAAGGGGGCGTTGCGGCGTGGGCCGTCGAAGTGCAAAGCGCGGGCCACGAGTTCCTTGCCGGTTCCGGTCTCGCCGGTGATCAGCACCGGCGGTGGGGTGCCCTGCAGCTGGCGGGCCTGCATGGCCACGATCTGGGCGATGCGGGCCTTCATCTCCTGGACGGCCGGCGAGGTGCCGATGATCTGATCGAGGCCGCTGCGGCTCTCATCCTTGCGGCGGTAGTAGGCGAGCGAGCCCTCGGCCTGGCTTTGCGAGCGCAGCCGCTCGACCAAAAGCCCGACTTCCTCGAGCGCGACGGGCTTGACGAGGTAGTCGTCGGCTCCAGCCTTCATCGCCTCGACCGCGAGTTGCACGCTGCCGTGGGCAGTGATCATGACGATCTTGGCGGCGCGGTCGCTACGCCGGATGGCCTTGATGAGGTCGATACCGCTGCCGTCGGGCAGGTTGTGGTCGACCAGAATGATGTCGGGCTGGCCCGCGGCATGCTTGGCCAGCCCCTCGTCGACGCGCCCGGCGATCTCGACCTCATGGCCGGACCGCTCCAGGAAGCGACCGATGTTGCGTGCGAGCAGGGCTTCGTCCTCGACCAGCAGGATGGTGGCACTCATGAAACCCTCAATATCAGACTGACGGTCGTACCACGACCCTCGAGACTGGCGACCTCGAGCCGGCCGCCGAACCGTTCGGCGATGCGGCGGGACAAGGCGAGGCCGAGGCCGAGGCCACGGCTCTTGCTGGTGAAGAACGGCTCGGTGACCCGGCTCAGGATTTCGGGGGGAATGCCGGTGCCGGTATCCTCCAGGCTGATCCGCAAATGCCGATGCCCCTCGGGGGTCAGCCGTATGGTGACCGTACCGCCGTACGGCATCGCCTCGATGGCATTGGACAAAAGGCTGGTGAGCACCTGGGTGAGCAGGCCCGGCTCTGCCTGCACGCTCACGCCCGGACTTCGTTGATCATCGACGATTGCCACGACGCTGGCGCGACGCATGGTGACGGCAGCGCGATCGCACACGATGCTGGCGATCTCGCGCGGGTCAACCGGTTGCAGCCCGGGCGTCTCGGTGCGGCTGTAATTCAGGAGATCGCGGACATGGGTGTCCAGCCGATCGACCTCGCCGATGATTTCGCTGGCCGGTGTCTGTGCCCCGAGGACGTCATAGCGCAACAACTCGGCGGTGCTGCGAATGCCCGCCATCGGGTTGCGCAGGCTGTGCGCGATCGCGCCGGCCATCTGGCCGACGGCGGCCATGGCTTCCATGGCGGATAGCTCCGATTGCTGGCGCTCGATCAGCCGCGCGCCCCGCTGCACCACCCAGAACAGGGTGAGATAGAGGAACATCGCCCCGGCAGCCACGCTGACCCAGATTACCTGCCGGGCGGACCGTAACACCGCGTCGAGCGCGTTCGGCACCTTGTAGAGTTCGATCACGCCCCGAACAACGCTCAGCCCATCGCGAAGCGGAATATAGGCCTCGATGAACACGCCCCGCGTGCCGGCTCCGAGCGCTACATGCTCGTCCTTCGAGTCCCCGGTCAGCGTCCCCATTTCGGTGACGAGTTCGCCGGCGAAGGCTTCTTCGAGCTCGGGGTTGTTCTCGAAGCGCTGGCCGGCGATGGCGGGGTCGGTGGACCAGACGATCCGCCGGTCTGCGCCGTAGATATTCGCGCGCAGCACGTCGCGCATACCGCGGATATGACCTGCGAGCGATATCAGATCAGGATTTTTTTCGAACGGGACGTCGGCGAACAACTGCGGCAATGAGTGCTCGGCCACGACGATGCTTTGGAGGAACTCGCTGGTGACCTCGACCTCGCGGCGCAGCATGTGGCTGGTGAGGAAGTCGCTCATCAGCACCGCGAAGGCGGCCCCCATCGCGGCAATCACGCCGAAACTGGTGATGCCGAACCACAGCCGCAGGTTGAATGTCGCCGGTCGCATCCAAGGCTCCTTCTTGGGCCGGCGATCGCGCGGTCCAGATACTGTCGTACCGTGGCGTTTCGCTCCCTGACAGGGGCACGCCGCCGGTCCAGGAGACAAAGCATGGGGCATGCCAGGCTGGACGGAGCCCGTACTATCACATTCCGTTGATAGAATGGGCATCCCTTGACGGGCGGAAATCGGGCGTGGGGGAGACTGGGGCATTTGCCCCACCATTGGGGCACCCACCCCCAGCCTGCCCTGTCAGGCACTCCGGGCGCAGTTTTCCGGGGGTTTATGCAACTTTGGGTTGTCCTGCGCGGGGCGGCGGTGGGGCATACCACGGCCAGGGCTTGCCCCGAGCAATCGATGTAATTCAAAAAAACCTAATAATATCAAACGAATACGAATCCTTCACGCCTCGGCGCGCGTTGGCATGGCGGTTGCAAAGTTCGACATGCGGCGAATTGAGGTTCGTCGCGCAATTCGCCCACCTCCGGGCCCGGCCAAACGACGAAGGAACGCCGAACGATGGATGCTTTCACTGCTATCAACCCGAACCTCGTCGGCTTCGACCCTTCGAATGTGGCCAACGCCCTTCTGGGAGGCGGGACGGCATTCACCTTCGACCCCAGTTCCTTCGCGATGGTGAGCGGCGACACCTCCGCCGCCTTCTACGACGGCAGCCTCGCGCTCGGCATCGGCGCCGGCCTCATCATCACCTCCGGCACCCTCCCGGGCGCCACCAACACGGCCGGCTACTTCGGCGTCAGCAACAACATGCCTGGCGACCCGATGCTGGACGCCGTGGTGAACTCCGTCTTCCCCACCATCTCGCTCGATGCCACCACCATCAGCTTCAGCTTCACCGTCGATGACCCATCCATCACCGGCGTCAGCTTCAACGTCGTCTTCGGCAGCGACGAGTATCCGGAATGGGTCAACCAGTTCGTCGACGTCGCCGCCATCTGGGTCAACGGCACCAACGTCGCCTATTTCAACAACGACCCCGCCGCCCCCCTCAGCGTCATCGGCTCCAACCTCTCGTCGAACTACTTCATCAACAACACCGGCAACCTCACCACCCCAAGCTTTGGCGGCGTTGCCCGCCCCGGCGTGACCAGCCTGCTACCGATCGAATATGACGGCGTCAGCGCCCCGCTCACCGTCTACGCCCCGGTCCATCAGGGCGTGAACACGCTGAAGATCGGCATCGCCGACACCCGCGACCACATCTACGACAGCGGCATGTTCATCTCGAACATGCTCGGCACCTCCATCCCCGTCACCGGCATCACCCGTGACATCGACGGCTCGGGCGACAATGATCTCCTGCAGGGCAGCGCCGACGCCGAGGACATCCACGGCAATCTCGGCGACGACGAGATCCGCGCCGCCGGCGGCAATGACGTCATCCTCGCCGACGACGGCAACGACTATATCACTGCCGGCGCCGGTGACGACTATGTCGATGGCGGCGCGGGCAACGACGTCGCCGCCTATTCCGGCGCATCGATCGACTACAGCATCACCGCCAACGCCGACGGCACCACCACGGTGACCGACCTGCGCGACTTCTCCCCCGACGGCAGCGACACGCTGAAGGGCGTCGAGGCGGTGCAGTTTTCCGACATCGCGATCGACCTCGCGACGATGCTCGAAACCGCGAAGACCGCCGCACCGCAGACCACCGTCCCCGTCGGCGCGCCGCCCGCCCTTATCCCCGCCGATGGTGCCCTCCCCGCTGTCACCGCCCCCATCACCGTCTTTACCCTCGAGGACGGCGAGACCGAGGGCGTGAACGCCTTCGAGAACATCGAGGCCGATCCCGCCTCGCTCACGGTGGCCTTCGCCCCCGGCGCCCAGCTGCCCGGCGTGAGCTACAACGCCACCACCCATAAGTTCCTGCTCGACACCAGCGACGCCAGCTTCCAAAGCTTGGCCGCCGGCGAGCAGACCACGCTCGCGGTCGACTATACCGTCTCCAACTCCGCCTCCTCTACCGACGCGTCGATCGTCTACACCGTCACCGGCACCAACGACGCCCCGGTCGTTGCCGCCGCCGCGGTGCAAGTCACCCAGGGCGCCGCCCCGGTGACCGTGGACGGCCTGGCCAACGCGTCGGACGTCGACAACGGCGCTGCCCTGTCCGTCGTGGCCGACCTCGGCTTCGGCGCCGACGACACCGGCGTCGATCCCGGCGCCCCCGAGACCGAAGTGCACGGCAACGGCGGCGACGCCCCCGCCGGCCAGGTTCCCGCCTTCGCCGGCGGCGACTACACCCTCGCCGCCCTCCCCACCTTCCTCACCTACGACGCCCTGACCGGCCAGTTCACCCTCGACCCCGCCGACCCCGCCTTCGCC
>JAPLOH010000214.1 GCA_026400845.1 Alphaproteobacteria bacterium
CTTCGGCGTGAAGCCCATCTCGCGCGGCGTGCCCCAGCGCTTGATCTCGACGTTGGAATGCTCGTCCGCGCCATCCGGCACGTCGGGATCGAGCAAATTGGGGATGGCGGCCAGGGTGTCAAAGATGTCCTTGTCGAGCGCCGCCGCCTCGGCCTCCAGCGCCGCCATCTGGTCGCGCAGCGCAGTCGCCTCGGCTTCCAGCGCCGAGGTATCGGCCCCGGAGCGCTTGCCCTGGCCGATCTCCTTGGCCAGCGCGTTGCGCCGCGCCTGCTTCTCCTGCAACGCGGTTTGTGCGGCGCGGCGGGCGGCGTCCTTGCCAAGAATGGCGGGGGCGGCTTGGGCCAGGTCGCGCCGTGCGCAGGCGGCGTCGAAGCCGGCGCCGTCGGCGCGGATCATGCGGATATCGTGCATCGCTTCAGTCCTCGCTCGGCTTCGGCTCGACGAAGCGCGCGGCGATGATGGAGATTTCGTAGAGCGCCATCAGCGGTACCGCGAGCATGACCATGCTGCCGGGGTCGGGCGGCGCCAGCACGGCGGCGATCACCGTCATCAGCACCACGGCGTAGCGGCGGAACTTCTTCAGCCCGGCCGAGGTGACAATCCCCACCTTGGCCATCAGGCTCAACGCCACCGGGAGTTGGAACGCCACCCCGAACGCCAGGATCAGCTTCATCACGAGGTCGAGGTACTCGCCGACCTTGGGCTGTAGCTCGATCGGCAGGCCGTTGCCGGAGGCCGGGATTTCGAAGCTGATGAAAAACCGCCACGCCACCGGGATGACAAAATAATACACCACCGAGGCGCCGAGCACGAACAGCACCGGCGTCGCCGCAAGGAATGGCAGGATCGCCTTTTTCTCCGAGCGGTAGAGCCCGGGGGCGATGAACATCCACAACTGCCCGGACACCACCGGGAAAGAGAAGAATGCCGCGCCGAAGGCGGCCACCTTCATGTAGGTGAAAAACGCCTCGGTGAGCGAGGTGTAGATCATCTTGCGCGCCTCGCCGTTCTCGCGGAACACGTCGGCGAGCGGCTGGGCGAGGAAAAGATAGATCTGTGCGGAGAAATGGTAGCAGCCAAGGAAGGCGATGATGAAGCGCAGCTCCAGCAGATGCTCCATCAGCGGCATCGGCTTGTCGTCGATCTGATCGGTTTTTTCGGTTTCGGCCATGGGGGGCGAACTCAACGGCGCACGGTGTCGGGAGGAATGAAAGCCGGCGGCGCGGGGGGCGCGGCGATCTCGGGCGGAATGAAGGCGGGCGGGCCCATCGCCGGGCGCTCCCAGCGGATCGCGGCGGCTGGCGTGGCGCTGCCGCCGGTCGCGGTGTCGAACGGGTTGGTGGAGAAGGTGTCGCGAATGGTCCCGTCGGGGTCCACCGCTTTCTCGAGCTCGCTTTTGATGTCGAAGTTGCGCAGCTCGTTGAACTGGTCCTTGACCCCGTCGAGATTGGCTTCCTTCACCATCTCATCGACATGGGTCTGGAACTCGGAGGCCATCTTGCGGGCCTTCTTCAGCATACCCGTCACCGAGCGGATGGCGACCGGCATGTCTTTCGGGCCGATCGCCACGAGGGCGACGACACCAATGATCGCAAGCTCTGACCAGGCGAAATCAAACATCAGCCAAAGGCCCCAATCCCAAGGGGTTGTCTGCTAGCAGGAAACCGGGCGAAGGGGAAACCTCTCACGCGTCGGGGGCTTCCGGTTCCGGCGCCGCGGCCGGGGTTTCCACTGTGGGCGCCGGCGGCTCCACCAGCAGGTCTTCGCGGCGCGGCAGGTCGCGCAGGTCGGCGAGGCCGAACTGGGCGAGGAAAGCGGGCGTGCTGCCCCACATGGTCGGCCGCCCCGGCGTCTCGCGGCGGCCCTTCGGCATGATCAGCCCGGCATCGAGCAGCGCGTCGAGCGTGGTTTGCGACAGCGTGGCGCCGCGGATTTCCTCCACCTCGGCGCGGGTGACCGGCTGGTGGTAGGCGATGATGGCGAGCGTCTCCATCGCCGCCCGCGGCAGCCGGCGCGGCACTTTGACCACCCGTTTCAGCCGCTCGGCGACATCCGCCGCGGTGCGGAACTGCCAGCCGCCGCCGACCTCGACCAGCTCGACCCCGCGCCCGGCATAGCGCGCCCGCAGCGCGGCCAGCACGGCATCGGCGTCCGCCCCATCGGGCAGTGCAAGCGTCAGCGCGCGGGCGGTGACCGGCACGGCGCTGGCGAAAATCATCGCCTCGGCGAGGCGGAACTGCTCAGGGTCGGGCATGGCCTGGTCACTCAT
>JAPLOH010000183.1:0-7756 GCA_026400845.1 Alphaproteobacteria bacterium
CGGCCAAGCGTTGCAGCAGGCCGGCGCAGTCGCGCAGATCGGGGAAGGGCGAAACCCGGGGCGCTGCGCCACCGGTGAGCGCCGCCTCCGCCGTGGTGAGGGCGGCACGGAGTTCGGCCAACGTGCCGAGCGCGGGAAGGCTGGCGAGGAACAGCCCGTCGGGTGCCAGGGCAAGGCGTATCTGGATCAGCGCGCCGGGCAGGTCATTCACCCAGTGCAACGCGAGATTGGCCACCACGAGGTCGAAGCTGGCGGGCGCGAAGGGGAGAAACTCCTCGTCGGCCGCCACCGCGATGCCGCCGGAGCGCGCCGCCATCGCCGGGGAGAGATCGCAGGAAACCACGCCGATCCCCCGCGCGGCGAGCATCGGCGCCACAATGCCGCGCCCGCCGATGTCGAGCGCGCGGGAAAAGCGGATAGTGGTGTCGTCCAGCCGGTCGAGCAGGCGTTCGGCGACGTCGGCGAAGATGGGGGCGACGCTGTCCATCGTCGCGGCCGCCCGGTCGCGATGGCGGCGGACGGCGCGGCGGTCGAAGACATGCATGGCCTGGTTCATGCCCCCCATGTGCCCGCGCCGGACGTTGCTGCAAAGGGGGGCCGGACGTAATCTCCGTCTCCGTTTCGGAGGTACCGCCATGAACCGCATCACTGCCGCCACGCTACGCACCTGGATCGAGGACGGCGGCGAGTTGGCGCTGCTCGATGCCCGCGAGGAGGGCGAGTTCGGCGCTTCGCATTTGTTCTGGGCGGTGCCCTGCCCGCTGTCCCGCGCCGAGGCCCGCGCCCATGCCCTGCTGCCCAACCTCGCCACCCGCATCGTCTGCGTCGATGACGGGCGTGGCGTGGCGGAACGGCTGGCGACCTATCTCGAAGGCATCGGGGCGAGCAATGTCGGCGTGCTCGATGGGGGGACACCCGCCTGGGCGGCGGCGGGCTACGTGCTGTTCAGTGGCGTCAACGTGCCCTCCAAGGCATTCGGCGAGTGGATCGAGCACCATTTCGGCACCGAGAGCGTCGATCCGCCGGAGCTGAAATCCTGGATCGAGTCCGGGCGGGACATGGTGGTGCTGGATAGCCGCACCTGGGAGGAATACCAGCGCATGTCGATCCCCACCGGGGTCAGCGTGCCCGGCGGCGAGCTGGTCTACCGCATCGGTGACATGGTGCCGAACCCCGATACGCTGGTAGTGGTGAACTGCGCCGGGCGCACCCGCTCCATCCTCGGCGCCGAAAGCCTGCGCCAGGCCGGTATCCCCAACAAGGTGGTGGCGCTGCGCAACGGCACCATGGGCTGGGAGCTTGCCGGGCTGGTGTGCGATCGCGGCCGCGATGCCCGCTTCGCTCCCGGCGCGCCGAAGACGGTTCCCCAGGCGATGGCCCGCGCCGAGGCATTCGCCGGGCGCTCGGGTGTCCAGATGATCGACGCTGCCGGCCTCGCGGCGCTGCAAGCCGATCCCGCCCGCACGGTCTATGTGCTCGATGTGCGCGATCCCATGGAATTCGCGGCCGGCCACCTCTCCGGCAGCGTCTCGGCGCCGGGCGGGCAGCTCGTGCAGGCGACCGACACCTGGATCGGCGTGCGCGGCGCCCGCATTGCGCTGGTGGATGATGATGGGGTGCGGGCGCGGATGAGCGCGGCGTGGCTGCGACAGATGGGCCATCGCGAGGTGTTCGTGGTGCAGGGTGGCCTCGATGCCGCCCCCCTCCCCTGCCCCGCCACGCCCGCCTTGCCCGAGGCGCCGATGATCGACGCCGACACGCTCGCCGCCTTCGATGACGCGCTGATCGTCGATCTCGCCCGCAGCATCGATTTCCGCGAGGGCCATATCCAAGGCGCCATCTGGGGCATCCGCACCCGCCTCGCTTTGCTGAAGGACCGGCTGTCGAAAGCGACACTGGTGGTGCTGACCTCGCCCGACGGCGTGCAGGCGCAATGGGCGGTGGAGGAGGCGCAAGCACTCACCGAAGCCCGCGTGGTGGCGCTGCGCGGCGGCACCGCGGCCTGGAAACAGGATGGCGGCGAGCTCGCCAAGGATCGCACGGTGCCCGCCGATGCCGCGTGCGTCGACTTCTATCTGCGGCCCTATGACCGCAATTCCGGCGTCGAGGAGGCGATGAAGGCCTATCTCTCCTGGGAGATCGACCTGGTGCACGAGATCGCCCGTGACGGCACCGTGCGCTTCGGGGTGTAGCCCACAGCGATGCTGATCGCCGCCGGGCGGCTGGTGCTCGACTTCCTATTGCCGCCGCTGTGCCTGACCTGCGACGCGACGGTGGGGCAGCCTGGATTGCTGTGCGCCGAGTGCTTCCGCCTCACCGGCTTCATCACCGAGCCCTGCTGCATCGGTTGCGGTGCGCCACTTGCCGCCCATGGCGAGGGGCTGTGCGCGGAGTGCCAGGCCGACCCGCCGCCGTGGGAGCGTGGCCGCGCCGCTCTGCTCTACGACGGACAGGCGCGTCGGATGGTGCTCCCCCTGAAATATGGTGACCGGCCGGAGATCGCGAAGGGCCTGGCGGGGATGATGTATCGCGCCGGGTTGCGCCTGGTGCGCGAGGCCGACGTGCTGGTCCCGGTGCCGCTGCACCGCGCGCGACTGATCCAGCGGCGCTACAATCAGGCGGCAATGCTGGCGCGCGCCGTCGCGCGGCTGGGCGGTCGGCCGGCGGCGCTCGATGCGCTGCTGCGAACGCGGAGGACGGCGCCGCTCGCCGACCTCTCGGCCAGTGCGCGGACCATTGAGATGGAAAACGCGATCGCCCTCCGCCCGTCCCGACGGGGCCTGGTGGCGGGGCGGCGTGTGCTGCTGATCGACGACGTGCTGACCTCCGGCGCCACCGCGCGGGCCTGCACCCGGGCGCTGCTGGCCGGTGGCGCGGCGGCGGTGGACGTGCTGGTCGCGGCACGGGTGACCGATCCGCGGCAACGCTGAGGTGCGGCGGCCTTCGGCACCAGCATCCTGATCACTGCCATCGGCGTTGCCCTGCCCGCCGTCACCGGCGCGTCCGGCGCCTCCGTTCTGGCGCGGCGAAAGAGCCGCCTCGTGGATTGGCTGTTTGTGCTGTCCTGATCGCGCCGACCCTGCCGCAACAGCTCGACATCATACCGCTGTTCCATCTTGCCCGTGGCCTCGGCCTGGTCGGCAGCGCCCGGTGGTGGTGATCGCCAGCACGCCGGGCCTGATGGTGTTCAATTTCCTGCAACGCCACGTCGTGCGCGGCTTATTCGAAGGCATCAAGTGGGCCGCGTCACCCTCAACGGCGTGGCGATAGACTGGCGTGACGCCCCCGCAGTACTGTGATGCGCTACGCCACCACCGTGACCCAGCGCCGCTCCCGCGCCGAGGCCAGAACGGCGTCGGTCACCAGGTCGGTCGCCAGCCCGTCGCGGAAATCGGGCACCAGCGTCCGCCCCTCGTCGAGGCCGCGCAGGAAGTCGGCGACCTGGTGGACGAAGCTGTGCTCGTAGCCGATCTGCAGCCCCGGCACCCACCAGCGGTCCATATAGGGGTGATCGCCATCGGTGACATGGATCGACCGCCAGCCGCGCAGGGCGCCCTCGTCACGATGGTCGAAGAACTGCAGCCGGTGCAGGTCGTGCAGGTCCCAGGCCAGCGAGCCGGACTCGCCGTTGATCTCCAGAGTGTAGAGCGCCTTGTGGCCGCGGGCGTAGCGGGTCGCCTCAAAGGTCGCCAGCGATCCGTTGGCGAAGCGGGCGAGGAAGGCGCTGGCATCATCGATGGTGACCGGGGCAACAACGCCGGTGAGAGTATGGGTGCGCTCACGAATGAAGGTCTCGGTCATCGCCGAGACCTCGGCGATCGGCCCGTTCAGCCACAGCGCAGTGTCGATGCAATGGGCCAGCAGGTCACCGGTGACGCCGCTGCCGGCGACGGCTTCGTCGAGCCGCCACAGCCCGGCGCCGCCCTGCGGCAGGTCCCGGCTGATGGTCCAATCCTGCAGGAACTTGGCGCGGTAGTGGAAAATCCGCCCCAGCCGCCCTGCCTCGATGATCCTCCGCGCCAGCGTGACGGCGGGGACGCGGCGATAGTTGTACCAGACCATATTGGCCACCCCGGCGCGCGCCACCGCCTCCACCATGCCGGCCGCCTCCGCCGCGTCGCGCCCGAGCGGCTTCTCGCAGGCCACCATCTTGCCGGCCGCGGCGGCCGCGATGGCGATCTCGGCATGGGTGTCGTTCGGGCTGGCGATGTCGATGAGGTCGATATCCGGCCGCGCCACCATGGCGCGCCAATCGGTCTCCACACTCTCGTAACCCCAGGTGACGGCGAAGGCCTCGGCGCTCGCCCGGTTGCGCGCGCAGACCGCGCGCAGGACCGGCACGCGGCTGGCGGGGAAGAAGCGCGGCGCCTGGAGAAAGGCATTGCTGTGCGCCCGGCCCATGAAGCCGCAGCCGATCAGGCCGACATTAAGCGTTCCGCCCATTGGTTGCCTCCTCCCATTTTCCGTGATCCGCTGACGTTCTACCCTCAAGAGGCCAACGGGAAAATGCGATGAGCCGATACAAGACCGTCATCGTCGGCTGCGGCCGGCGCGGCATGTTCCACGCCCAGGGATTCCAGGCAAACAATGCCCGCTTCGACCTCGTCGCCTGCTGCGACCTCGACCCGGCGCGCCTCGCCGATTTCGCCGCCCGCCATAGCATCCCGCGCACCTATGCCGACGCCGAGGAGATGCTGATCCAGGAGCGGCCGGATGTGTTCTGCTTCGCCACCCTGCCGGAAGTGCGGCTCTCGCTGGTGGAACTCGCGCTGCGCCATGGTGTGCGTGTGCTCGCCTTCGAGAAGCCGATGGCGACCGAACTGGCCGAGGCCAACCGCATCCATGCAATGTGCCAGGCCGCCGGCGCCAAGGTCGTCATCTCGCACCAGCAGAAATACGGCCCCCACTTCCAGCGCGTGAAGGAAATCGTCGACGCCGGCGAGATCGGCGAGGTCACCAAGATCCACGCCACCGCGCGGGCCTGGCTGAGCCAGCTTGGCACCCATTTGATGCACTACATGCTGTGGTTCAACAATTTCAGCCCGGTCAGCTGGATCAGCGGCCACGCCGAGGGCACCGGCATGCTCGCCGACTCCCATCCGTCAGCCGACTTCGTGTTCGGCACCATGGAATTCGCCAATGGCGTGCGCGGCGTCATCGAATGCGGGGCGCATGCGCCACATTTCGTGCCGGGCGAGAACAAGCTCGGGACCCTGCCGTTCTGGACCGACAGTTCAATCACCATCCACGGCACCCACGGCTACGCCCGCGTCGTCACCGGCAATGGCTGGCAGGCGGTGACGCGCTCGTCCGGCGGCGAGGTGCTGAGCGGGCCGGGCAACTTTGACCCGGGCTACGAGCAGCCGCTCTACATCCGCGAACTCGCCGAATGGCTCGACGGCAGCAACACCAGCCATAGCTGCAACGGCGACATCACCTACCATGGCTTCGAGGCGACCATGGCGCTCTACATCAGCAGCCTCGAGCGCCGCCGCGTCCGGCTTCCGCTCGAGACCATCCCGCAGGACTCGCTCATCGAGCGCCTGCGCGCGACCCTTCCCCACTCCGAGGAGTATGCAGGCCAATGATCAGACTTGGTGGCTATGGCGTTCCCGTCGCCTCGGAGGATCCCGGCGACATCGCCCGCGCCCATGTCGCCTTCGGCTATCGCGCCGCCTACTGCCCGGCGGTGACGATCAACGACACCGACCGCATCCGCGCGATCCGCGATGCCTTCGCCGCCACCGACGTGGAAATCGCCGAGGTTGCCGCCTGGGGCGGCGTGGTGATGCCTGACCCGGCCGCGCGCAAGGCTGCTCGCGCCCGTGTGGCCGAGCGCCTTGCGGTGGCCGACGAGGTCGGCGCCCGGTGCGCCATCACCTATATCGGCACTCTCGGCGATGATTCGGACTACGGCCCGCACCCCGACAACCTCGCCCGCAAGGGCTTCGACGCCTTCGTCGAGGCCGCCCGCGAGATCATCGATGCGGTGAAGCCGAAGCGGGCGAAATTCACCCTCGAGATGATGCAGTGGCTGCTGCCCGACAGCCCCGAGGTCTACCGCGACCTCATCCGCGCCATCGACCGGCCCGCCTTCGCCGCGCATCTGGACCCCGTGAACCTCATCGTCTCGCCGCGCCAGTTCTACGACACGACCGAGCTTATCAACCGCTGCGTCAGCGTTCTCGGGCCGTGGATCATCAGCGCCCACGCGAAGGACATCACACTCCGCGGCAATTTGTCGCTCCATTTCGACGAGGTGATCCCTGGCCGCGGCGGGCTAGACTATCCCGCCTATCTGCGTGGCATGGAGCGGTCCCTCCCAGGCGTACCGCTAATGCTCGAACACCTGAAGCCGGAGGAATATCCGGAGGCCCGGGACTTCGTGAAGGGTGTGGGACGGGACCTCGCGATAGACATTTGATCCTGCACTCCCACCCGTCACGGCAAGGCGCCATCGCCCGACTGGTCGCCGTCGCGCAATCTGCCACGCGCCTGCTCCCTTGGGTCGCGCTGTTGCCCAGTTCTTCCATATGGCCATGCAGTGCGTTCACCAGTATTACCCGTTCTCTCTCCGGCAGCCGATATCCGCCGTACTCGCTTCACCGGCCATTTTTGGCCGCTTGATACCAACCTGCTCGCGGGGAGTATGGTTCTCGCACCCCGGAGGAAAACAGGATGGAAGACGAGCATGGCGACCTGACGCGGCGGTTGCAGGCAGTGCGCGCCAAGCGAGGCTACCTGTTGCCGCATCATGGGTTGATGGCATTGGCCTTCCCCGATCTGCTCGCGGGCTATGATGCCGCCTACACCGCGATGGCGCTGGACGATCGCATCCTGTCGCACCACGATCGGGAGTTCGTCTGGCTCGCCGTGCTGGCCGCCACCGACGAGGGGCTGGCCACGCATCATATCGCCAAGTTCCGCGCGGCCGGGGGCGATGACGACGGGATCGGCGCCGCCTTCGCCGCCGCTGCCTGGGCGATTGGCGCCGAGGCGCATGATTTTGCCGCCAAGTCCTGGGGTGCACAGCTCGCGCCGTGGGACCCGAGAGCGGCCTATGTCCAGGGCGTGCGGCGGCTCGCGCCGCTGCGGCTGGTTCATCTGGCGCAGTTGGCGGTGCATGTCTGCAAGGCGCGCTGGCGGGTGCTGCGCTGGCAGATCGTCGCGGCTTATGAGGATCAGGTGCCGGAAGGGGAGATCGCCGAGGCGCTCAGCCTCGCGATGTTCCCGGGCTCCATCCCGCGCTTCGTCGAGGCCTGCGGGGTGTGGCGCGAGATGATCGTACACAACGAAGTGCCGGCAAGCCGGCCCTACCGGATCTGGGCGGAATTCGAGGGCCAGGGGGGCTTCGACGAGGCGTCGGGCGCCCGCTGAGGGTTACGCTGGCACGTAGGGCGAGGGAAGCGACGGGTCGGCCTCATGGGCCTCGGCCCAGGCCTGCACCGCGTCGATCAGGCAGGGCCCGCCGGCGGGGAGCAGCATGAAGGAAAGCGCCTCGGCGACCTGGCCCGCCGTCGCGCCGGCGGCGAAAGCGCGGGGAAGGTGAAGCTTCATGGCCACATGGGTGCGCCGCGCGGCGTGGCAGGTGATGGCCGTGATTTCGGCCGCGGCGGCGGGAATCCCGCCACGGCTCGCCTCGAAAATGCGGAAATACCGGGGAATGGCCGCGGCAAGCGGCGTCCAGTTGCGCCAATGCTCGTCGCCGAATGCCAGCACGGTCCAGCACTCCACCGCTGCCGCGATGGCGAGCGCG
>JAPLOH010000183.1:7781-10498 GCA_026400845.1 Alphaproteobacteria bacterium
CTGATGTCGTCCGGCGTGAGCCCGGCAGCCTCGGCGCGCTTGAGATGGATCATGCCATGGCCCTCGCGAGTGGCGGCCTGCAGCGCGATCCAGACGGTCTCCTTGGCCTGGTCGGACAGCGCACGGGGCCGCAGCGTGAGTTCCTGGTAGTAGGCGTCGTAGGCTTCGAGCAGCGCCGGGGCATGCGCCTGAAACATGCGATGGTAGCTCAGGGCATAGCCGCGCCGGCCATGGACCTGGTGCAGCAGGGCCGGGCTGTCGGCGGCGATCTCCGGGTGCAGGCCGGGTACGGTGGGGTCGGTCATTCTCCGCTCCTGAGGAAGTCGGCGCAGCGCTGGCCGATCAGCATGGATGGGGCGGCGGTATTGCCGCTGGTGATACGCGGCATGACCGAGGCGTCGGCGACGCGCAAACCGGTGAAGCCGTGGACACGAAGGCGGTCGTCGACGACGGCGCCGACATCGGTGGCAAGCCCCATGCGACAGGTACCGACGGGATGGTGGACGGTGTCGGCGGTCCGGGCGATCCAGGCGTCGAGATCGGCGTCCGATTGCTCGGCGGGTCCGGGGGAGAGTTCGGCGCCGCGATAGGGGTTGAAGGCGGGTTGGCGGAAGATGTCGCGCAGGATGCGCACGCCGCTGCGCAGTGCCGCGCGGTCACGCGGGTCAGACAGATAATTCATGTGGATCAGCGGTTTGGCGCTCGGATCGGCGCTGGCCAAGCGCAGGGTGCCACGGCTTTCGGGCCGCATCTGGCTGATGTTGGCCATGAAGCCGTGACCGTCGCCGGCGCGGAGCGGGCCGGCGAGAAATGGAACCCGCAGGGTGGCGGTTGTGAGGCCGGGGAGGAAGTGGCTTTGCAGGTCGGCCTCGTCCAGACCCGGGTCGGACCGCGCCATGACCCCGGCGGCGAGCGGGAAGGAGGCGGCCGGGCCGGTGCCCGCGACCAAGGCGCGGAGGAGCGCGAAGGCAGCGCGATCAAGCCTGGTGAGGGATTGCAGGGTGATCGGTTTGGTGCAGGCGTGTTCGACGCGGACAAGGACGTGGTCGTGCAGATTGCGGCCGACGCCGGGCAGGTCGACTGCGACGTCAATCCCGTGGTCGCGCAGGTGGTCGGCCGGGCCGATGCCGGAGAGCATCAGGAGCTGGGGCGAATTGATCGTGCCGCCGCACAGGACGATTTCGGGGGCGTGGAAGACTTCGTCGCGTCCGTTGACACGCGCGACGAGACCGGTCGCGGTCGTGCCGTCGAGCAGGATGCGGTGGGCGTAGGCTCGTGGGATGACGCGCAGATTTTTACGTTCGGCGGCGGGGTGGAGGAAGGCGTGGGCGGCCGACCAGCGGCGGCCGCCGGCGATGGAGAAATGATAGCGGCCAACGCCCTCGCACGGCGGCGCATTGAAGTCGGCGCTGGCGGGATGTCCGGCCTGGCGGCCGGCGGCGATGAAGGCGTCGATCAGTTCGTGTTCGACGGCAGCATCGGTGATGGGGAGTTCGCCATTCCCACCATGGATTTCCGAGGCGCCGCCCTGGAAGCGCTCGATGCGGCGATAGCCGGCGAGCGCATCGTCCCACGACCACCCGCGCAGGCCGGCTTGGGCCCAGCCGTCGAAGTCGGCCGGGCGGCCGCGGGCCCAGACCATGCCGTTGATCGCGGTGGAGCCGCCGAGAACGCGGCCGCGGGGGATGTTGGTGCTGCGGCCGGCGAGGCCGGCCTCGGGTTGGGTGGTGTAGGACCAGTTGGCGTAGGGGCTGCGCAGAAACAGGCCCGTCCTCAGCGGGACCCGCAGCAGAGGGTTGCGACCGCGTCCGCCGGCTTCGAGCAGGATCACCCGGCGCGCGGGATCCTCGGAGAGCCGGGCGGCCAGCACGCAGCCTGCCGCGCCGGCGCCGACAACGATGACATCAGCCGACTTCATGCCTTGCGTTCACCTCTGGTTTGCCTACTCTCCCACCAGAATAGCTGGGGTGGCGCATGACGGCGAGTATCGCGATTTCCGGGGTGCGCAAATCCTATGTCTCACGGGGGCGGGAGATCCTGGCGCTTGACCGGGTTGATCTCGACATCGCGCCGGGTGAGTTCGTCGCCTTCGTCGGGCCATCCGGCTGCGGCAAGTCGACGCTGATGAACATGATCGCGGGGATTCTGCCGATTGAGGAAGGAACGATCCTGCATGATGGGCGCCGCGTGAACGGGATCAACCGCGCCGTCGGCTACATGACGCAGCAGGATGCGGTGTTGCCGTGGCGCACGGTTGAGCAGAACGTCGCACTGCCGCTGCGGTTTCATGGCGTCAGCGGTGCCGCGCGGACGAAACGCGTGGCCGAGATGCTCGAGGCGGTCGGGCTGAACGGATTCGGTCGTTCGTTCCCCGCCGAGCTTTCCGGGGGCATGCGCAAACGGGTGGCGCTGGCACAACTGCTGGCCTACGAGCCCGGCACGCTGCTGATGGACGAACCGTTCGGCGCGCTTGATGCCCAACTCAAGCTGCTCATGCAGGAGCAATTGCTGCGGATCTGGCAGGAGAAAGGTCAGACCGTCGTGTTCGTGACCCACGATCTTGCCGAAGCGATCACCGTCGCTCAGCGCGTGGTGGTCTTCACCGGCCGCCCCGGCCAGATCAAGCAGATCGAGACAGTGACGCTTCCAGCCGAACGCGACGTGTTCAAGGTGCGCTTCCTGCCCGAATTCGAAGCGGCCTACACGCGGCTGTGGGA
>JAPLOH010000183.1:10523-15989 GCA_026400845.1 Alphaproteobacteria bacterium
GCGGGGCGGCGGACGAGGCGGCGGCGATCGGTGGGCCGGTGCGCACGGCCCGGGTGGAGGCGGCCGAGGCGGCGGCGGGGTGGCGCAAGCTGTGGATCATCGTGCTGCGCATCGTGGTGGGGATCGGTTTCCTCGCACTTTGGCATCATGCCTCGGGCAACTGGATCGACACCATGCTGATCTCCTCGCCCGAAGCGGTGGGGCTGCGGCTGTGGCGCTGGCTGAACGACGGGACGCTGTGGAACCACCTCTCGATCACGCTCTACGCCACCGCCTGGGGCTTCGCGATCGGCTGCGTGGTCGGCTTTTCGCTCGGGCTGCTGTTCGGCCGCTACACGCTGATCGCCGAGGTGTTCGACCCCTACATCACCGCGATCTACTCGATCCCGAAGATCGCGCTCGCGCCGCTGTTCATCATCTGGTTCGGCATCGGGATCGAGAGCAAGGTCGCGGTTTCGGCCGCCATCGTGTTTTTCGTGATCTTCCTCAACACCTATTCGGGCGTGCGCGAGGTCAATCCGCTCTATGTGCACGTAACGCGGATCATGGGCGGCGGGGAGGCGGATGTTCTGCGCCATGTCATCGTGCCATCGGCGGCGAGCTGGGTGATCACCGGGCTCAAGGTGAGCGTACCCTATGCGCTGGTGGGCACGGTCATCGGGGAGTTCATGTCGTCCAACCGGGGTATCGGGTTCCTGATCAACCAGGCGACCGGACTGTTCAATACGACAAGCGTCTATGCCGGCATCATCGTGCTCGCTTTTGTCGGCGCGTTGATCAATGCCGCGCTCAAGCATATCGAGGCCTACGTGCTACGCTGGCGCGGCTAGGGCAATCAATCCTGAGGGGAGACAGACTATGACAATTCGACGCCGTACATTGCTGGGGGCTGCCGCCACCGCGGTTGCGTTGCCACGCTTCGCGATCGGGCAGGCACCGATGGACATCACCACGATCCGCTCGACCGCCAAATCCTGGATATGGATGGCCGAGGACTATGCGCTCAACGGCGGGTTTTTCGCCCAGGCCGGCGTGAAGGTATCCGCCAACGCTTCCAACCGCGGCACCAACATGACGGCACTGGTCGGCCCCTCGGTGGATGTGGAGTGGGGTGACCCCGGCGAGGCCATGAACGCCAAGAAGGAGAACCTGCAGTTCCGCACCATCGGCCAGACTGTCGGCAAGTTCGGCTCCCATGTCGTCGTCAAGAAAGAGGTGCTGGATAAACTCGGCATCACCGAGGCGAGCCCATGGGAAAGCAAGATCGCCGCGTTGAAGGGGCTGCGGATGGGCAACACGGGGCCCGGTGGGGCGCCGGACAACATGCTGCGCTGGCTCTCGGTCAAGGGCGGCATGGATCCCAACAAGGACGTCCGCCTGGTCTCGATCCAGGGCGGCGGACCCGGCATGGTCGCGGCACTCGGCCAGGGCGTGATCGACGGCTTCTGCCTGTCCTCGCCGACCTCCGATATCGCCGTCGGCAAGTTCGGCTGCGCCTACCTGTTCCAGATGGTGACCAACCCGCCGCCGGAATTCCAGAACTACACCTACATCATCTGCAATACCGCGGTGAAAACCCTGAACGAGCGGCGCGAGGCACTGGTGCGCTACGTCACCGGGCTGGCGCTGGCCTTGCGTTCGATCAAGAACGAGCCGGAGAAGTTCAAGGCCTTTGCCGTGCCCTTCCTTGAGCTTGACCCCGCGATCGTCGAGCAGGCGTTCAAGGGCCACGCCTCGATGTACTACGCCGATCCGCGGCTGACCGAGGCGCAGTTCAAAACCAACCTGTCGTTCATCAACACCGCCAACGTCTCCTCCGGGCTCGATCCGATGCCGGCGAGCCTGACGTTCGCCTCGATGTACGAGCCGTCAATCGCCGAGGAGGCGATGAAGCGGCTCTGATCAGCCGCGCAGCGCCTTGAGCTGCTCGGAATAGCCGGCCGGGTCGACATGAACGTCGATCAGGGCCGGCCCCTCGAGGGCGAGCGCGGCATCGAGGGCCGCGGCGTAGTCGGCGGCTGAGCGGACGGCCCAGCCGGCGCCGCCCATCCCGCGCATCGCGGTCGCGAAATCCGTATGGCGCCAGCCGAGGCTGTCATCCGGGAGATCGCGGGCGCCGCGCTTGGCCGCGATCATCGACAGCCCGTCATCGTTGAACACGATCACCACAATGCGTGCCCCAGCCGCGACGGCGGTGGCGAGTTCGCCGAGGCACATCGCCAGTCCGCCATCGCCGGTGAATGCCAGCACTGGGCGTGCGGGGTCATGCAGGGCGGCGGCGATCGCGGCAGGCAGGGCGAACCCCATGGTCGCGAGGCCGTTGGATATCAGCAGGTCGTGCGGCCGCGTGCAGGGCCAGAATTCGGTGGCCGAAATCATGTGTGCGCCCGCATCGACGCTCGCCCGCGCATCCACCCCCAGGCGCAAGCAGGCGGCGGCGGCCATTTCGACGATGCGCTGTGGGCCGATGGCGGCGTCGCTCCCGGGAAAGGCGAGCGCGGCGCGCGCTTGCGCCCGATGAGCCGCAATATCGGGCAGGTGCCAGGAGCTGGCGGTGGCGACCTCGGCCAGCGCGGCGATGGTGGCATCGGGGGCGCCGACGCAGACATGGGCCGGTTCCATGTAGTGTACCGGCCGGCGGAACAACGCGATATCCAGCACCGGCGCGGTATAGCGCCATGGCTGCAGGATGAACTCGACCGGATCAGCGCCGGCGAGAATGATCAGGTCGGCGTGTTCGACGATCGCCGCCTCCGCTTCGCCGCCGGTGAAGATGCCCGCGAAGTGCGGGTCGGCGTCGGGGATCACGCCCTTGGCCTTGTAGGTGACGAGTGCCGGGCAGCCGAGGGCGGCCACCAGACGGCGGGTGGCGGCACAGGCGGCGCTGTCGCGGACTTCGAGCCCGGCGATCACCACCGGACGGCGGGCCTTGCCGAGGAGCGCCCGGGCCGCGGCAAGGCTCACGGCATCGGCGGCCGGCGGCGCGACGATCGCCGGCATCGTCGCCGAGGCTGCCGCGGCTTGTGCGGCCGGGCTGGTCATTTCCAGGGCAACCGGGCCGGCGGGAGCGGTGCCGGCGATCAGGGCGACACGGGCGACCTCGGTTGCGACATCGGGCCCCTTCAGGCGCACCTGTGCCTTGGTGACCGGCGCGATCATCGCCAGCTGATCGAACACCTGATGGCTGACAAAGCCTTGCATCCGGTCGGAAAACCCGTCGGTGACAAACAGCACCGGCGAGCGTTCCAGGGCGGCGCAGGCAAGTCCGTTGGCGGCATTCGCGAGGCCTGGGCCCTTTGTCACCAGCATCGCGCCGGGGCATCCGGTCAGGTCGGCGGTGACGGCGGCCATCATCACGCCGGCTGTTTCGTGACGCACCAGGGTGAAGGGGAGGCCGCTCGCCTTGGCGCCCTCGATCAGGTCGAGGCTTGAACCGCCGCCGGGCAGGCCGAACACCCGGGTGACCCCGAGTTGCCGCATCGCGTCCGCGAGCACGAAGGCCGCCTTGGTATTGGCGCGTGGCGTCCCGGTCATGTTTCGTCCTCCAGGGTGATGACAAGGTTGCCGGCCGGGTCGGTGCGCGCGGTGGCGCCATGGGGAATGACCGCGGTGCTTTCGCGTTCCTCGACGATGGCCGGGCCGGTGATGCAGTCGGCCGGTCCGAGGCGGTAGCGATCGTAGACCGGTGCCACCACGATCCCGCGCGCGGCGGCGCCGTACTGCCTATGACGGCGGGGGGCGCGAGCGTCAGGTCCGGTATCGGCGCGCGGGCAATGACCCGCCAGGTGACCGCCTCGACCGCGGCCCCCGGCTCGATGCGGTTGTACAATGCGAGATAGGCGGCCTCGAAGGCACGTCGCAGCCCGTCCATCGAACCATCGGCGGGGATCGCGGCCTCCACCTCATGGCCCTGCCCGGTGTAACGCAGTTCGGCACTCGCCCGGACCGTGCAGGTCGTGGGATCGATCCCGGCTTCGGCAATGCTGGCCAGCGTTTCCGCCCGCAGCGGGGCCAGGATCGCCGCCACCTCCTCCGGGTCGAGCGTCGCGAGCGACGCAATCCGGGCACGCGCCGCTTCGAACGAGACCGGAGCGGCCAGAAAGCCGAAAGCCGAGGCGACCCCGGCGCCGGCCGGGCAGATCACGGTGCGGATCCCCAGCCGGCGCGCCACCGCACAGGCATGCACCGGCCCGGCGCCACCGATGGCGACGATGACGAAATCCTGCGCCCGCAAGCCCTTCTCCAGCGCATGAATGCCGGCGGCCTGTGCCATCGTCTCGTTGACGGTGTCGTGGATGCCGAGCGCCGCCTGTATCGGCGTGAGGCCAAGGCGGGCGCCGAGGGCGGCGAGTGCCGCGCTTGCCGCCGCACGGTCCAGCCGCATGCCTCCGCCGAGGAAGCTGTCGGCATCGAGGTAGCCGAGCAGGAGATCGGCGTCGGTGACCGTCGCATCCGTGCCGCCGCGGCCATAGCAGGCCGGGCCGGGGTCGGCGCCGCTGCTGTCCGGACCGACCTGGATCAGGCCGAGGGCATTGACCCGCGCGATCGAGCCGCCGCCGGCGCCGATCTCGATCATGTCGACCGCCGGGACCTTGAGCGGCAAGCCGCTGCCGCGCCGGAAGCGGGCGATGCGGGCGACCTCGAAGTCCGGCGCGCGCACCGGCTGCCCGGCCGGAATGAGGCAGGCTTTCGCCGTGGTGCCGCCCATGTCGAAGGCCAGCACATCGGGATGCCCGGCCTGCCGCCCGGCCAGCGCCGCCGCCTGCGCGCCCCCTGCCGGGCCGGACTGGACGAGGCGCACCGGCATGCGCAGCGCCGTGGTTTGATGCGCGGTGCCGCCATCGGACTGCATCAGCAACAGGTCGACCCCGATGCCCATGGCGCGCATCCCTTCGGCCAGCCCCGCGATGTAGCGGCGGAACACCGGCTGCACATAGGCGTTGGCCGCCGTCGTGGAGGCGCGTTCGTATTCACCGATGGTCGGCGACACCTCTGACGACAGCGAGATTGCCAGGGACGGGCAATGCGCGGCGAGGATCGCCGCCATCCGGCGCTCGTGATCGGGATTGCGGAAACTGTGCAACAGACAAATCGCCGCCGCCTCGACATCCAGGCCCGCCACGGCCGCCGCCGCGGCGTGCGCCGAGGCATCGTCGAACGGAAGCACCACGGCACCGTCGGGGCCGAGGCGTTCGATCACCTCCACGGCGCGGCTGCGCGGCACCAGCGGCGCGGGCAGTTGCAGGTTGAGGTCGTAGATGTCCCACCGCCATTCCCGCGCCATGTCCAGCACATCGCGGAACCCGGCGGTGGCGATCAGCGCGACGCGGACGCCCTTGCGCTCGATGATGGCGTTGGCGACCAGGGTGGTGCCGTGGATCACCTGGGTAACGTCGCCCGCGCCGGCGCCGGCGCGGGCCAGGACCTCGGCGAGACCCGTGAGCACGCCCCGGCTCGGGGCATCCG
>JAPLOH010000183.1:16027-26657 GCA_026400845.1 Alphaproteobacteria bacterium
CGGCTCGGGTCATCCGGCGTGGTCAGGACCTTGGCGTTGGTGAGCCGTCCCGTCCCGGAGTCGCGCAGCACCAGGTCGGTGAAGGTGCCACCGATGTCGACGCCGATGCGCACGCTCATGCCGTGTAGCCTTCCTGCCGGTCGCGGGCGGCGGCGGCGGGGTCGCGCTCCCCTGGCGGGCCGAAGCCGCCGCCGCCGGGGGTTTCGAAGGTGACGGTGCTGCCGGGTGCGAGCGTCATGGCCGTCTTGGCCGGGATCTTCACACCGTCCACCAGGTCCCGGCCGGCGGCACCGGGCAGCCCGCCGAGCAGCCCGCGCGGCGGATGATCCACCCGCTCGTGCCGGATCACGAAGCCGACCGGCGCGGGGCCGGGATTGAGGAAGGAGATGCGCTGGCCGAGGCCACCACGCGTACGACCGCCGCCGCCGGTGCCGGGCAGCAGGCGCCGCTCGGCGATCAGCAGCGGCACATCGTTCTCGAACTGCTCAGCCGGGGTATTGGCGACATTGGTCGGGAAGGAGGTGACATTCGGGCCGTCGCTCGCGGCGCGCGCGCCGTGGCCGCCGCTCATGAAATACATCTTCACGAAGCGCCGACCATCCGGCCGCACGCCCCGGAAATACACGTTCCAGGCCGGCGCCCCGGCATCGGCCACCACGCGGTCCGGCACCAGGCTGGCCAGCGCGCCCATCACCACAAACGGCAGATAATGCCCGGACAAATGGCGCCCCCACACCGGCGCCGGCCGGCGCGGATTGATCAGGCACCCCTCGGGCGCCGTGATCGACACCGGCCGCAGGCCGCCATCGTTGTTGGGCGCGCCCGGATCGAACGCGCATTTCACCGCATAGGCGGTATAGGACCAGGAGAAATTGAACGGCGCGTTGACCGGATGCGCGATCTGCCCGGAGGTTCCGGCGAAATCGATCGAGATATCCCCGCCGCGCTTCTCGACCCTACACGCGATGGTCAGCGGCGTATCGAAGCCGTCGGCGGTCAGCACATTTTCGGCCACACCATCGGGCGTGGCCAGCAGTGCCGCGCGCATGCTGGCCTCGCTGCGGGCCAGAATCTCGCCGACCACGGCGGCTGGATCGTCGATATGTTCCTGATCGAGGATGTGGTTGAGGCGCCGCTCGGCAATCGCGAAGGCGGCGAACAGGGCGCGGATATCGCCCATCGCCTCGTCGGGTTCGCGGAAATTCTCGGCGATGAAGCTGACGATCTCGCCGTCCTCCGCGCCGCCTTTGACGATACGGCAGACCGGGATGCACATGCCCTCCTCGAACACATCCCGCGCATCCGGCCGCGGCGCCCCCCCGACATCCACGCAATGGAACGTGCCGCCGACGAACGCGATCAGCCGGCCGGCGCGGTAGATCGGACGCATCAGGGTGATGTCGTTGAGATGGCCGGTGCCCAGCCACGGGTCATTGCTGATCAGCACATCGCCGGGCGACAGGCGCGCCGCGGGAATACGCTCCAGCATCGCGCGCAGCGTGCGCGGCATGGTGCCGATGAAACTCGGGATGGAGCGGCTCGACTGGGCGAACAGGCGGCCCTCGGCGTCCATCAAGGCGCAGGCAAGGTCCCAGTTCTCGCGAACGACGGCCGAGAAACTGGTCCGCACGAAAGCGCCGGCCACCTCGTCCATCAGCCCCGTAAGGCGTTGCCAGAGAAGACCGAGGGTGACGGGATCGAGGCGGGGCATACGTGACATCCGTGAACGCTGGGCCGAGTGTTCGGCCACATCGGGGCCGCGTCAAGGATGGCGCCAAGCGGCAAGGGACGACATCATGACCGGCGGAAGAAGGAGACATGGCCATGACGGGTACGATGGAACTGCGCAGGCGGATGGAAACGGGCGGGATCGCGCTCGGCTGCAATGTCCGCTTTTCCCGATCGCCGGAGGTCGGCGCGCTGCTTGCGGCATCCGGCATGCAGTGGATCATGCTCGACTTCGAGCACAGCCCCGCCTCGCCGCATTTGGCCAGCGACATCGCGCTCGGCGCGCTGCGCGCCGGGGTCGTGCCGCTCGCCCGTCCCTCCAGCCACGATCCGCGCGAAATCGCCGGACTGCTGACGAATGGCGCCCTCGGCCTCATCGTGCCGCATGTCGACACCCCGGCGCAGGCCGTCGCGGTGGCCGCGGCCGCCCGCTTCGCGCCGCGCGGCGTGCTCTCGGTGCCCGGATCGCTGCCGCATTTCGGCTATGCGCTGTCGCTCGCCGAGGCCTGTGCGCGGTTCAACGAGGAGGTGATGGTGCTCGCCATGATCGAGAGCGCCGAGGCGCTCGCCAACGCGCCGGCGATCGCCGCGGTGCCCGGTATCGATGGCCTTTTCATCGGCGCCTCGGACCTGCTGTGGGAGACCGGCCATCCCGGTGACTACGGAGGGCCGGTGCTACGCGACGCGATGCATCGCGTCGCCCGGGCGGCGCGTGACGCGGGCAAGTTCAGCGGCATGGGTGGCCCACGCGAGGAGGTTGTTTGGCAGGAGGCAATCGCCGCCGGCATCAGGTTCGTGATGACGGAGAACGATCTTGCCCTGCTGATGCGCGGCGCGCGTGATCGCGCGGCTTTCTTCGAGCGGTGCACGCTGGCCGCTTCGCCGCGCTGAAGGCGAGCGCGTCGCCGCCCCCGGCGCCATTGGCCGGGACTTCGCCGCGATTAGCGCCCCATCCCCTACTGGCCCCGCGTGCAGGCCCCCTGGGTGATGAATTCGTGATCCCTACCCCGCGACCTCGTTGATGAACGCGCGCAGCGCATCCGCCCACAGCGCGGCATCGGCGCCGGAGGCGATGTGGCCCTTCTCGCTGTCGATTTCGAAATACCGCGCATTCACTCCCGCCGCCTTCAGCGCCGGCATCACGCTGTCGGCCAATGCGGGCGGGAAGATCGAGTCGGTGCGGGAGATCACGAACAACACCTTGGCGGCGATGCGGCCGACATCCGGCGTCATGTCGAGCCCCACCAGGGCACGACCCAGCACTACCAGGGAATGCCCGTCGAAGATGCCGGACCAGGCGCGGGCCTGGCGGTCGATCTCGGCGGCGACGTCCGGCACCTTGCCGGCGAGGGAAGCCTCGGCACCATAGCGGCGCAGCGTCTCGGCGCGGATGGCCGTCATCGTCGCGCCAATGCCGCCGACGCGGTAGTAGTGGCCGCCGTTCCAGTTGGGGTCGGCGGCGAAGCGGGCCAGCAGCCCGTCGGGATCGGCGCCCGGGGATTTGAGGCCGGTCACCACCGGCACCAGCGCATCCATGAAGCCGGGATATTGGATGCCCCAGGCGAAGGACTGGAACCCGCCATAGGAGGGGCCGACCACGGCGACCAGGTGCTTCACCCCAAGCCCGTCCAGCATCGCTTTTTGGGCGGCGACGATGTCCTTCAGTGTGATGTGGGGGAAATCCGGGCCGTATTCGATGCCCGTGGCTGGGTTGATCGAGGCCGGCGCGGTGGAGCCGAAGGAGGAGCCGATCATGTTGGAGCTGACGACGAAGAAGCGGTCTGTGTCGATCGGCTTGCCCGGCCCCACCAGTTCCGCCCAGGAGCCCTCGGATGCCGCCTCGCCGCCATCGGCGAACAGGTGGCTCGAGGTATAGCCGTGGGTCAGCAGCACGGCGTTGCGTCCGTCCGGCGCCAAGGCGCCATAGGTGACGTAGGCGAGTTTGGTGTCCCGCAGCACGTCGCCATTGGCGAGGGCGAGATCACCGATTTCGGCGAATTGGGTCTGGCTCATGCGAAGTCTCCTGCGCGGGTAGCGATGCCGGCCGGGTCGCGGGCCGGCTCGCAAATCGTGTCGTAGCGCATCGTCCAGCGGTCGGCGGCCTCATGACGCGGCCAGTTGCCACCGGGCGCCCCATCGCGGATGAAGCCGATCCAGTCGGCCCGCATGCGCGCCGAGAGGGCGTCGCAGAAGGCCGCGTCGCCGCCCGCCAGCATGCCGGCGCCGGTGAAGGCCGCGCGCGTGCCGAACATGAAGGGCAGTTCGATGCAGTGGCAGGCCTTGAAGCGGCTGCCTTGCGGCGACCAGTCGAACCGGTAGGCGTAGACCGGGCCGCGCAAGGCGGCGGCGAGGCGCATGGCCGGCCAGATGAAGGTCTCGTCGGAGGATTTGTCGGCGAGCCAATCCATCAAGGTGCCGCCGGGCCTTCGGGCGCGGTAGGCGTCGAAGCGGTCGCCCATGCGGGCGGCGGAGAGCGCCGGGTCGGGCGCGGCCATCGCGGGGTCGGCGGCGTAGAAGGCGTGCACCTCCTCGCGGGTGATGCCGATCAGCACCGGCATGTCGCCAGCCGCGACGGCGATGTCGTCGATGAGGCCGTTGCGCGTGGTCGCGCTGGCCAGCGCCGGCATGAAGGGCGGCGTGGTTTCGCCGAAGCGCGCATTTGCCCGCGCCAGCCCGCCCTGCGCCTGGAGCAGCCGCGCGACCGGCATGTCGCGCATCCGGACCGCCGCATCCGCCGCCTCGGGGTCGATGTCGAGCAGGCGCAGGTATTGCGCCCCCTGCCCCGCCGCCTCGGCCAGCGTGTTCGGCGGGCGGCCGAAACTGCCGCTTTGCAGGATGGCGCGATGGAACAGCGCCCGGCTCGCGGGATCGAGCATCAGGCGGCCGATGGACGAGGCGCCGGCGGATTGGCCGGCGAGCGTGACGCAGCCGGGATCGCCGCCGAACGCCGCGATATGGTCGCGCACCCATTCCAGCGCCAGCGCCTGGTCCATGGTGCCGAGGTTGCCCGGGCTCACGCCGGGCGCATGGAGATACCCGAGCGCGCCGAGCCGGTAGTTGACGCCGACCACGACGATATCGCCCTCGCGCGCCAGAGTGCCGCCGTCATACCATGCCAGCGATCCTGCGCCGCTGATCCAGGCGCCACCATGCAGCCACACCAGCACGCGCCGCCGCTTGCCATCGGCCGCCGGGGTCCAGATGGTGAGCGTCAGACAGTCCTCGTCCTGCGGGCGCTGGAACTCCCCCATGGCAACGGCGAGGCGGGACGCCGATTGCGGCGCGATCGGGCCATCCGCGGAGCCATCGCGCAGGCCGCTCCATGCCGCCACCGGCTCGGGCGGGGCGAACCGCAGGTCGCCGACCGGCGGGCGGGCATATGGCACGCCGCGAAACACCGCGACGCCACCCTCCATGCCGCCCGCGATATCTCCGAGCCCGGTCTGTACGATCGTCGTCATACGGAAAACCCCTTCCTTCCCCGAAGGTTGCGACTAGATGCGCGCCGCGTCCACTGCGAAGCCGGATGGGAGGAGGCCGAAGATTCCAGCGGCACATCGCCGCACGATTGTCGGGTCCTGGAGGTCGACCGGTAGGTGCCGCTTATTTTCTCCAATCACCCTGCCACCATCCCAGTGCTGCGGATCACTCGTGGGCCGATGTCTCGGACCTCGATTGTCGCGCGGTCGACGGTGTCCGGCAGCCGATCGCAGGCTACTTCGTCGCTGGTTTCGCTCCGGCCGGGCGGGTTTCACCCTGCGGCCGCAGGAACGCCGTACTGGGTGCGACGACCTTCTTGTCCGCCTTGGGTTTCTTCGCTTCTCGGCTGCCGGTCCGTTTGTTACCCTTGCCCATGGCGTATTCCTTGGTTGAACTCACTGGCTGTTGAGCTTGCCAGGGTTAAGCTAGGCGCCCGCCGGCTCGCAGATGCAAGCATCCATTTGGCTGCCGGCGCGGGGTCGGCAGGAGGCTGCCAGGGCGCGAGTTCCCAGAGCTTGCTTATACCAGCTACCATTTATGCTGGCCCATGCGATCGGGGCCACCAAAGTGGCGGCGCGGTATCCCGCGGAGAGAGCAAAGCAAGCAGGTAAAAGTCCTTTGGTTCCCTTTTTTGAAAAGTTTCTTCTTATTTCAAGCGGCCCTTCTGACAACGCCGGAAATTTTTCATGGCGTCTGGTATTGGCCTCGCAGCGCCAGTGCGCGCGACGGCAAATCGGTGGTGAAGACGTCGACGCCGAGGCCCAGGGCATGGCGGATCGCCGCTTCGTCATTCACCGCCCATGCGCCGACGGAGAGGCCCGATCGGCGCAGTTGCCCGAGCGATGCGGCGTCGAGATAAGCGATGCGCAGGCCGACACTGCCGATCCCATGGCCCTGGGCAACGGCCGCGATGCCGTCCAACCCGATATCGCGTTGCACTTGGGGTGCCACCAGCCATATCGCGCCGGCAATCCCGCCGGCCCCCGCGGCATCGCCGACGGTCGGGGCCTGGAAACTGGTGATGANNGATGACGGTCCGGCCGCGCATTCCCGCGGTGTCGAGCACCGCGAGCGCCCGGCCGAGCAGCCCTTTGTAGGGGCGATGCTCCGGATCGGGCTTGATCTCCATGCGCAGGGCGATCGGTGTCGGGCGGAACACGGCGGTCAATTCGGCGAGTGTCAGCATGTGCTCGCCATCGGTATCGGCGAGGCTGAGAGCCCGCAGTTCGGCCAGGCTGCGGCTGGCGACCGGGCCGCGCCCGTTGGTGGTACGGTCCAGCGTGGCGTCATGGATCACCACGATCTCTCCATCGGCGGTCGGGTGGATGTCGAACTCGACCTGATCGACCGGCAACGCCGCCGTGTTGCGAAAGGCAATCGGCGAATTCTCCGGCCATTGCAGGGAGCCGCCGCGATGGGACGCAATCAGGGACATGTCATCACGCCTTCGGGGTGCCGGTCATGCGGGCGAAGACCATTCGGTCCTTGTTGTCGCGCATCAACATGGTGAAGCCCGGGATGGTGTCGAGGCTGAGGCCGATCGGCAGGCCGCTCTCCGGGTCCGGCTCCACCTTCGCATAGCTGGCGCTGCTGATCTTCTCCCACTTCCCGGCCGGTTTCTTGGCCTCGATGGCGACCACTGTGGCTTTCAGCACCATGCGGACGATCGCCTCCTTCGGCGAGGAGGGCTTGGTCAGGCTCGGGCAGCCGGCGATGATCTGCCATCCGCTGCGCAACGCCCAGTCGGTCAACGCATCCTTGTCCATGGGGAAGTCCCTGTTCGCTGGTCGGTGTGCGGGATGGCACGCCGCCATTGTGCCCCGGATCGGCCGGCTGATACAGGTGCGCGCGTTGCTTCGGAGACATGCCGCGATGCGCCTCGAAATGATGACCGCTCCCGCCGCCGCCGCCGCGATCGCGCGCAGCCCCGGCATCATCTGGCCGATGGGATCGACCGAGCAGCACGGCCCGTTCGGGCTGATCGGCACCGATCATCTTTGCGCCGAGGCGATCGCACGGCGGTTCGGTGCGGCACATGGGGTTCTCGTGGCGCCGACCCTTGCGGTCGGCCAGTCGCATTTCCAGCTCGGCTTCCCCGGCTCGCTGGCGATCCGGCCTTCCACCCTGATGGCGATCGTGGCGGACCACCTCGCGGCGCTGGAGGCGACCGGTATCAGGCGCCTCTACATCCTGAACGGGCATGGCGGCAACATCGCCCCGGTGCGCAGTGCGGTTGCCGAGTTCCACGCCGCGCGGTCCTTCGCCGGCATCGACCCGACGGTGCGCATCGTCGTGCGGCTGCGCTCCTGGTGGGAGCTGCCGCGCACCGATGCGCTGCGCAAGCGCCTTTACGGTGCCGCCGAGGGCTACCATGCCACCCCCTCGGAAATCGCCATCACCCAGGCCGCCTATCCCGAAGCGATCGGCGAGTTCGACGCCCCGCCGCCGCCCGCCGTCCACGACATGTCCGACCACGCCGGCGACAATTACGAGGAGGCCGCAAGTTTCCGCCGCGCCTTCCCCGACGGAACCGTGATTTCCCACTCCGCCCTCGCGCGCCGCACCGACGGCGAGGCGCTGTTGGCGGCGGCGGTCGAGGACCTCGCGGAGGACTACGCCCGGTTCATGGCGGGTTGAGCCGTATTTCAACCCGGCGCACCATGGCCGAAACCAGCAGGATCAGGATCAGGTATTCCAGCACCAGCAGGCTGTAGATCTCGAGCGGACGGTATTCGATGATCGTCAGCTCGTTGGCCCGGCGCGTCAGCTCCTGCAGGCCGACCACGGAAATCAGCGAGCTCATTTTCAGCACGTAGATGAACTGGTTGCCGAGCGCCGGCAGGATGCGCCGGATCGCCTGTGGCAGCACCACCCGGCGCATCACGTGCCACGGCCGCAACCCGAGCGCCTGGGCTGCCTCGATCTGGCCGCGCGCGACCGATTGGATACCGGCACGAAAGATTTCCGCCTGGAAGGCCGAATCGGATAGCGCCAGCGTAATCACCCCCGCCGAGAACACGTCGAACTGCAAGCCGAACACCACCGGCAGCCCGTAATAGACCCATAGCAGCAACACCAGCAGCGGCACGGCACGCACGCATTCGACATAGGTACGGTTGGCCATGCGCAGCATGCGATACCGCGACAAGGCGCCGAGGGCGACGCACATCCCGACCATCACGCTCAACGCCACCGAGACCGCCGAAAGCGATACTGTCGCCCACAGCCCCTCGGCGAGGAAGGCGATGTTCTTGCGGCCACGCGCATCGAACGGCGAGACGACGTACCAGCCCCAGGTATAGCCGGAGGTCGCGCAGCCGCTCAGTAGGAGCAGGCAGGGAAGGAGGAAGGCGTTCTTTTTTGAAAAAAAGAACCAAAAAACTTTTATCCGTTTGCTCGGTGCGCTCCAGGGAGAGTGCGCAGCAAACGGGTGAAAAGTTTTTGCTTCTTTTTTCAAAAAGAAGAGCCTTCCTTCCTATCTCCCACCTATATCAGGCCTTGGCCAGCCACTTCGCCTCCAGCCCGTCGAAATACCCCTCGATGCGCTTGAGTGTCACCCAGGTATTGACGAAGTTGAGCCAGGCCGGGTCGTCCTGCGCGACAACATAGGCGAAGGGCCGGCGATTGCGGGCCGAAACGTCCTTGCCGAGCAGCGTCAACTGCTCGAAGCGCTGCACCAGCGTCGCCGCTTCGACATTGGAGGTGATGGTGGCATCCGCGCGTCCGGCCAAAACCTCCTGGAAACCGCTCGCCGGCGCCTGCACCGCCTTGATTTCGGCCTTGGGGAAATGCCGCCGTGCCTGCTCGTCGAACACGGTTCCCATGCTGACGGCGACGCGAACGCCGGCGGCATTGAGCGACTCCCAACTGGCGAAGCGCGCCGCATTGGCCTTCGAGGTGACCGGCACCGTCCCGGCCTCCACATAGGGCAGCGAAAACGCGGCGGTTTTGGCGCGCGCCATGCTGACCGAGGCGCCCGAGAAGATATCGAAGCGGTTGGAGGCGACGCCGGCCACCAGCGTCGCCCACTCGGCCACGACCCATTCGACCTTGACGCCCATGTCCGCGGCGAACTGGGTCATCGCCTCGATATCGAAACCCTTATAGTCGTTCGAGCCGGGATCGCGGAACGACATCGGGTTGAAATCCCCAGTCGTGCCGATGCGGATGCTGCCCCGCTCCAGAATCTGCGCCAGACGCGACTTCCCGGCCGATTGCGCCGCGGCCTGCTGCGCGGTTGCCGCCGCCGCCACGATCCCAAGCCCGAGAGCCGCTGCCAAACCCCGCCGTTCCATCGTCAGAACTCCTGTTGTGTCAGGCGGAGCAAGCCATGCAGCGCCGGTCTTCGCAAGCGTGAAGTCGTATGCCGCGAGGGTCGTGCCTGCATAACCTTTCGCCGCGGGCCGCGAGCAGCGCGTCCCCGGCCATCGCCGTCGACCCGCGAATGCCCTCCCTCCCTCCTTCCTTCCCCCTCTCCCGCACTGGCGGGCTTGGGCTGCGGAGCAGACCAAGGCCGGGGTGAGGGTCGCGCCACCAAGGTAATCCAGGAGCATGGCTGATAATATCGAATAAGCAACAATATACCCGCGCCTTCCCCCACCCCGCCTAATCCCGCGGCAGGCGGCGCGGCAGCAGCTTCATCGGCTTGCCCTCGGAGTTCGGGTACCACAGGATCGCCTCGCGCTCCTTGCGGGTGAGGCGCTTGGGCTTGGTCGAGACCTTCTTCGGCCGCGGCTTGCGCGGACGGTGGGGCAGCGGCGGAACGCTGGGGTGTTCGATGCCGAGGATGTGGAACATCGGGCGCAACACGCGCTGGGCCTGGGTGGAGTTCGCGACGATCTCGGCGACGCCGGGTTGGTTGAGCACCCAGACGATCTGCGCGTTGCACACGCGGATTTCCCAGCCGAGCGCGCCGACCCAGTCCTTGTTGCGGGGAAACACCAGTCGCGGCCGGGCGCGCGCCTTGCGCGGTGCCCCGGCGCGGGATTTCCGGGCGCGGAAAATGTCCCCGGCGGCGATGCGCGCCAGCACGCGGCCGAAGCGGCGGGCGCCGCCGACGAGGTAGTTCCACACGGCGGGGCCATGCTCGTAGCGGGGATGGCGCCACAACAGCTTTCCCATGGCGCCGACCAGCCCGACCACCACGCGCAGCATCAGCGCCGCCAGTTCGGCGTGCGTGTGCGGCGCGGGAGGGGTGGGGGCGGGGTTCATGGATATATATATAACGTGTCAGTTAGTGGAGCGCAAGGGGAAATTTTCGCCCTCCGGGCGATTATTCGCACCGAGTCCCCGCGGACAGATACAATCGTAGGGCGGAAAAGCGCAGCGTCGTCCGCCACATCGAGACCAAGCGCCCCTCGGGTGGAGAGTTGCGACGCCGGATGACGCTGCGCTCTTCCGCCCTACGGCTTGTTCAACCGTT
>JAPLOH010000200.1 GCA_026400845.1 Alphaproteobacteria bacterium
GCCGCCGCACCGCATCGGCCGACATGGTGCTGTCGGCATCGAGCATCAGCACGAGGTCATGCCCGTCCACGTGATGGTCGAGGAACTCCATCACATTGCCCGCCTTGAAGCCGCTGTTTTCCGCCCGCCGCCGGTAGCGGAGCGGATGCGGGAAGCCAGCGATCGCCGCCGCCTCGGCCGCGGCGATCGCCTGGTCCTGGGTGTCGGAGAGCAGGAAAAGGGTGAAGTGTGCGGGGTCGGCGAGGTCCTCGAACAGCCGCGCCAGCGGCGGCAGCACGGCGCCCATGTCCTCGTTGCGGATGGTCACCGCGATGGCGGTGCGGAGCGTGATCGCACCGGTCTCGATATCGCCGTCCACCAGCAGCACGAAACGGGCCGGGTTGCGCGCGAACATCAGGATGAGAAACCCCGGCAGCGCATTGCCGATGCAGATGCCGAGCCAGGGGGCGGCGGGCAGGAAGCAGACCAGCAGCGCGAGCTTCACCGCCGTCCACCCGCCCGGCGCGAGGGCGGCCGCGAACAGGGCGATCAACCCGGTGGTGGCGGCGGCGAACAGGGCGAAGAAGACGAGGCGGGGCAGGGGCATGCAAGCAGTCTAGCAGAGTCGTGCTGGCCCTCATCGATGGGCTGTCCTAATTTCGCGCTGGACGGAGGAGGGGCGCGGAAGGTGCGGAAGGTCGCGATCATATTGCCGCCACGCGAATCCTTCGCGCCGGACAGCACGGGCGCCATCGGCCTGCTGGTGCACCGCCTCGCCCGCCACCCCGGCCTGCTGCCCAGCGTCGTCCTCGGCATCCCCTCTGGCCGCCCCTTCGCCGATGCGGAATTCGTCGCGGTGCCCCCCTCCTGGTTCCCCGGCAACCTCGCGCGGCGCTATGCCGGCGGCGTCGCGGCCGCCCTGCGGCGGATCGGCCCGGCGGCGATCGAGGTGCATAACCGGCCCGACGTGGCACTCTTCCTCGCCCGCCGTTGCCCCGGCGTGCCCGTGCGCCTGCTGCTGCACAACGACCCGCAGGGGATGCGCGGCCTCAAATCGGCGCGGGAGCGGGCAGGGATGCTCACCTACCTCGCCGCCGTCACCACCGTCTCCGAGCACCTCCGCCGCCGCTACCTCGACGGCATCACCGGCGACGTCTCCGTCCTGCCCAACTGCATCGATCTTGCGGAGATCCCGAAAGCGGACGCCCGCGAGAACCTGATCCTCTTCGCCGGCCGCGTCGTCTCCGACAAGGGCGCCGACAGCTTCGTCGCCGCCTGCGGCCTTGCGCTGCCCGGCCTGCCCGGCTGGCGGGCCGAGATCATCGGCGCCGACCGCTTCGGCCCCGACAGCCCCGAGACCCCCTGGCTCGCTACCCTGCGACCCAAGGCCGCCGCCGCCGGTGTCGCCATGCGCGGCTACCGCCCGCACGCCGACGTCCTCGCCGCCATGGCGCACGCCGCCATCGTGGTGGTGCCATCGCGCTGGGACGAACCCTTCGGCCTCACCGCGCTGGAGGCCATGGCCTGTGGCGCCGCCCTGATCGCCTCCGCCCGCGGCGGCCTGCCCGAGGTCTACGGGGACGCCGCTTTGGCGATCGACCCCGAAAACCCCGCCGACATCGCCGCCGCGCTGACCGCGCTCGCCACCGACCCAGCCCGCCGCGCCGCGCTGGCCGAGGCGGGCCACGCCCGCGCCGCGCAGTTCGACGTCGCCATCGCCGCCCGGCGCCTCGATGCGCTGCGCTCCGATGTGCTTGCCGCATAGCCGAAACGCCAGGGCCACCCTATATAGCGGCTCAGATCAACCGCTTGCGTGGAGTACCCGGCCATGGCCGAAGCCGCCAACCCCGCCGACCAGGTACCCGTCACCGTGCTGACCGGCTATCTCGGCGCCGGCAAGACCACCCTGCTCAACCGCATCCTCAGCGAGAACCACGGCAAGAAATACGCCGTGGTGATCAACGAGTTCGGCGAACTCGGCGTCGATAACGACCTCGTGGTGGATACCGACGAGGAAGTCTTCGAAATGAACAACGGCTGCATCTGCTGCACCGTGCGCGGGGACCTCATCCGCATCGTCGGCGGCCTGATGAAGCGGCGCGACAAGTTCGACGGCATCATCATCGAGACCACCGGCCTCGCCAACCCCGCCCCCGTCGCGCAGACCTTCTTCGTCGACGACACGGTGAAGGAGAAAACCCGGCTCGACGCCATCGTCACCGTGGTCGATGCCAAGCACCTCCCCCAGCGCCTGCTCGACAGTGCCGAGGCCGCCGACCAGCTCGCCTTCGCCGACGTCATCGTGCTCAACAAAACCGATCTCGTCACCGCCGATGAACTCGCCGCCGTCGAAGCGCAAATCCGCAAAATCAACAAATTCGCCAAAATCCACCACAGCACCAAGGCCAACGTGCCGATCGCCGAGCTGCTCAACCAGGGCGCCTTCGATCTCAACCGCGTCCTCGTCCACACCCCGGATTTCCTCACCTCCGACGAGCACGAGCACAACGACGACATCGCCTCCATGAGCTTCGAGGCCAAGAAGCCGATCGATCCCGAGCGCTTCAACGCCTGGATGGGCGCCCTCCTCGCCGAGCAGGGCGGCAGCCTGCTGCGCACCAAGGGCATCCTCTCCTACGAGGGCGATGACCGCCGCTTCGCCTTCCAGGCCGTGCACATGATCGCCGACGGCGATTTCATCGGCCCCTGGAAGGAAGGCGAGGAGCGCACCAGCCGCATCGTCTTCATCGGCCGCAACCTCAACCGCCCGCAACTGCGCCGCGGCTTCGAATCCTGCCAGGCCATCTGAGCGATGTCGTCCACCGCCACGCCCGACCAGGTGCTGCAGACCCGCGGCACCAGCCGCGCGCTCGATGCCTTCGTGGTCGCCGCCAGCTTCGATCGCGCCGGCACCGCCTGCGCCTTCGCCCTCGGTGACGGCACCCTCGCCATCAAGCGCCGCACCGGCGAGGACTTCACCCGCACCACCGTGCATGAAGGCGCCATCCTCGCACTCGCCACCGACCCGGTCTCCGGCGGCTGGATCACCGGCGGCGATGACGGCCGCCTCAACCGCGTCCGCCCCGACGGCACCGACGCCATGATCGCCGCCCACGGCATGCGCTGGGTGGAACACGTCGCCAGCTTCACCGACGGGGGCAAAACCAACCTGATCGCCTGCGGCGTCGGCAAACGGGCGATCATCTACAACGCGCGCGACGATGTGGTGAAATCCTTCGAACACCCCTCCACCGTCACCGGCGTGGTGTTCGACCCCAAGGGCAAGCGCATCGCCGCCTCGCACTACAACGGCGCCAGCGTCTGGTTCGTCGCCTCCCGCAGCGACGCGCCGCGCAAGCTCGAATGGAAAGGCAGCCATATCGGCCTCACCATGAGCCCCGATGGCGATTGCGTGGTCACCGCCATGCAGGAGAATTCGCTGCACGGCTGGCGCATGTCGGACAACCAGCACATGCGCATGTCCGGCTACCCCGCCAAAACCCGCACCCTCTCCTTCACCCGCGGCGGCAAATGGCTGGCGACCTCCGGCGCCGATTCCATCGTGATCTGGCCCTTCTTCGGCGGCGGCC
>JAPLOH010000111.1:0-17212 GCA_026400845.1 Alphaproteobacteria bacterium
GCACGAAGGAGGACAGCGAGATGAAGGAGAACATCGCACCGAACAGGAAGCCGGTGGTGAGCGCGTAACCGACGAAGACGCCGGAGCGCAGGAGTTCGGCGAAGCGGGCGATGATGCTGCTGAACGCGAGCGGCCCGCGATGCTCCGGGCGCAGGGTCTCACGGATCATCACCAGCGCCATCACCAGCGACAGCGCGCCGAACACGGCCAGGGTGGTGAAAATCGCCCGCCAGCCGAAGAAATACATCACCTGGCTGCCGATCAGCGGTGCCAGCATCGGTGCCATGGAGGAGGAGGCCATCAGGATCGACATCACCTGCGCCGCCTGGTCGCGCTCCGCGAGGTCGCGCACCATGGTGCGCGCCATCACCGGGGGCGCGCAGGCGGCGAGCCCCTGGATGAAGCGCAGCAGGATGAGCTGCGGCGCCGATTGCGCCAGCAGGCACAGAACACTGACCGCGATGTACAACACGATACCCGCGATCAGCACCGGGCGGCGGCCGAAATAATCGCCGAGCGGGCCGTAGACGATCTGCCCGAAGCCGAACGCCACCATGAAGGCCGACAGGCTCAACTGCACCTGCGAGGCGGAGGACGCGAACTCGGCCTGGATGGTCGGGAAGGCCGGCAGATACATGTCGATCGACATCGGCGCGAAGGCGGTCAGCATCGCCAGCGACGCGATGAGAAGGGGGGTGATGGGCTGGCGGCCAGCTGACCGACCCTGCGAGGCGCCGATCACGCGGGCGAGGCGGTGATGTTGCGCACCACGTCGAATTCGCTCCGCTGCACAAAGGGGAAGCGTGGCAGGATGGCCTCCTCCCGGTAGGGCGGCCCGTCGCTGTAGGTGTAGCCGGTAGTGGTGTCGGTCTCCCGCGCCGCGATAGCGTCGATCAACGCCTCCAGCCGGCGCAAGGTAGACCGGATGTGCAGGGCGAAGACTGGTGGCATCAAGCGCGCGATGCGCGGCTTGGAGATCGAACCCCGGTACGCCGGCGTGTTGGGATGGGTCTGCTTGCCGTCGGTCATCTGGACACTCCGTCGCAGCGGGCCGGGACCATGGCCGCTCGGGATGCTCTTTAGCGTCTGGTTCGCGTGACCGGCAATCGATCCTGGCTCGACGTTCGGCAATGCCGGCCGACCGTGCCGCGGCGCGGGTAAACCGGCACCTGGGGCCACAGCTTCATGGGGGACAAGCCGACGGGCGCGGCCAGCGGTTCACCGCCGCCCAATGACCTGCGCGTTGAAGGCTGCATGTGGTTCCCGCGAGGTCGTCCGCTCGGCGCTGGCTGTCCCCCGATGGGCGGCCAACATGCGACTTCAAAACACGGTTTAACAGCGGGCCGCCCTTACGGCGCCGGCCGGAAGGTCGCTGCGAAGGTCCGCTCATCCGTCCGCGGCACGATCGTGAGCCCCTGGCGCGCCGCCCAGGTGGTGGCCTGGAAATGCAGCGGGATGATCGCCTGGGTGCTGACGGCGAGGCTGGTGGCCTGGCGCAGCAGGTCCCGCCGGGCGGTATCATCGACGGTCTGCAAGGCGCGGCCGAGGTAATCATCGACCTGGCGGTTGCAGTAGAAGCTCCAGTTGTAGAGCCCGCCGCCGCTCTTGGGGTCGGCACAGGCGATGATGGCACGCAGGATGGCGCTTGCTTCGCCGGTCTGCGAGCCGAAGCCGATCAGCCCGAAGGAGAACTCCCCCTTGGCGCCGCGCCCGGCATAGGAGGCCATCGGCGCCGTTTCCACCTTGGCGGCGATGCCGATGCGGGCGAGCATCTGGCCGACCGCCTGGACGATCTGGGCGTCATTCACCAGGCGGTCATTCGGGCCGTGGATGGTGATGCCGAACCCATCGGGGTAGCCGGCCTCGGCGAGCAGCTTCTTCGCCGCCTCGGGGTCGAAACCCGGCACCTTGATCGCCGGGTCATGGCCGAACAGCGCCTCCGGCACGAGGTTCCCCGTGGGGTAGCCGAGGCCCGACATCACCCGCTCGGCGATCGCCTCGCGATTGATGGCGAGCGACATCGCCTGGCGCACGCGCTGGTCGGCGAGCGGGTTCCTGGCGAGCTTGGAGCCGTCCTTGGCGGTCACCTGCGGGGTCTCGGCGCGGCCGCCGTCGAGGTAGAAATAGACCAGCCGGGCCGAGACCTTCTGGGCGAACACCAGTTTGGGATTGGCCTTCACGCTGGCCAGATCGGCGGTCGGCACGCCCTCGATGCCGTCGATGTCACCGGCCAGCAGGCTCGCGAGGCGCGCGGCATTGTTGGGGATGAAACGCATCGTCACCTTGTCCCAGCCCGGCTTGTCGCCCCACGGCGCGGGGTTGGCGGCAAGTTCCGCGCGGTCGTCACGCTGGAAGGCGACGAAGCGGTACGGTCCGGTGCCGACCATGCCGGCGCCTTTGGGGAAATCCTCGGTCGCCACCCCTTCGGCGGATTTGCGGTTGAGGATATAGATGGTGCTGAGGTCGGACAGCAGCAGCGGGTAGGGGCCGGCGGTGGTGATGCGGATGGTGGAGGCGTCCAGCGCCTGTTTGGTGGCGATCGCCTTGGTGAAGATCGCGAAACCGGCCGGCGAGTTCACCAGCTTGCCCGGACGGTCGAGCGAATAGATCACGTCATCGGCGGTGAGCGGGCTGCCGTCATGAAAGCGCACGCCGTCCCGCAGCTTGAACTCCCAGGTGGTATCGTCGATCACCTTCCAACTCGCCGCCAGCGCCGGTTGCAGCCGGCTGTCGGCGTCCATCCGCACCAGCGTGTCGAACATGTTGGCGGCGACGTTGAGGTTGGCGCCGAGATTGTGGAAATGCGGGTCCATCGCGCTCGGCGAGGAACTCAAGGCCATCCGCAGGTCGGCCGCCTGCGTCGGCAGCGCCAGCACGGCCGCAAGTGCCAGGATTACCGAAGCCGCGCGTTTGTCGCCCATGGTCCGCCCCTGTTTTGCTCGGCGGGATCATTGTCCCGCGCGGGGCAGCAAGTCAAAGCGCGACGGTGTCCCGCTGCAAGGCGAACCAGCGCGCCATCGGTCAGATCGAGCGCTGCCTGACCACGCTGGCCGACGTGACCATCATCTACGCCACCGCGCCTTCATCGCCGCTGCCATCGCGTGGTTGCGGCGGCGACCCCGCGGCGGTGAACTCAGCCGCCGTCCGGCGCCACCCGCGCCCATTGGTTGGCGTTGACCCGGCGCCAGGCGAGCGCGGTGTTCGCCACATCGGTGCGCAGCCACGCGTGCGCGCTCTCCCGCACCCAGCCCTCCAGCGGTTGCGGCGGCGGAGTGGCGGGGTTGACGGCGGGCATGGCGGTATCCGCCACGGCGCCCGCCGGTGGCAAACATATTGCGGCAAGCAGCGCCAAGCGCGGCAGGATCGGCATCGCGGCGGGCTCCCATAGCACCATGATGGAACGACCCTGCCATGCCCTGGCGTTGCCGCGTCAACCCTCTGCGGCGCAAAAATTACTGCAAAATCATACCATTCAAAGCTTTTTCTGAAATTCCCGAGCACCAAGCCGCCCCAACTGCACCCCGCCCGCCGATTGACCCGAACCGTCCCGGCGTGCTCCATCGCCGGCTATATCCGCACCGGGGAACATCCATGAGTCTCATCCGCCACGACATCGAGGTCCTTGAAGACAGCCCGATCGTCGAGGTCTGGCGCATGGGCTACGGCGATCCCTCGGTGATCGCCATGTTCGCCGGCGAGCCCGATGTGCCCACGCCCGACTTCATCTGCGAAGCCGCCGCCGAAGCGATGAAGGCCGGCAAGACCTTCTACACGCCCAACCGCGGCATCGCCCCGATGCGGGACGCGATCTCGGCCTATCTGAAGTCGATCTACCACGTCGACATCCCCGAGCACCGCATCGCGCTGACGCCCTCCGGCATGTCGGCGGTGATGCTGATCGCGCAGGCGACCGTGAAACCGGGCGACAACGTGGTGGCGATCACGCCGTCCTGGCCGAACATCATGCGCGCCATGCAGATCTGCGGCGCCGAGGCCCGTGAAGTGGCGATGACGCCGGGCAATGCCGGCTGGTCGCTCGATATGGACAAGGTGTTCGCCGCCTGCGACGCCAACACCAAAGTCATCTACCTCGCCTCCCCCGGCAACCCGACGGGCTGGATGATCACGCCCGAGGAGGCCGAGCGGCTGCTCGCCTTCGCCCGCGAGAAGGGCATCGCGATCCTGTCGGACGAGGTCTATCACCGCCTGGTTTATGACCGACCGATCGCCTTCTCCTTCCTCAACATCGCCAAGCCGAATGACCCGGTTTTCGTGGTCAACTCCTTCTCCAAGGCCTGGGCGATGACCGGCTGGCGGCTCGGCTGGGTGGTCTATCCCGAGGGCCACAGGGACTCCTTCGAGAAGCTCATCCAGTTCAACACCTCGGGTGCCCCGGAATTCCTTCAGTACGGCGCCATCGCCGCCCTCAGCCAGGGCGAGGAATTCACCAAATCCTTCACCGCCCGCTGCGCCCAAGGCCGCACCCTGGTGAATGACCGCCTCTCCCGCATGCCGCGCGTCCACAACATCCCCAACGAGGGCAGCTTCTACGCGATGTTCAGCGTGGATGGCGTCGAGGACACGCTGACCTTCTGCAAGCGCGCGGTGGTGGAGGCCAAGATCGGCATGGCGCCGGGCATCTCCTTCGGCAAGGGCTCGGAGCGCTACATCCGCCTGTGCTACGCCAAGAGCCAGGACATGCTGACCGAGGCGATGAACCGGCTGGAAGAATTCGTCGCCACCTACCAGGAGTAGGCCATGCCGCCCGATCCGCGCACTCTCGCTGCCTTGAGGACGCTGATCGGGTTCGACACCGTCAGCCGCAATTCCAACCTCGCCTGCATCGACTGGGCGCGCGCCCACATGGAGGCGCACGGCGCCACCACGCGGATGGATTGGAACGCCGACCGCACCAAGGCCAACATGCTCGCCACCTTCGGCGAGGGGCCCGGTTCCAAAGCGAGGGGCGGGATCGTCCTCTCCGGCCATGTTGACGTGGTGCCGGTCGACGGCCAGGCCTGGACCTCCGATCCCTTCACCGCCACCGAGCGCGACGGCCGCATCTACGGCCGCGGCGCCTGCGACATGAAAGGGTATGACGCCGTTATCCTCGGCCATGTGCCAGATTTTCTCGCCAAGCCCCTCCGCGAACCCATCCATGTCGCGCTGACCTATGACGAGGAGGTCGGCTGCCTCGGTATTCCCCATCTCATCACGGCGATGGCCGGCTGGGGCGTCCACCCCTCCGGCGCCATCATCGGCGAGCCGACCTCGATGCGCCTGGTCTCGGCCCATAAGGGTGGGCGGGTCTACAAGGCACGCGTGACGGGGAAGGCCGCCCATTCCTCCCTCACCCACACCGCCGTCAACGCCATCGAATACGCAGCCGCCATCATCGCCCGCATCCAGGCCATCGGCGCCCGTGAGCGCGACCACGGCGCCCGCGCCGAAGGCTTCGACGTCCCCTTCACCACCATCTCCACCAACCTTTTCACCGGCGGGAACGGCCCCAACATCGTGCCCGCTTTGGCCGAATTCCTGTTCGACTACCGCTACATCCCGGGCTTCGACCCCGATGCCATCATCGGCGAACTGCAAAGCCTCGCCGACCAACTGACCGCGCAGATGCGCGCCATCGCCCCTGCCGCCGGCATCGAATTCACCCGCGTCAACGCCATCCCCGCCCTCTCTCCCTGCCCCGAAGCCGCGGTCTACCGCCTCGCCCAGTCCCTGCTGGCCGACAAGACGGTGGAGAAAGTCGCCTACGGCACCGAAGCCAGCTTCTTCGAAGCCTACGGCGTGCCCAGCATCGTCTGCGGCCCCGGCAGCATCGTCCATGCCCACAAGGCCGACGAATTCGTCCCCCTCGACCAACTCGCCCTTTGCGATTCCTTCATCGCCGGCGTCGTGGAGCACTTGCAGTCATGAGCCACACCCACGCCGCCGGCAGCATCGAAACCCGCGCCTCCTGGGTCGCGGCGGCGGCGGTGTTCGCGGTGCTCTCCGTCACCTACGGCGCCCCCCTCGCCATGGTCGTCGGCATGAAAGCCGTCGCCGAAGACCTCGACGTCACCCGCGGCGCCGCCGCCTTCGCCTCCTCGCTCGCCTGGCTCGGCACCGGCATCGGCGGCATCCCCATGGGCTGGGTCGCCGAGCGCGTGGGCGTGCGCAAAGTCACCGTGATGGGCGCGATCTGCGTCGCGCTCGGCATGTGGATCTCCACCTGGGGTGGCATCTGGGCACTCTATATCGGCCACGGCCTGTTCATCGGCCTGCTCGGCAACGGCGCCTTCAACGCCCCCCTGATGACCTACACCACCCGCTGGTTCGATCGTCGCCGCGGTGCCGCGCTCGCCCTCATCATGTCCGGCCAATACGTCGCCGGCGTCCTCTGGCCCACCATCTTCGAACGCGCCATCGCCGCCTGGGGCTGGCACGGCGCGATGTGGCTGTTCGGCGCTGCCGAACTCGCCCTCGCCCTCCCCATCGCCGCCATCTTCTTCACCCGCCCGCCCGAAGCCCTCGCCGCCGGCGGCGCCCATGGCGGCCCACTCCCCGGCGCCCGCGCCCTCAACATGAGCCCCAATCTGCTGCACGCCCTCGTAACCCTGGCGATCTTCCTCTGCTGCATCCCCATGGCCCTGCCGTCCGCCCATCTCGTCGCCTTCTGCACCGACCTCGGCATCACCCGCGCCCACGGCGCCGCCATGCTCTCCGTGCTGACCGGAAGCGCCTTCCTCAGCCGCCAATTCTGGGGCTGGGCGTCCGACCGCATCGGCGGCCTGCGCTCCATCCTCGCCGGCTCCACCTGCCAGGCCATCGCGCTGGCCCTGTTTCTCGCCACCCAGGACGAAACCGGCCTCTTCATGGTCGCCACCGCCTTCGGCCTCGGCTTCTCCGGCATCGTGCCGGCCTACGTGCTGGTCATCCGCGAAGTCTTCCCCGCCGCCGAAGCCGGCTGGCGCGTCCCCGTCACCGCCTTCGGCGGCCTCCTCGGCATGGCCGGCGGCGCCTGGCTCGGCGGCCTGCTCTACGACGCCTTCGGCACCTACGTGGTCGCCTTCGAAGTCGGCGTGCTGTTCAATATCGCCAACGTCGCGCTGATCTTCTTCCTGGTGGTGCGCCAGCATGGACGACGCGGTGCCCGCATCGCCGTCGCAGCGTAAAGGCAAGCAAGCGGTCGCTTTTTTGCAAAAAAGCTCCGCAAAAAACCCTGACGCGTAGCGCAGCGAAGCGGCGACGGAAGCGGCAGCGGATCGGCTTCGATCCGAGAGAGCGCTGTCACTTTTCGATCTTGCGGCAGCGAGCGTCGGATGCGTAAGCTCAGCGCGACGCATCATTGCGACCGAACGGACGGCAATATTTCATTGGGTAAGCGCTGCGCAATGGCATGACAGTGGCAACGATGCGTCGCGCTGCGCCTAGGTATCCCACACTTGCTACGCTTGTTTTCTCCGTTTCGTCACCCGCGGCTCCCTTGGCAGCACCCGGAACAGATGTTACGTTAGGCACGAAATACATAAACACTTGGGGGGAACATGACGATCACGCTTACTGGCCCGCTCCGTCGTTTTGTCAACCACGGATCGATCTCCGGGACCTATGCATTGACCGTCGACGGCTCGGTTGGCGTTTTGACGAACACCCGTGCCGGGAAGACCGGCGGCAGAATTAACGGGGTTTCCGCCGGTGTTTTCGTCGACGGTGCTGCGGCTGGAACGCTCTTCAAGCTCGTGAATAATGGCATCATCACCGCCTCCGGGCTCGATGCAGTGAGCAATACAGGAACGATCGTCAACATCCTGAACAATGCCACGGGCACCATCCATGGGGCCCGTTTCGGGATCGTCAACTTCAACACCATGAACAATATCACCAATTTCGGGACGATAAGTGGTGACTATCAAGGTGTTGCGGCCACAGGGTCGGGCGTCCGTACATTGTCCAACAGCGGCGTGATCTCGGGCGGCCATGGACTGGGTACCGACAACATTGCGGTCAACGGTACCTTCAAGTTATTGACTAACACCGCATCGGGAGCGATCGCCGGCAGCGGCACCGGCATCTGGTTCAGGGGCGGAGACATCGAGAATGCCGGCGCTGTCAGCGGCGGCACCTATGGCGTGTTTGTCGATAGCGGCAGCAACGCCACCATCGCGAACACCGGCACCATCACCGGCAATGACGCCATCGTGAATTGGTATGGTGCGACGGCGACGATCACCAACGCCGCCTCTGGTCTGATCGACGGCGTACGCTTCGGCATCTCGAACCTCGGCGAGCCGATCGATATCAGCAATTCCGGCAGCATCCATGGCGACTTCGTCGGCGTGGCGGCGGGCGGGGAGAGCAACACGCTGACCAACAGCGGCGAAATCTCGGCCGGACAAGGCCTTGGCATCAATCAGGCCGCGGTGAATGGCAACTTCGCGCTGCTCACCAACACCACGTCGGGCGCGATCGTGGGCAGTGGCACCGGCATCTGGATCAAGGGCGGGGAGATCGACAACGCGGGCTCCGTCAGCGGCGGCACCTACGGCGTGTTCGTCGAAACCGGCGCCAATGCGACCATCGACAACGCCGGCACCATCACCGGCAACGACGCCATCGTGAATTGGTATGGTGGCACGGCGACAATCACCAACGCCGCCTCTGGCCTGATCGACGGCGTCCGCTTCGGCATCTCGAACCTCGGCAACCCCCTCGACATCAGCAACGCCGGCAGCATCCATGGCGACTTTGTCGGCGTAGCACCGGGCGGATCGACCAACACGCCGGCAGCATCCATGGCGACTTTGTCGGCGTAGCACCGGGCGGATCGACCAACACGCTGACCAACAGCGGCCAAATCTCCGGCGGCCAAGGCCTGGGCATCAACCAGGCCGCCGTGAACGGCAGCTTCGGGCTGCTCACCAACACCGGGTCGGGCGCGATCGTGGGCAGCGGCACCGGCATCTGGATCAGTGGCGGGGAGATCGACAACGCGGGCTCCGTCAGCGGCGGCACCTACGGCGTGTTCGTCGAAAACGGCGCCAATGCGACCATCGACAATGCCGGCACCATCACCGGCGACGTTGCCGCCATCAAGGTGTGGGCCAACGCGAGCGCGACGATCATCGATGAGACGACCGGGCGGTTCAATGGTGGCAACATTGACTTCTACGACGGCACCGGATCGGCGACGCTCACTCTCGCCGCAGGGCCGGGGACCGGGCTGCTCGATGCTGGGACGATAGGCAGCGGTGTCAGCCTGATCGACGTGGTCGGCACCACCTGGGCGATCAGCGGCACCACCGTCATCGCAAGCTCAACCAGCGTCAAACTCAATGGCGGATCGACGCTACTGGTCGGTGGCGGCCTCAGTGTCGCGAGCTTCCTGTTCCTGGGCGGATCAGCCACGGTTGATCTACAGAACCCGATCGGCCAGAGCTTCGGGGCGTTCGACGGCTTCGCGGCCACCGATAAGATCGTGCTGGAGGGCGTCGATGACGCCAACATCACGAATTTCGGGACGTCGGGCAGCAGCGTGTTCGTGAACACCATCGGTGGTGCGACGATCAATCTGGACTTCGCCGGGTCGGTCGATACCAGTCAGCTTAGTTTCACGATCGACGACACATTGCACACGATGACGATCGGCCACTTCTAGAACCGGGGCAGGCAGAAAGCGGGCCGACGTCCGGCAGGGGTCGGCCTCATTTCTGCGGCCACCCCTGCATTGTTTATGTTACACGGTTGCCTGAATGGTTGGCTTGTACCAACCCGCTCGGGTTCCGACGCTCGGCGCATTCCCAAACGACAGCTGATCTCCTTCCCTGTTCTCTGAATCGATCGGTAGCGAGCGTAAGATGGAGGTGCGCAGCGAGATCCATAACACGAACTCGCTCCGTCACCCGCTCATCCGAGGTCGTGGCGCGGGGGAGAAAATTTTATGCCAAGATAGGCTATTTTTTCCTTGATTCAATCTAACTCGTGCGTTATATACACCCCATGAACACGAACGCCCCCTCCACCGCGCCTTCCCAGGCCGAGCCGCACCCCGCGGTTCTGCTCGGCGAAGCCGTGGCCGGGTTGTTGGTGGCGTTGTTGGCGCCCTGGGGGTTGTGGCGGTGGCTGCCCGGCGGGCGGGCGTTGCATGCGATGCTGACGCAATGGGGGCGGGATTTTGCCGCCATCATGGCGCGGCTTGCCGCGGGGCCGATCGTGCCCGACGTGGCGGTGCGGCCGCGTGGGCGCGGGGCAAAGCGGCATATCGCCATCCCGCGCACGGACTCCGTTCGGCGTTTTTCGCGCCGGGCGGTCCGTGTGCCGGAAGTGACGGCACCGCGTGTCCTCCGGCCCGGTTTTCCGCCGCCGCCGCGCGCGCTGGGCGGCATCGCGCGCCCGGCGCCGCGCCCGGCCACGCCGCCGCCGAAGGGGCGGGACCAGCCCGATCTGCGGCGATGTGCGGCCTATTCGGCTTCGAAGCACGCCACGGGATGCCCCGCTCCTTCGAGTGGCGGCGTTGCGTGGTCGCAGGTGCTGGTGGCGAGGGAGCAGCCGCTGCGGAAGGCGCAGCCGAGATACATCACCGCCACGCAGTCCGCGAGGTGGTGGACCACCGGCAGGTCGCACATCGTCTATGCCTCACGCCGCTAGAGGCGCAACGCCAGCGAAATCTTGCCCAGTCTCTGTGCTCAACGAGTCTCTGTGCTCAACGATTCTCTGTGCTCAACGGTCCTTTCGGGGCCTACCGCAAACCCGAGCGGGGAGAAAACCGGACAAAAGTTTTTTGCTTCTTTTTTTCAAAAAAGAAGCGCTTGCCTTTCTTTCGGAAAAACTTGGCGCCGGACCAACCCATGGCTAGTCTCCAACGCATGGCCTCACTTGCTCCCGTGTCCTCCGCGACCGAACCTGATGTTGCCGCGCTGATTGCCGCGCGGCCGCATTTGTCCATGCATGCGTTTGACGGGCTGGTGCTGGAGGGCGTGCCCTTGGCGGCGATTGCCGATGCGTTGGGGACGCCGGTTTGGGTGTATGGCGCGGGGACGATGCGGGCGCGGCTGAAGCAGCTTCAGGCGGCGTTGGCGGGGTTGGATGCCCAGGTGCATTACGCGGTGAAGGCGAATGATCATCTGGCGGTGCTCAGCGTCTTCGCGCGCGGCGGGGCCGGGGCGGATGTGGTGAGTGGGGGGGAGTTGCTGCGGGCGCGCAAGGCGGGGGTGGCGGCGGATCACATCGTGTTTTCCGGGGTGGGGAAGACGGAGGCCGAGATCAGGTTGGCGCTGGGGGAGGGGATTTTTCAGCTGAATGTGGAGAGCCCGGCGGAACTGGCGATGATTTCGGCGATCGCGACGACGATGGGGCGGACGGCTGACGTGGCGCTGCGGGTGAACCCGGATGTGGATGCCGGGACGCATGCCAAGATCACCACGGGGAAGGCCGAGAACAAGTTCGGCATCGCCTATGGCGACGCGGCCGCGCTGTATGCCCATGCGGCGACGCTGCCTGGTGTTGCCCCAGTGGGTATCGCGCTGCATATCGGCAGCCAGATCCTCGATACCGCTCCTTATCTGGAAGCCTTCAACCGGGCTGCCGCGTTGATCCGCACGCTGCGCGCGGCCGGGCAGACGGTCAGCCGGATGGATTGCGGCGGCGGGATCGGGATTGGCTATCAGGACGAGCCGGGGGCGTTGCCGGCGGCGCTGGCGGGGGCGATGCGAGTGGCGTTCGGCGGCATGGGGCTGCAATTGATGGTGGAGCCGGGGCGCTGGCTGGTGGGGCCGGCGGGGGTGTTGCTGGCCTCGGTGATTTTGACCAAGGGGGATGAGCGGTTCGTGGTGATCGATGCCGCGATGAATGATCTGGTGCGGCCGGCGATGTATGAGGCTTGGCACGGGATTGTGCCGCTGGCGGCGGGGAATGCGGTGGGGGCGACGTCGCTGGTCGATGTTGTCGGCCCGATCTGCGAATCGAGCGACACCTTCGCGACCTCCCGCGCGCTGCCGCGGCTGCCGGCGGGCGCGCGTGTGGCGATCCTCGACGCCGGGGCGTACGGGGCGGTGATGAGCTCCACCTACAACGCGCGCGGCCTGCCGCCGATCGCCATGGTGGACGGGGACCGCTGGTCGGTGATCCGGCCGCGACAGGAGATCGAGGCGCTATGGGCCAACGAGTCGGTTCCGGAGTTCCTGCCGTGACGGAGCCGCCGCAGGCGCCGGATGAGACCGATGTCTTGTTCTACGTCCTGCGGCGCAAGCGCGCCGAGGCGCGCCTCGCGATGCTCTACGAGCGGGTCTGGCCGGCGCTGTGGCCGCCGCTCGGGATCATCGCCGCCTTTCTCGTGCTCGCCTTGCTGGAAGCGCCGGCGCTGCTGGCGCCCTGGGCACGCGTTGCGCTGCTCGCGGTGTTCGCCTTCGCCACGCTCGCGGCATTCGTCCGGGGGATCCGTCGCATCGTGGCCCCCAGTATCGGTGAGGCGGACCGGCGGCTCGAACGGGCCACCGGCCTGCGCCACCGGCCGCTCGAGATCCTGCAGGATCGCCCGGCGCTGCCTGGCGCGGAATCGCTGTGGCACGCCCATATCGCCCGCGCCCGCGCGCAGATCGTGCGCCTGCGCGTCGGCCTGCCGCGGCCGGGGCTCGCCGCCATCGATCGCCATGCCCTGCGCGCCCTGGCGCTGGTGGCGCTGATCGCGGCGATCGGCGTCGCCGGCGAGCAGACCATGGCCCGGCTCGGGCGTGCCATCCAGCCGAGCTTCGCGCCGCCCGCCACGCCGGCGCAGGTGCTGATCCAGGCCTGGATCACGCCGCCCGCGCATACCGGGCTGGCCCCGGTGTTTCTCAAGGCGGAGGGCGGTGTTGCGAGCGTGCCGGCGGGCGCCCATCTCACCATCAACCTCAGCGGCGGCGATGGCACGCCGGAACTCCTCCTCCCCGACGGCCCGGCACCCTTCGCCGCCCTCGGCCCGGCGAGTTTCCAGGCCGACCGCGACCTCGCCACCGGCGGGCGCATCGCCGTGCGCCGGGCCGGGCGGGAGATCACCGGCTGGGACGTGACGGTGATCGCCAATCGCGCGCCCGAGGTCCGCTTCCCCGAGCCGCCGGGTGCTGCCCCCAATCAGCGGGTGCCGCAGACCAGGCTGCCCTGGCAGGTCAGCCACGCCTATGGCGTCACCGCGCTGCAAGCCGAGCTACACCTCAAGGACCGGCCCGAGGCCCCAGCAGTGGTGATCGCCATTCCGCTCCCTGGCGGCAGCCCGAAGGCAGCAAAAGGCGCCCGCCAGCAGGACCTCACGCCCCATCCCTGGGCCGGCCTGCCGGTGATCGCGGTGCTCACCGCGCGCGAGGCGACCGGGCTTGCCGGCACCAGCGCCGAGGCCGGTTTCACCCTGCCGGAACGTGAATTCCAGCATCCCATGGCCCGCGCCCTGGTGCTGATCCGCAAGCAACTCACCCTGCGGCCGCAGGAGCGCACGCGCGCCGCCGGCGAATTGCAGACGTTGGCGGGGCTCGATGATGTCTGGAAGGACGACCTCCCCGCCTTCCTCAACCTCCAGGCGATCACCGCATTGCTGCTGCGCGAGCGCGCGGCGGGCGCGGTGGAGGAGGCGCAGGAGCGTCTGTGGCAACTCGCGCTGCACTTCGAGGAAGGCGCGCCGGACCGCACCGCGAAGGCGCTCGAACAGGCGCGGCAGACGTTGCGCGACCTGCTGGAGGCGGAGAAGCGCGGCGAGCAGGTGGACAAGGCCGAAATCGAGAAGCGCATGAAGGAGGTGCAGGAGGCGCTCGATCGCCACCTCCAGGCCCTCGCCGAGCAGGCCAGGCGGGACCCGGGGTCAGAAAAATTCGACCCCGACCGTCAGCGCATGGACGCGCAGGACCTTCGCCGCCTCACCGAGGAAATGCGCAATGCCGCCGATCGGGACGATCTGGACAAGGCGCGCGAGAAGCTGGCCGAGATGGAAAAACTGCTCGACGAGTTGGAAAAAGGCGGCAATCGGCCGGAGCGCAAGGCCGAGCGGCAAAAGCAGCGCGCCGAGAAGCGCCAGCGCGGCGAGCAACAGATGTCCGCCGTGCAGGACATGGTGCGCCGCGAAGGCGGCCTGCTCGACCATACCCAAGGGCGCGAGGACGCCGATCGTGGCGCCTTCAACCCCAACCGCCCCGGCTTCCCGCGCCCGAACGCCCAAACCTTCGGCCAGACCGACGAGCAGCGTCGGCAGGCCGCGGAGAAGCGCGAGGCGGAGCGGCGCGCCGACCAGCGCGTGCAGCAGGCGCTGCGCCGCGCGCTCGGTGAACTGATGCAGCAGCACGGGGACCTCACCGGCGAAGTGCCGCCCAATCTCGGCGAGGCGGACAGCGCGATGCGCGACGCCGGCCAGGCCATGGCCGACGGGCGCGACGCCGCCGCCGCCGCCGCCGCGCAGAAGGCTATCGCCGCCCTGCAAAAGGGCAGTCAGGCGATGAGCCAGCAAATGGCCCGCATGTTCGGCCGCCCCGGCCAGGAAGACGGCGACGACGGGGAGGATGGCGAGGATGGCGAGGACGGCCAGGATGGCCAGAACGGGCGCGAGGGCAACCAGCCCGGCGACGGCAGCCAGCCCGGCAATCGCTTCGGCAATCAGCCGGGCGGGCGGAATTTCGGGCCCGGCCAGCCGAACCGCCCCTGGGGCGGCCGCCGCGGGGTCGATCGCCGCGCCGACGAGAAGCGCGATCCGCTGGGTCGCCAACTCAAGGAAGGCAGCGGCGGGCTCGACGAAAGCGGCCTGACCCAGGTGCCGGAAGAAATGGAGGCGGCCCGCGCTCGCGCCATCCAGGACGAACTCCGCCGCCGCGGCGCCGAACGCACCCGCCCGCAGCCTGAACTTGACTATATCGACCGGTTGTTGAAGCAGTTCTGATCCCGCCGGCCGTTAGGGCGCGCGAGGAAGAAGACCGTTCATTTTTCCGAAAAGAAGCATTTTCTTCCTACCCGATCGTCAAACCGCGCACGCCCGCCGTAGCGCCGCCTCCACCCCTGGCGCACGGAGCGCAGCGATGTTGTCGAGACGGCGGCGCAGCATCGCTTCCGTGACGTCGGCGTAGTGTGGGTTGTCCGGCTGCACCTTGCGGTGCCAGGACTGCAGGGTCAGCGACATGGCGATGCGCGCGGCGGTGAGCAACGGGATCAGCGCGATCTCCTCGGGCAACAGCCGGTAGACGGCGTGATAGCCGCCAACGAACAGGCCAAGCGCGGTGACCTCGTTGATGTCCGTTGCGAGCTGCGAGGTGGCGCCGGTGCCGACGTCGATCGCCACTGCGGTTTCCACCATGTCGCCGAAGTCGATGATGCCGGCGAGGCGGTCATGGTCGGTGCTGTCGACCAACGTGTTACCGCCGTTCATGTCGTTGTAGAGCACCTGGCGGCGCAGGTTTGGCAGCGCAGGGGCGACGCGCGCGGCGAATTCGTCGAGGATCGAGCCGAACACGTCGCGCGCCTCCTGCGTCCCCAGCATCGGGGCGAGTTCGCGCAGGCGGAGCAGATGCTGCATGTCCCAGATCAGCGCGTGGCCGGTGGCGGGGTGGGTGAAGCCGGCCAGCGCGACCTCCAGCCGGGCGAGCCCGCGCCCGCAGGCGGCGCGCTGGGCAGCACTGCGGCGCGCGGCGTGCAGCAATGTGCCGGGTACCCAGGACAGCAGCCGCACCCGCTGGATGCCGCCGGTCTCATGCGGCACCAAGGTCTCCACGCTGCCATCCGGCATCGGGATCACCCGTGGCACCGGGAAAGACGGGTCGACGCCGGCGACGTGACGCAGTGCCTGGATCTGCATGTCGACCACCTCGGCACGCTCTACCGGATTGGCGAATTTCAGCACGAATTCGCGCCCGTCCTCGGCGCGGAAGTGGAAATTGCGATCGCGCTCGCCGGTCAGCACGCGGGCCGTGCCGGCGATGCCCCAGTGCTCGCGGGCAACGCGCTCGGCGGTTTCGGTGGCGACGTCCAGCGCATGGACGGTCATGACGGAGAAGATATCGGGGTCGGTGCTCATCATGCCAGTCTGCCAATCATCCTGCGGCCGCGCCAGATTACCTGTTGGCGCCAGGCACCCACATGACATCCGCGGCACCATTGTCGTTGAGCGCGCGCCCGAGCACGAAGAGGTGGTCGGAGAGGCGGTTGAGGTAGCGCACCACTTCGGGGTTCACCGTCTCGGCGGCGGCGAGCGCCACCACCCGGCGTTCCGCGCGGCGCACCACGGTGCGGGCGACATGGGCGTGGGCGGCAGCCGCCGTGCCGCCGGGCAGCACGAAGCTTTTCAGCGCCGGCAGGGAGGCATTCATCTCCGCCACCTCCGCTTCCAACCGCAGCGAGGGGGCGTCGGTGAGACGCAGCCGGTCGCCCATCTCTCCGGGGACGCAAAGGTCGGCGCCGACGTCGAACAGGTCGTTCTGGATGCGCGCCAGCATGGCGTCCGCGTCGCCCTGGGTGTGCAGGCGAAGCACGCCGAGCGCGGCGTTGGCCTCGTCGACTGCGCCATAGGCCTCGACGCGCAGCGCGTCCTTGGCGACGCGGGTGCCGTCGCCGAGGGAGGTGCTGCCGGCGTCTCCGCCGCGGGTGATGACGCGATCGATGCGAACCATGTGTGTCCTCAGGGGGCGAACTGGATTTTGAGCGTGGTGACCGCCGACGCCATGCTGCCGTCGGCGCGCCGCGCGGGACTGTAGCGCCAGGCGAGAATGGCCTTGCGCGCGGCCTGGTCGAGCAGCGGATAGCCGGAAGATTCGGTGACGTCCACCGCCGTTACCGTGCCATCGGCCGCGACGTGGATGCGCAGGGTGACGGTGCCCTGCTGGCCGAGCAGCGCGGCCTCGCGGGGGTAGGTTGGCGGCCAGTTGCCGCTTTCGGGCTCGGCGGGGATGAGCACGCCGTTGGGGTCCTCGATGCGGCCATCGATGCCGAGCTTGCCGATGCGCACCTCCGGTGGGGTGGCAACGGGTGCCGGCGGGGGAGAAGGGGGCACCGGCGGCTGCACGGGAACCGGCGGTGGTTGAGGAGGTGGGGGTGGTGGAGGTGGCGGCGGAGGAGGTGGGGGTGGTGGAGGCGACAGTTCGGCAGGCTCCTCCGGCGCCGGCGGTGGCGCGGGTGGCGGAATGGGCGGCGGGGGAGGGGGGGGCGGCTCCTCGGCAGGTGGCTCGGGCGTAGGGGGCGGCGGCTCAGGCGCCTTCGCCGGCTCCGGTTCGCTCGTCGGCAC